>JBDHAF010000236.1:0-5302 GCA_039588255.1 Gemmatimonadota bacterium | reverse complement strand
AGTGATCTGGTCCCGCAGGGGCCGGAGCTGAACCGTCGCCTTCAGGATTTTCAACTCCGGCGGGCGGAGCTGACGGCCTCCCGGTTTGGCCTCACATCCGAAGACCCACAGGTGCAGGTCGTCGACTCGCTGATTGCCGAGACCAAGGCCCAGGCCCGCCTCGCTGCGGAGCAGGCGGTTCAGCTCCTTCGCAACCGGATCCGGGAGGAAAGGGGACGGTACAACCAGCTCGCCAGCCGGGCCGGCAGCTTGCCTGTCCGAACGGCCGAGTACGGCCAGCTCCAACAGCGGGTGGAAGCGGTCCAGGGCGTCTTCGACCAGCTCGTGGCCCGCTACTTCGAGGCGCAGATCGCCGAGGGCGTGGAGATGGGCGACATAGACATCGTCGCCCCGGCCGCCGTCCCGGTGTGGCCCGGCCGCCGTCCCGGTGTGGCCCGACCGATCCTACCGTACCCTCAACCTGATGGTCGGACTGATCGCCGGACTGCTCGTGGGGCTCGTGGGGACGCTCCTCGTGGACCAGGTGGACTCGCGGGTACGACGGCTACAGGATGCCGAGCTGGCCACGGACCTCGAGGTGGTCGGGACGATCCCGAACATCCGGTCGCTCGCCTCCGGTTCGGCCTGGCCCCAGATAGGAAAGGAGGCCTTCCGGAAGCTGCGCACGCACCTGCGATTCGCGGGAGCGAAGGAGCCGCCGAGGCTGATCTCGGTGACGAGCGCCACGCCGCGGGACGGGAAGAGCACGGTGGCCGCCAACCTGGCGCTGACCCTGGCCGATCAGGGTGCCCCGACACTGCTCATGGACGCCGACCTCAGAAGGCCGCAGGTGCACACGACTTTCGACATCGACCAGTCACCGGGAGTGTCCGACATCCTCCTCGGCGAGGCGTCCGTGGCCGAAGCCGTGCGGATCTCGGCCGACATCCTGCACATCCTTCCGAGCGGAAGGGGAGTGGAGAACCCCACGGAGCTGATCGGGGGCCCCGGCTTCGAGGAGCTCCTCGAGGAGCTGAGGGAGCGGTACGAGTATGTGATCATGGACACACCGCCCCTGATGGCCGTCACCGACGCAGCGCTCGTCGGGGCTGCCACGGACGGGACCCTGATCGTGGTCCGGGCCAACAGAACGGATCTAGGAGTCCTGCAAGCGGCAGTCAGCCAGCTCCGGAGGCTCCGGGTGCCGCTACTGGGCCTCGTCCTCAACGGCGTCCCGACCGGACGCAGCTCCGGCTACGCCCATTACGCCTCCTACTACCCGTCCTACGCGACCGGCGGCGACAGCGAGGTCCAGAAGAAGCGTCCGCTGCTGCGATCGGGTCGGAAGGGTCAGAAGACGGGCTGACTGGCCCCGTAAGGGCGACGGCGTTCATCGGCGGAAGCACCCTGACCCGTGTGATACACGACGGCCCCGAACTTGCAATTGCGAAGTCTAATCTGTGCCGTCGCGTGTGCTTGGGTTACAGCCGGCATTGGGGCGGCCGCTGAGGGATCTCTTCGGTCGGGAATGGAGATCAGGAGGTGGTGAATTGAATACAACCATGCGACGGATCCTGAAAGTCGCCGGGCTCAGTTCCGTGGCTCTCGCGGCGTTTCTGGCCGCGTGCGGCGACGACGACGGTCCGACGGCTCCGACGACAGGCTCCATCCAGGTGACGGTGTCCACGACGGGAGTCGACATCGACGCGGATGGATACACCTTCAGCATCGACGGCGGGTCCGCTCAGGCCATCGACGTCAACGGTTCCCAGACAGTCTCTGGTCTCGCCCCCGGTGCTCTCGTCGTGCAGCTGGGTGACGTCGCGGTGAATTGCACGGTTGACGGGCAGAATCCGAAGTCGGTCACCGTCACCGCCGGGCAGACGGTCCAGGCATCCTTCAGCGTGACATGCAGTGCCCTAACCGGCGACCTCGACGTCGTCACGACCACGACGGGTGCCGACCTGGATGACCAGTACACGGTGAGCATTGACGGTGGCGCGCCGCAGGCGACAGGAGCGAACGCGACATTCAGCGTCACGGGCCTGCCGGTCGGCGACCACCAGGTGGAGCTGGGCGACGTGGCGGCCAACTGTTTGGTGTCTGGGGCCAACCCGCGCACTGTCACGGTCACCGGTGGAGGCACCGCCGCGACGACGTTCAGCGTGGTGTGCAGTGCGCTAACGGGCGACCTCGACGTTATCACGACCACGACGGGCGCCGATCCGGATGACCAGTACACGGTGAGCATCGACGGTGGCGCGCCGCAGGCGACGGGAGCGAACGCGACCCTCAGCACCACGGGCCTGCCCGTCGGCGACCACCAGGTGGAGCTGGGCGACGTGGCCGCCAATTGCGCGGTGGCCGGAGCCAACCCGCGGACGGTGAGCGTCGCTGAGGCCGCTACCGCGCAGACGACCTTCGACGTGACCTGTTCCGCCTTGACGGGGAACATCGACGTCGTGACGAGCACGACGGGTGTTGAGCTGGACGCCGACGGCTACACTTTCGCCGTGGACGGCGGCGCCCCGCAGCCCGTCGGCGTGAACGAGACGGTAGCCGTGCTCGATCTGCCCGTCGGCGACCACGACGTCGAGCTGGCAGACATCGGGCTGAACTGCGCCGTGACCGGAAGCAACCCGGTCACGGTCAGCGTCCCCTCGGGTGGAACCGCTGCCGCGGCCTTCGACGTTACCTGCGCGGCCCCGGCCTTCCAGCTCGTCTTCGTGTCCGAGCGGGCTGGCAACCGGGAGATCCACATCATGGACGGGGACGGCTCGAATCCGGTCAACCTCACCAACGACCTGTCCGACGACAACTTCCCGGACGTCTCCCCAGACGGTTCGAAGATAGTGTTCACGACCGATCGGGACGGAAACAACGAGATCTACGTCATGAATATCGACGGCTCGGGCGTGACACGGCTCACGAACAACGGCAGCTCGGACATATTCCCGACGTGGTCCCCTGACGGCTCGAAGATCGCCTTCACGAGGGGGAGCCTTGCGGACCGCGATATCTGGGTGATGGACGCCGGTGGCTCGAACCCAGTGGCTCTCACGAGTGGTTCGTTCGATAACGAGCAGCCCACCTGGTCGCCGGACGGAGCCAAGATCGCCTTCCGCACCGACCGTGATGGGAACAACGAGATCTACGTCATGAACTCTGCGGACGGGTCCGGTCTCGTGAACCTGTCCAATCACGCCGACTGGGACGGTGGGCCGTCGTGGTCGCCGGATGGGTTCCTCATCTCGTTCGACACGAACCGAGACGGGAATTTCGAGGTCTACACCATGAGCGCGGTCGACGGATCCGGTCAGACGAACCTCACGAATGACCCGGCGCTCGACGGAGGATCCGCCAACCGGTGGACCCCCGACAGCCGGATGATCACGTTCGCGTCGGACCGGGACGGGAACGAGGAAATCTACACGATGAACGCGGATGGCTCCAACCAGCGGAACCGGACCGGTCATCCGGCTCCGGACCGGTCCGCCACTTGGGTACCCTAAGGACCTGAGTGTAACAACGGCGCGCCAGGCCTGAGGCGCGAGCTGCCGGCCCGTACTGATAGTGTCCGGGCCGGCAGTTTTCTTTTCCTTCTCGCGTCGAATCGGTGCAGGCGTCAGGGGGAATGATACGATGGCGAACTGCAGCTTGCGTCCTCGCTGTCAACGACTCCAGCGGCGCTCGAAGACGCTCCGCTCTTTCTCGGTATAGAATCGAGTAAAGGTGGGTGAGTCGTACAGCACTCGCAGATACCACGACGGCACCTCTATCCGCTCCAGGAGCCTCTTGTACACCAGTGCGTAGTCCTGCTGCGTCCCCCTTTTGTAGCGATGGAGACGGAATCCGGGAGTCTTGAGGAAATCTGACAGGACTGCCTCGCCGACGGCGTCGAGTTTCTCGAGCTTGATCAGCAGGGTTCGACGCTGGGCACCTTCGTACACCCTCCAGCCGCGCTCCCTCGGAAAGTCCTCGCCGACAACGTCGATACTGAAGAAGGCCTTCAGCTCCAGATCGAACCAATGCAGCGGCTGTCCCTGATATGCGGTGTCCCAGTCGCCGCGCCCCGTAAAGAACTCTTCAGCCTGGAGCCATAAGAGATCGATCAGCTCGTCCGCGGCGCGATCCACGCCGGCTTCCGTCTGACAGGCACCGAAGTCGTAGTCCCTGCGAGCCAGTCTTTCCTGAAAGAAGGCGGATATGTTTCGTGCGATAGGGTCGCGAACCATCGTGACAATCGACCAATCGGAGCAGCCCCCTTCGCCCAGCCGCTCCAGCACGTAGTACCCTCTCCAGTGCCAGTCAGAGAGCATTGGCCGGTCGCGCCACTGCTGTCGCCGCAACCGCTCCCAGTGATCCAGATGGTCGCGGCGGAGAGAGTGGATGTGGTATACGTTCCGCTCCGGGCACTGACGCTGTATGGAATGCGCCACCGATAGTGAGCCGACCCTTCCCATCTGGTACACGAGGACTTCGTGCGGGCGCTGTCTGGATCGCAGCTGATGCAAGTAGAGCGTCTTGGCGAGCTTGTAGCGACGTCGGGCAACCCGTCGCACGAGCCGTCGCGTCGCATGGCGGAGACGTGTTGCCGGCCGGCGAAAGACCAGGCTGGCGCCTCGTCTGAATACGCTATGCCTTTTCCCACTCGAAGGGTCCGGCATTCCACTCTGCTCGTACGTCTTTGCCGCCGACGTCCATTATACGCGCACGTCCACCGACATCGCGGTGCGTAAAGGGTTGGGAGGGCACGATAATCTCACTGCCTGCCTTCGTACCCGCCGGATCCGCGTCGTGCCTAGCTACTCGTAACCGAGCCGGGCGGAGATTTCGCCGCACGTGCGGTCGAAATAGGACTTGGTCTCCGGGCCCATCGCCTCCATCCACTTTCCGGCATTGCCTCCGAGGGGCCGTTCCAACCTCGAGGGATCGAGAGCCACATCATCGTATCCGAAGAAGCCCAAGACGCGCTCGAGGTTCTCCGCGGCGTCGTCCAGGAGGTCCTCGTAACGAAGGAGCAGGACATTGCTCTCTGGCACTCTTCCAACCGACTCGAGGGTCATCTCCGAAAAGAGACGCCAACGGTCGATGCAGGCTTGTAGGTCATCCCTCTGCCAGCCCTTGCGCGCCATCGAGAGCGCTGTGTCGCGCCCGTCCCGGAGCATGATCACGAGCCGACAATCCGGGATCAGATCGTACAACTCCCCGGCATGGCGACCGTACGGCGGCTCCTTGCTCACCCACTCGACGGTTCCGGCCTCCAGCACCGCGGCAACGTTCATAAGTCTTGAGTAGAAACGTCCGAAGCATACCTGGCACT
>JBDHAF010000235.1:0-6439 GCA_039588255.1 Gemmatimonadota bacterium | reverse complement strand
GGACCATCTTCGGCGCACCCTCCCGGCCTACATGGTGCCACAACAGCTGGTGGTCCTCGACGCCCTGCCGCTCACGCCCAACGGCAAGATCGACCGCGCCGCCCTCCCGACACCAGGGCGGCACCGGCCGGAGGTGGGAGCCGAGTATGTGGCGCCCCGCGACGAGCTGGAGCTGTTCCTTGCAGCGGAGTGGGCTGAGATCCTGTCCCTCGATCGGGTGGGGATCCACGACGGGTTCTTCGAGCTCGGGGGCACGTCCCTCCAGGCAGCGGAATTCGTGAACGGTCTGCAGGGGCAACTGGGCGCGTTCATCAACGTCACCACCGTCTTCGAGGCCCCGACCGTGGCGCGGTATGCAGCCTTGGTGAAGCGGGATTACCCGGCAGAGCTAGCCAACCGCTTCGGCGCTGTGGCGTCTGGCGTCGCCGTGCCCCAGGCGAAGCTCGGGCGCGACGCGATTGCCAGGATGGAGTCTTGCATTCCCCGCCACCTCGAGACCGTGACACGTGACTCGGGCGAGAAGAACCCGCCGGCGATCTTCGTGCTCGCGCCTCCCCGCTCCGGAACGACGTTGCTCCGGGTGATGCTGGCGGGGCACCCGGAGCTCTTTGCCGCATCAGAGCTTCAGCTCCTCGGCTTCGAGTCGCTCCGGGAGCGGCGCCGGGCGTACTCGGGCAAGTTTGCGGTGTGGCTGGAAGGAACGGTTCGCGCCGTGATGGAGCTCAAGACCTGTGGAGTCGAGCAGGCGCGGGCGGTGATGGAGCGCTGCGAGGCAGAGGACTACAGCACGAAGGAGTTTTATCGGCTTCTCCAGGAATGGGTGGCTGGCCGACTCTTGGTCGACAAGTCTCCCTCGTACGCCCTGGACCCCGCCACACTCGAGAAGGCCGAGGGCAATTTCGATGGGGCCCTCTACATCCATCTGCTGCGGCACCCTTATGCGATGGTCCGATCGTTCGAGGCGTATCGGGTGCATCAGGTGCTGTATCTCAAGCAGCACCCGTTCTCCCCGCGCCAACTGGGAGAGCTGATCTGGTCGATGAGCCATCGCAACATCTTGAATTTCCTCCGCACCGTTCCCGCCGACCGCCAGTTTCGCATCGGCTTCGAGGACTTGGTGCGCGAGCCGAAGGCCGTGATGGAGGGCCTGTGCGACAGATTCGGCCTCGAATTTCATGGAGGGCTCCTGGAGCCCTACGCCGATCTCGATCGCAAGATGACGGACGGGATTCACCACGCGTCGACGCCGATGGGCGACACCAAGTTCCTGTCCCGCGGGGCGATCGATCCGTCGATTGCCGATGCCTGGCGCGGCGTACGGGACGATGACTTCTTGGCCGACTTCACATGGGAGCTGGCCGAGTCCCTGGGATATGATCGACGGGCCTCGGTTCCCGAAGCAGATCGTTCTGCAGGCACCATGCGCCGAGTGCGGGACCGCCGTGCGGCGTTGGCGAGCCAGCTAGCGCGTCGTGCCGCCCAGCCCGGGACATCGGGAGATCGCGCCGATGCGTGACGATCAGGTGCGGGAAGAGATCAGGTGCGGGAAGAGATCGCCATCGTTGGGATGGCCGGCCGGTTCCCCGGCGCGCGGAACGTCGCGGAGTTCTGGGCGAACATTCGGGATGGCGTGTCATCGATTCGTGCGTTTGCTCCCGACGAGCTCCGCGCATCGGGCGTCGATGAGGCGACCCTCGGTGAGCCGAGCTTCGTGAATGCGGGCGCCGTCCTGGACGAGCCCGATGGCTTCGACGCCGCGTTCTTCGGGATTTCGCCGCGAGAAGCGCAGGTCATGGACCCCCAACACCGCGCGCTCCTGGAGTGCGCGTGGGCTGCGCTGGAAGATGCCGGATATGATCCCATGGGGGGCGCGGGGGTGGTCGGGGTCTTCGCCGGCGTGGCCGCCAATACATACTTCCAATCCAACCTGGTGTCCCGCCCCGAGTTGCTCGAGATGGTGGGACACTATCCCGCCATGATTGCCAGCGAGCGGGAATACGCCGTCACCCGTATAGCCCACAGGCTGGACCTCAAAGGGCCAGCGGTGAGTGTCAACACGGCCTGCTCGACCTCTGGTGTGGCGATTCATCTCGCATGTCAGAGCGTATTGAGCGGTGAATGCGACATGGCGCTCGCGGGAGGGGCGAGGATCAAAGTCCCCCTCCGCGCTGGGTACGTGTACCAGGAGGACGGCATCCTCTCACCGGACGGGGCGTGTCGGGCATTCGACGCCGACGCCCGGGGAACGGTGGTGGGAAGCGGCGTCGCGATGGTCGTTCTCAAGCGCTTGTCCGATGCGCTTCGCGACGGTGACACGATCCGCGCGATCATCAAGGGCACGGCCATCAACAACGACGGGGCGCTGAAAGCCGGCTTCACGGCGCCGAGCGTTCAGGGCCAGGCCGCCGTGGTGTCGGAAGCCCTCGCGATGGCGGACGTGTCACCGGACTCCATCACGTACGTCGAGGCTCACGGCACCGGCACATCGCTCGGCGATCCCATCGAGGTCGCCGCGCTGAGCCAGGCGTTCCGGCAGCACACCCGACGGACGGGATTCTGCGGTCTCGGGTCGGTGAAGACCAACATCGGTCATCTCGACGCCGCAGCCGGAGTGGCCGGTGTCATCAAGACCGTCCTCGCTCTGGAGCATGCGCGGCTCCCGCCGAGCCTGCACTTCCGAAAGCCCAATCCCGAGATCGACTTCGCCTTGAGCCCGTTCTACGTGAACGTGCAGCTCGCGGAATGGCCGGGAAGCGATCGTCCGAAACGGGCGGGGGTCAGCTCGTTTGGACTCGGCGGAACGAACGCGCACATCGTATTGGAGGAGGCGCCGAAGACCGGGCGTGATCAGGCGAACGAGGCTTCCGCTCCGACGCGGCCTTCCCAGCTGCTCGTCGTCTCCGCCAAGAGCCAGACAGCGATGGAGGCTGCAACGCAGCAGCTGGGGGACCGCCTGGCAGCGCATCCTGAAATCGCTCTCGACGACGTGGCCTACACGCTGCAGGTCGGTCGGCATCACTTCGCGCATCGGCGTGCCGTCGTGGCGAGTGAGGTTGAGGGCGCGGTCTCTGCCCTCCGGACGGGGGGGGGAACACCGGCGGGTCCGGTCGAATCGGACGCGTCGATCGTGTTCATGTTTCCGGGTGGCGGCGCGCAGTACACGGGCATGGGCGCGGAGCTGTACCGCACCGAGCCGGCCTTCGCGGGCGTCGTAGATCGATGCGCGGAACTCTTGCAGCCCTCGCTGGGGATGGATATTCGCCAAACGCTCTACCCGGATGACGCCGCGACGCGGTTGCCCTTCGAGGACCCCTTGCTCGCCCTCCCGGCGCTGTTCGCTGTCGAGTGCGCTCTGGCGGAGTTGTGGAAAGCGTGGGGCGTCGCGCCCGATGCGTTGATCGGACACAGTCTCGGGGAATACGCTGCCGCGTGCGTGGCCGGCTCCCTTCCACTGGAAGACGCGCTGGCGCTGGTGGTGCGGCGGGCGCAACTCTTCCAGAAGCTCCCTCGAGGCGGGATGGTCGGCGTCCCGCTCTCGGAGGGAGAGGTCCGGGATCTCCTCGCCGACGATCTCTCTTTGGCTGCCGTCAACAGCCCGACGCAGTGCGTAGTGTCGGGTCCCCTCGAAGCGATTGCCCGAGTCGAGGGGGAGCTGGGCCGGCGTGGGATCGACATCACCAGACTTCATATCGCGGTGGCCGCGCATTCCCACCTTGTCGACTCCATCCTCGGCGACTTTCGGGCCTTCGTCCGGACCGTATCACTGAGGCCGCCCGAGCGCGCGTGGGTTTCGAATGTCACGGGGACCTGGATCACCGATGATCAGGCGGTGAATCCCGACTACTGGGTCGAGCACCTCCGGGGCACAGTGCGCTTTTCGGAGGGCTTGTCCGGGATCCTCCAAGACGGTCGTCGCCTGTTGGTGGAAGTTGGGCCGGGCCAAACGCTGGGTATGCTTTCACGACAGCATCCCAGCCCGGACGGCGGTCATGTGACGACGTCCTCGTTGCCACACCCCAAGGATCCGACGCCCGACGCTCCGTTCTTTCTGGAGAGCGTGGGTCGCGCCTGGTGCGCTGGGGCGAAGGTGGACTGGGCACGGGCGCAGGGTGGCCGGCGCCGTCGTCGGATACCGCTTCCGACCTACCCCTTCGAGCGGAAGCGGTATTGGGCCGACGCAGCGCCAACCATCCGCGATGTGCGGCCGCAGGAGGTTGGGCACGGCGCAGTCACAGGAGTATTGGGTGTTGGCAAGCCACCGGAGACGCGTCCTGCGGCGGCGGAGCCGGAAGAGCAAGCGGCGGTGCATGCGGCGATCGGACGCCAGGATCGCATTGCCGCCGAACTGGTTGCCATCCTCGCCGAGCTGAGCGGGATGGGCGCCGACGAGATCGATCGTCACGCGAGCTTTCTCGAGCTGGGCTTCGACTCCTTGTTCCTCACGCAGGCAAACACGGCCTTCCGCAAGCGTTTCGGTGTGGCCCTGACATTCCGACAGCTGTTCGAGGAGGCGCCGACAGTGGAGGCATTGGCGCGGTATCTCGACGGGAAGCTTCCCCAGGACGCGTTCCAGGACGAGTCGGCCGCGGAGAAGCCCGTGCAGCATGTCCCGGCGCCAACCACCCCGGCTCGGGATTTGGCAGACGTCGTGGAGCAAAGCACGACACCCCAAAGCGTGAGCGGTGCGGACCCTGGAGTCGTGGAGCGAGTCGTTGCGAAGCAACTCGCGCTCATGGAGCAGCAACTGGCGTTGTTGCGGGGCCAGATGTCCGGCGCGGCCCCGGCAACGGGAGTCGAAGCGCCTCGAGAATCCCCAGCGATTCCGGCGCAACGTGATGACGCCACCCAACGCGGCGCCGAGGGGGCAGCTCCCGCGGCGAGGGAAGCGGGTTTTGGACCGTGGCGCCCCATCGAACGAGCGACCCAGCCGGGACTGACCGCACGCCAGCAGAAACACCTCGATGGGCTGATCGCGCGCTTTGCCAACCGCACCAAGGAGTCCAAGCGGCTGACGCAGCTCCATCGCGGCCGGCTGTCAGATCCGCGGACGGCGGCCGGCTTCCAGCGGGCATGGAAGGAGATTGTCTATCCCATCGTGAGCACGCGGGCATCGGGCTCGAAGCTGTGGGACGTCGATGGCAACGAGTGGCTCGATATCACGATGGGCTTCGGGGTCACGCTGTTCGGACACTCCCCGCCGTTCGTCGTGCGCGCCATCCAAGAGCAGCTCGGCAAGAGTCTAGCCATCGGTCCCCAGACGGAGCTGGCCGGCAAGGTGGCCGGTCTCGTATGCGAGTTGACCGGAATGGAACGGGCCGCCTTCTGCAATACGGGGTCCGAGGCCGTACTCGCCGCCATTCGGATCGCCCGCACGGTCACGGGACGCGACCGCATTGCCGTGTTCGCCAACGCCTACCACGGTATCTTCGACGAGGTCATCGTGCGCGGGGGACGAGGAGGCCGCTCGGCTCCCGCCGCGCCGGGCATTCCGCGGAAAACGGTGGAGGACGTCCTCGTCCTGGAATACGGCGATGACGGATCTCTCGACGTGATTCGCGCCAACGCCGGGGACCTCGCGGCAGTGCTCGTCGAGCCTGTTCAAAGTCGCCAGCCGGATTTGCAACCCCGGGAGTTCCTGCACAGCCTCCGAGCACTCACGGCCGAGCTCGACATCCCGCTCGTTTTCGATGAGATGATCACTGGTTTCCGGGTCCACCCCGGCGGAGCGCAAGCATGGTTCGGCGTGCAGGCCGACATCGCGACGTACGGCAAGGTGGTAGGCGGGGGCATGCCCATCGGAGTGGTGGCGGGGAAGGCGCGTTATCTCGATGCGCTGGACGGCGGCATGTGGAGCTACGGAGATGAGTCGGTTCCGGAGGCCGGCGTCACCTGGTTCGCGGGGACATTCGTCCGGCACCCGCTGGCTTTGGCTGCGGCGCATGCGGCCCTCGTCCATTTGCGGGAGGAGGGTCCAGCCCTTCAAGCCGCGATCAGCGCCAAGACGGAGCAGTTCGCCAGCGACCTGAACCGCTACTTCGCAGACGAAAGCCTCCCGATCCACGTCGTGCACTTCGCCTCATTGTTCGCGATCCAGGTAGGAGGAGATCGGGAATTCGCAGGTCTCTTCTGGCATCACTTACGTGACAAGGGAATCCACTGTCACGAGGGCCGGCCCAACTTCCTGACGTCGGCGCACACGGATCAAGATATGGCGGTGCTGCGCCGCGCGTTCATAGAAGCTGCTGGGGAGATGCGGGAGGGCGGGTTCTTTGCCGATGCCTCAGCGCCGGGCGCCGAGCACGCAGCCATCGTGCGGAGTGCCGATGCGCCGATCACCGAGGAGCAGCAGGAGCTGTGGTTGGCCTGTCAGCTGGGCCGCGACGCCTCGTGTGGGTACAACCTCTGCTATTCGGTGACCCTGCAAGGCGATTTGCACGTC
>JBDHAF010000234.1:0-4918 GCA_039588255.1 Gemmatimonadota bacterium | reverse complement strand
GTCCCGGCTCGATGGGTGAGTCCGCGATGCCGAAGACCACGCCGGCGTACTCCACGCCGATGTTGTCACCGGTGAGGCCGCCGGAGAGACCCATACGGCTCTGGTCGTTCAGAGTGAGGTCCGGGCTGATGACTTCCCAACTCTGCCCGCCGTTCTGCGTCCGGTGCACGTGCTGGCTTCCGACGTACACGGTGGTGTGATCGTGCGGCGAAATGTGAATCGGCGCGTCCCACACGAACCGATAGCGAACCCCTGAAGCCGCCCCCCGGCTCTGTTCCGGCCAGACCTCCACGCTCCTGAACTGGCGCCGGTCCTCCTCGTAGCGGACGACTATGCCTCCAACCATTCCTGACCCTGAGGCCGAAGACCAGACGATGTTGGGATCGGTTGGATCGGGTGTGGCCCATCCGCTTTCCCCGCCACCCACATGATGCCACATGCCCCTAGGGATACCCCGACCTCCGAGCCGGCTGTCGCTGGGGCCTCGGTAGGTGGGCTCGTCCTGCTTGTTCCCCAGGACGTTGTAGGGGATCGCGTTGTCGGCCGTGACGTGATACATCTGGGCGTTGGTTAGGCGTTGCCTGAACCAGGTCTTCCCACGGTTGATGGAGATCGAGAGACCCTGGTCGTGGGCAACGATCATCCGGTCTGCGTTGGTGGGATCGATCCACATGTCGTGGTGGTCGCCGCCGGGTGCCCCGGACCGCGGCACGGTCGTGAGCGTGCGACCGCCATCGAGGGAGGCCGCGAAAGACGCAGTGAGGAAATACGCCTCGTTCTGGTCATTGGGTGATACCACCACTCGGGAGTAGTAGTGCGGCCGTCCCATGGCGTTGCGGTTGCGACTGACCATGGTCCAGTTGTGCCCCCCGTCGTCGGAGCGCCACAACTGCCCGTCTTCCGTGGGCTCGCCGTTCCAGGGAATGCCGTCGCCGGTCTCGAACATTGCGTAGATACGCTGAGTGTTCGAGGGTGCGATGGCCACTGCCACTTTGCCCACCGGCTTGGTGGGAAGTCCATTCCCCTCCAGCCGGGTCCAGGTGGCTCCGCCGTCGCGGGATACGTGGAGGCCACCACCCGGTCCGCCGCTGAAACGACCCCAAGTGTGGATCTCCAGCTGCCAGGTCCCCGCAAACAGTATCCGGGGGTTTGACGGATCCATCGCGATGTCGGAGCAGCCGGTGTTCTCATCCACGAATAGAACGTGCTCCCAGGTGGTGCCCCCGTCGGTGGTGCGGAAGACGCCGCGCTCGGGCTGCGGCCCGTAGGCGTGTCCCAGCGCGCAGACCAAGACCATGTCCGGGTTTGAAGGGTGTATCACCAACCGGGGAATTCGCCCCGTGTTCGCCAACCCCATGAGGGTCCAGGTCCGTCCGGCGTCGGTGGATTTGTAAACTCCCTGTCCCAGGGAGATGTGACTGCGGATTTTCCCTTCACCGGTTCCGGCCCACACGACGTTCGGGTCGCTGATTGCCACCGCCAGGGCGCCAATGGATTGGACCGGCTGATCGTCGAAGATGGCGTCCCAGTGGACGCCCCCGTCGATTGTTTTATAAACGCCCCCGGAGGCGGCTCCCACGTAGTACGTGTGGGGATCGCCCGGGATACCCGCGGCTGCGCTGAACCGGTTCCCTTCGGGACCGATGTAACGCCAGTTGAGCGCTTCGTACGAATCGGGTGTCTGGGCTGTGGCCGGCGAGGTGCCAACGAGAGTCATCAAAGGAACCACCAGAACGGTGGCGAGGAAGAGCAACCGACACAGGGCACGCATTGGGATCTCTCCAGCGTGAAGGATTGAGCCCTACTTCGGGATGATCAGAAATATCCGCCACTCCAGGGGTGCGCAAGCAGCCAGCATCCGGATGGCGTGCGGTTGGGGAGTGGGAGCAGAAAGCGCAACTGAGTGCCGAAGTGGAGCGTCGAAACCTGTACCTTGTGATCGACGCTGGTGGCGATTCTATGCGACCCTCCATCACGGGCCGGTGGAGTCACCAAAGAAACCCTTTGCTAACCGTGGTCCTCCGCGCTTATGATTGCCCATCATGGGCGATTTCGTTCACGTGTCCCTCACGATGAATCCGTTTCTCTTCGGCAGCCTGGTGCTCGTCGCGTTCTGGGCGGCCGCGCTTGTGGCTGTGAAGACGGAAATACTGCAAAAAAACATCAGGGAGTTCTGGTGGGCCAGCTTCACATGCGGCTGGTTTGGCGTCACCGAGCCGCTCTTCGTCCCCGAATACTGGACCCCACCCTCGATATTCAAGATCTGGCGCTGGGATTTGGAGAGCTTCCTGTTTTGCTTCGCTATCGGGGGGATCGCGGCAGTGGTGACCGAATTGCCGCTCGTGACAAGCCTGTTGCGGAAAATCGACTCGGGCTTGACGCACGCAGGGCGAGCCATCGTGCGTCGCAAGGCCGCCGGCACGCCGCAGAGCGTAGATCCCTACTGGGTGCGCATCGAGAACATGATTTTGGTGGTCATGTTCATCGCCATGTTCGGTGCGACGACCCAGTTCGGCCTCAACATCATCTACGACGCTGCCGTCGTCTGCGTCGTGACCGCGGTCTTCGTGGGGTGGAGGCGGCCCGGGTTGCGGTGGCAGATTCTCGGCGGCGGGTTGACGTTCCTCGTGATCTACACCGTCGTGCTGGTTGTCACGGGCCTCGTCTATCCGAATTTCTACGACCATTGGAACATCGCCGAGTTGACCAACATCTGGCTGCTCGGGGCACCGCTCGAAGAGTACCTCTTCGCGTTCACGTTTGGATTGGTCTGGGCTCCACTATACGAGACCTGGAAACAGGAACCCGCCTAGCTCTCTTCCGTCGCCGGCGCCGCCTGGACGTGGATGGTCGCGGACCTGTCCGTTGCCGCGTTTCGTTGCCGAACTGCGACCAGTCGAGCGGACGGGGCGGCTGGCGGTTCAGGAAGCCCGCAAGCCACCCAATAGAAGGTCGCTCACCGGGTCGGAGCGGGAGGCCAGTCGTATGTTCTTCCGCGAGAGCACCCAGTCGGTGGCCATCTCGTCCAAGATGCCGAACACAACCTTGGCGACGAACATCGCGTCCACGTCGGGCTTGAACACACCGTCGGCCTTTCCTTCTTCTACGACCTGCGCGATGAGGGCGAGGTAGTCCCGCATGCGGCTCCGGGAGAGCAGCTCCAGAACGTGGAGGGTGTGGCGGAACTCCACCTGGAAGATCACCGCCAGGTCGCGATCCTCTCCCAACAGATCGAGATGCAATGCCACTATGCGCCGCAGTGTCTGCTCCGGGCCGCGGCCGTCCTCCACGATCCGCTGTGCCTCGTCGTTGAAGCGCTGCATGGCGCGCTCGAAGACGGAAACGAGGATGTCTTCCTTGCCCTTGAAGTAGAGGTAGATGGTCCCATCGGCCACGCCGGCCCGGCCGGCAATATTGGACACCGTGGTGCGATGGTACCCCCGCCCGGCGATCTCACGGACCGCGGCGTCCAGGATCCTCTCTCGCTTGGCTTCCTTCCGCTCGGCGTTCATGCTTAGCTGAGCCGGCTCCAAAAATGAATGAAACCTCAGTATCTACGACGACCGTGACCATTCGGCCGTCCCACGCGCCCAGACCAGAATAGCCGCAATTTTCCTTTAATACAAGAGACTACTGGCGCCGATCGGGCCAGTTGACAGGGCCGTAGATGGACATTACGCTAGTGAACGACTATTCAGTTCTTTCGGTCGGGGGTCCCCATGAAGAGGCAAGTCCGCAAGGTCGCGGTACTCGGGTCCGGCGTGATGGGCAGCGCCGTAGCCGCGCACTTCGCCAACGCCGGCATCCCATCTCTGGTGCTGGACATCGTTCCCAAGGAACCCAGCGAACCTGAGAAGGCGGCTGGGCTCACCCTCAAAGACAGGGCGGTTCGTGACCGGATAGCCGCCGACTCGGTGCAGGCTCTCCGCAAGGCCAGGCCGTCTCCGCTCTTCACATCGGAGCGATTGGCCCTCATCGAGGTCGGCAACCTGGAGGACGACCTGTCCCGCCTCGGGGAGGCGGACTGGGTGGTGGAGGTGGTGAAGGAAGACCTGGAGATCAAGAAGAAGGTCCTGGCCGCCGCCGCCCCGCACATCGGTCCCGAGGCGATTCTGTCCAGCAACACGTCGGGCCTGTCGCTGGCCCAGATGGCGTCTGTCCTGCCCGACGCGCTCCGGTCCAGGTTCCTCGGCACGCACTTCTTCAACCCGCCGCGCTACATGAAGCTGCTGGAGGTGATCCCCACCGCGGAAACCGCAGCCGAGGTGCTCGATTGCGTGGAGTCCTTCGCCGGTATGCGGCTGGGCAAGGGGATCGTTCTCGCGAAGGACACTCCCAACTTCATCGCGAACCGCATCGGCGTCCACGCGATGATGGTGACGTTGCGGGTGATGCAGGAGATGGGACTCACCGTCGAGGAGGTGGACGCCCTGACCGGCCCGGTGGTGGGCCGGCCCAAGACGGCAACGTTCCGGCTGGCGGACCTGGTGGGGCTCGACACGTTTCTCCACGTGGCCGACAACGTCCTCCGTAACACGCCGGACGACGAGAGCCGCGACGTCTTCGCCGCGCCCGAGTTCCTCGAGAAGATGGTGGAGAAGGGATTGCTGGGCCGAAAGAGCGGCGCCGGGTTCTATAAGAGGGTCAAGGGCGCCAAGGGCTCGGAGATTCTGACCCTGGACCTGGAGACCCTCGAGTACCGTGACAAAGAGAGAGCCTCCTTTCCGGAGTTGGAGCCTCTCAAATCCATCGAGGACACCACCGAGCGCCTCGCCAAGCTGGTCTTCGGCAAGGGCCGCGCGGCCGAGGCGACGTGGAAGATGCTGGCCGCAACGCTCTCGTACGCAGCCATGCGCGTGGGCGAGATCTGCGACGACATCGCGGCGGTGGACCGGGCCATCCGTTGGGGGTTCAACTG
>JBDHAF010000233.1:0-5062 GCA_039588255.1 Gemmatimonadota bacterium | reverse complement strand
TAAAGATTCCGTTGCGGCGTATCGTGAAGGTGGCGTGAGGGCCCGGCCTCGACCACTGAAGCACCTCTCCGTCGTTTCGGCCCAATGTGTACACGATGAAGGTCTCGTCGCTGGGCACACCCGCGATCAGATGGATACGACCCTGGCGATCCGTCCCGATGTCGGTGAAGAACGCTGTGTCCTCCCAGTACCACGGGATGCGCCAACGGATGTTGCCAAACTCGTTGTAGAGCGTGATGTGCTCGAGGGGTACCGTGTGGAGCACGCCGCCGGCCACCCCCGCCAACAGGCTGGGGCGCGTGCCGATCTCCACCAGCGCCCAGGTCGTCACGCTGTCTCCGTCGAGTGCGAGAAGCCGGCCATCCCTGGACTGGACGATGATCCGATCGTCTGGCAGCACGGCGAATTGGTGGGGGGTCGCCGTGATGTCACCCAGGTCGTGATATGCCTCCAACGCGCCGTCCCAGGAGAGGACGACCACGTGAGGGCGGCCGTCCACGATGTCGGAGGCGTACCAACGACCCCTGCGAGCCTCGATCTGAACCGGGGCATGCAGCACGCCCAGTCCGAGGCTGTCGGCCGCGTCGATTCTGAGATCGTACACGATGATGCCTCCCAGGCCCTGGGTGGTCATGGCGAGGAGGCTGTCGCCGACCGGCTCCACCGCCCGGCCGTCTAGATAGATCAGACCCAGTGAGTCGGGGCGGCCGCAGGCACACACAACCGAAGCCGTCAACGCCACCTTCAGAAAGCGATTCATGTATGGAGTCCCGAACAGGCCATCATGCGTCGGCGAGATTTCGTGCGATCGCCATCCTACTCCTGTGGGGGCGACTCCTGTGGGGGCGACGCCTGTGGGGGCGACTCCTGTGGGGGCGACGATGGTGGCGTGGGCCTGCCTGTCCCGGCATCCGGCGAGCCCACACTCGTCGATGGCCGGCCCCCCGCCGCCTCTTCCCGGAGCCGGTCGAAGTTCCAGGCGATCGCGTGGAGGATCACCACCGCGATAGCACAGAGTAGGGCAAAGCACGCGCACAGCCCGGCCGCAAACCACAACACGTTGGTCATGGTCAGCGACCGGTAGTTGAAGCCGATGATCACAAAGGCACCTACCAGGAGGTAGATGCTGTAGCGGTTCATGCGGTCGGCTTGGACGTGGGGAGGGATGACGTACTTCTTTCCGGTCTGGGCGATGCTCATGAGTTGCGCTCCAGCGTTTGGATGCTGAGGGCCGGTCTTTGCATTCCGATAAAATTAACGTGTTGAGAGAAATCGCAAACCTGTCTTGCGGCCTGGTCTCCGAAACCCTCTGCCCGGCCAAGGCTCGATTCCCGGAAGCAGTGGGCTAGATTGCCCAGGGACAGGTCTCTCTTTTCAGGCTCATGGTCGGCTCATGGTATCACACCGCCGTTGGACATGTCATCTCGCCGAGGAATTCGGCCACGCGGACGTCACCAGGGACGTGGAGGATCTGGCAGGAGAATGCGGTGTCCGAGACGGCGTGGCGATCGTGGCTCTGGTGGGCTCGACGGGCGCGGTGACGACGATCGAATACGAGAGTGGTGCTCTGTCGGATCTGCGGGCGGTGCTGGACCACATCACCCCCGTCGATGCTCACTACGAGCACAATGCCAGGTGGGGTGATGGAAACGGCTTCTCGCACGTCCGCTCGGCGTTGCTCAAGACCAGCATCGCCATCCCCATCGTCGACGGGCGGCTCCAGTTGGGGACGTGGCAGCAGATCATCGTCATCAATCTCGACAACCGGCCGCGGGACCGAGAGCTCGTGGCGACGGTCCTCGGAACGTAGGACCGGCTAACGGAGCGCCTCCTCCAACGCCAGGGAGGCGTCCGTCCCGGGGTCTCGGTACTTCACGATGACCGGGGTGTAGAGCTGGACGCCGTCGCGTTCGGCAACGCCGCCCCTGGCCGGCCTGCTTCCTGGGACGACGACCGCCCGGGGAGGCACTGTCAACGGGGTGTCTCCCGATCCCCGGAGCACGGTGTCGTGCACCAGGTCGTACAACGGGGTGGATTTGGTGAGGATCGTCCCGGGGGCGAGCACCGCCTCGGCACCCACGATGGTTGCCTCGTACACGCCGCAGTTGCCCCCCACCAGGGCGCCGTCCTCGATAATAACGGGCATGGCGCCGATGGGCTCGAGCACTCCGCCGATCTGCACGCCCGCCGACAGGTGTACCCGTTGTCCGACCTGGGCGCACGAGCCCACCAATGCGTGGGAATCGATCATGCTCCCTTCGTCCACATACGCTCCCACGTTGACGAACATGGGCGGCATGCACACGACCCCTCGGGCCACGTACGCACCATCACGAATGGACGAGCCGCCGGGCACGACGCGTACGCCGTCATCGGCGGTGAGCTGGCGGGGGGGCAGCGTGCTCTTGTCGAAGAACGGGAACTGCGGGTTGATGGAGTAGTCGGCGATCTGGCCGGCACGAAACGCGACGATGATACCTTTCTTGACCCAGCGGTTCACCACCCAGCCATCGTCCGTCGGTGCGGCGGCGCGGATTTCCCCCGCCGTCAGCCTCTGTCGGAGCTCCGTTACGACTTCGGTTGCCTCGCCCGGTAGTTCGGACGTGGGGAGCTCGTAGAGTCTCTCGATCTCCTGTTGAAGTCGGGTCGCGCTCACGGTGTCTCGATCAACTGGAGCTTTGCCAGTTCGACGCGCAGCTTTTCCCGCTTGGCGTCGGCCATTGGGGTCAGCGGCAAGCGATACGCTTCTTGGATCAACCCCATTAGGGCGAGCGCCGCCTTGACCGGAATGGGGTTGGTCTCGATGAAGTTGACGTGCATGAGCCCGAGCAATTTGTAGTGCAGCTCTCGGGCGTCGGCCATCTTGCCGTCGAGTGCCAACCGCACCATGTCGCTCATCATCGCCGGCGCCTCGTTGGACGCCACCGACACGACGCCGTGACCCCCGAGTGCAATGATCGGGAGGGTGAGGTCGTCTTCCCCCGAGAGGATGGAAAACCCCGATGGGGCCCCTTTGACGATCTCCATGACCTGGGCGAGCGATCCGGACGCTTCCTTGGTGGCCACGACGTTACCGTGCTCGGCGAGGCGGAGGGCGGTCGCCGCCGTCATGTTCGCGCTGGTCCGTCCGGGGACGTTGTACATCACGACGGGTGTTTGAAGGGCGTCGGCTACCGTCGCGAAGTGTTGGAAGAGACCCTCTTGGGTCGGCTTGTTGTAGTAAGGCACCACGATGAGCATGCCGTCGACGCCCACACGTTCGATTTGCCTGGCCAACTCGACCACCGCGTGGGTGGAGTTTCCTCCGGCTCCCGCGAGCACGAGGGCGCGTCCGGCGATCTGCTCCCGCACGATCTCGACCACTCGGAGCTTCTCTTCGGTGCTCATCGTCGCGCTCTCGCCGGTTGTACCGCACGGAACCAACCCGTCGACACCCCCCTCGATCTGTCGGTCGACGAGGGTGCGCAACGCGGACTCGTCGAGTGTGCCACCCTGCTGGAACGGCGTGACGATCGCGGTGAATGTCCCCTGCCAGGCTCGGGTCATTGGTCCGTTACCTGTTCGAAGAGCTCCGAGAATTCGCACATGCCGGTGTAGTGTTGAATCAACTCGGCCGCGTACAGTGCACCGAGCGCGAAACCGTCCCGTCCTCGCGCCGTGTGGGTCAACTCGACCGTCTCGGCGGCGGTGTCGAATCCCACCGTGTGTCGGCCAAACGCCTCACCGGCGCGGACGCTGGCCACGTGAAGGGCGTCGGACGAGATCTGACCGTCCGGATTCCCCTCGAGCACACGGCTCTTGCGGGCCATGGAGCCCAATATCGTCTCGGCCAGCCGCTTGGCAGTACCACTGGGTGCGTCGCGCTTGCCGCGGTGATGGTGCTCGACGACGAACGGGTCGTACTCTAGAAAACGGTCGAGGAACGTCGCCGCCTGCTCGGTGAGCCGGGTGAGGAGTAATGCGCCGATGGAAAAGTTGGCACTCCAGACCAAGCCCGTGCCGTGCTCGTCCACGATCTCCCGAACCCTGTCCATGGCGTCGTACCACCCGGTGGTACCGACGACCATGGGCAGGCCGGCTTGGGCGACGTCTTCGACGTTCTGTAACACGCCCTCCGGCTGCGTGAAGTCGATCACCGCGCCGACGCCGCTGACGGCCTCACGCAAGGCGGCACCACCGGGGTTCGTGTCGATATCGAAGGTCGCCACGATCTCGTGGTTGGCAGAAGGCGCCAACCGCTCGACCGCCCTCCCCATGCGGCCGGAGCCGAGAAGTGCCAGCTTCACAAACTCGCCTCCACGTCGGTGCGTGCGAACATGCCTTCCGGAACCCCCTCGCCGAAGAACTCACCGTGCAGCTTCACGACCACCTCGTGGACATCCTCATGTGAGACCACGAGCGACACGCTGGTGTCGGAGGCGCCGAATGAGACCAACAAGAGTGGAATGTCCCCTATCGCTCGGGTCGCGCGCGCAGCGACGCCTGGCGTGTCGCGGACGTCCTCACCCACGAGGGATACGATAACGCAGTTTTCTTCGTGCGACACCTCGAGGGTTTCACCGAGCTCGCGAAGGACACCTTCGAGCTTCGTGTCGGCGGCGACGACCAGTACCACGCGATCGCCGGATGCGGCCAGCAGGTGGGGTGAGACTTCATGCCGGTCCAGCGCTTCGCCAATCGACCATATCGTGCGGTGAACCGGCGCCGGCCGGCAGGATCGCACCCGGGTGGCGATGACGCCGTCCTTCACGGCAATGGACTTCACCTGAACGCCTCCCGGCGCCGGCGTTCCGAAAATCGTGGTGCCGGTGCCTTCGGGGTGCCGAGAGTGCAGAATGCGGACGGGGATGTTCTTCTCGAGCGCCGGCTCGATGGTATTGGGATGCAGCACCTTGGCCCCGAAGTAGGACAGCTCCGCCGCTGCCTCGAACGACAACTCCCGGATACTCAGCACGCCCTCCACGTCGGGGCGTCCCGTGGTCAGCATGCCCCCGACGTCGGTCCAGATCTGGATCTCCGACGCGTCGAGCGCTGCCGCCAGGAGCGAGGCCGTGTAATCCGA
>JBDHAF010000232.1:0-5116 GCA_039588255.1 Gemmatimonadota bacterium | reverse complement strand
GCCGAGCTAGAGGACCAGCAGGCGACGCACATCGGCGAGTTGGAAGAACGTCTCGACTTCACCGAGCGGCTGCTCACGAAACAGCGGGGCGCCGAAGGCGTTAATTGACAGCGGCTGACCCATCCGGTAGCGTTCGGATAGAGAGCGAGAACCGCCGGTTACGTTCTGTGGACACCACCAGCGAACAGTTTGGAACGGGACCTGGTCAATGGCCGGGTCCCGCTTTCTTTTAGAGGATCACAGTTTCGACGAGGAGTAGGCATTGCGAACCACAGGGACAGTAAAATGGTTCAATGAAACCAAAGGTTTTGGTTTCATCAAACCGGACGAGGGAGACAAAGACTGCTTCGTGCACCACTCGGAAATCTCAGAGGGTTCCTCCTTGAGGGAGGGTGACAAGGTGGAATTCGAGATCATCCAAGAGGACAAGGGCCCTGCGGCCCGCGGCGTGACAAAGCTCGAACAGTAACGGTTCGGCCGTGATCGCCGTGCAAGCAGGCAACACGGCCGAAGTGCAGATCTCGGTGAGGCTCACGACGTCATTTGCTGATCCAGTAACTCACCTTGACGAGGAACGTGTTTCGCTGAGTGTCACCGAAGAGTTTGCGGATTCCGTCGAACGCGCGAAAAGTGGGGTCGGCGGCGGATCCAGACCGTCCATGGTTCCACACGAGGAACACGGTGGAGCCGGGGGCATACTCCCACCGCAAGACCAGATTGCTCCGCAGCGAGCGCACGAGGAAATCCGGATTCGCGAACGTGAACGAATCGGCCGGGCCCTCTCCGTCGGGATCCACCGTGTACACATTCGTCGTTGGATTGTGTGTTAACGTCGAGCCTTCGTCCTGCCCATACCTGACAAATGTGAAGGTGCTGGGTGCGGCCAGCTCCTTGAATCCCAGGTAATCTCCAGACGCTATGAATGGCTGTGCGTACAGTTGGACGGACAGATTTGGTGTGATGGCTGCATCGGCCCGCACCGTCACGTCCACGCTCGTCTGGACTAACTCACTAAAAACGTACCGGTGGCCGAAGGTGGCCGCGGCGGTGGCGTCGGTGAGCTGCATGACGTAGAACCCCATCGCGTGCTCCTTCCCGAGCCTGACCGCGATCGTTGTACTCAAGGCGGTCGCCGGGCGCACGGTGAGATCGCTGCCGATTTCGGTTCCCCATCCTCCGTATTCGTTGCGGGCATAACTACCAGACGTGCTGAACCAGACTGGCTGTCGGGTATCGCTGGAGATGCGGGCATTTGTGTGCCACACGCTGGGAGTCTCCATGAGCGGACCACCGCGTGTCGCCTTGTCGCTGCGCGCCGTGAACCCCCGATTGACACCGATGTTGAATCCCCAGTAGTTGAGAAAGCGACCCCCGACGCCGGCGTAGGCTCCGCGGCTCAGCAGCGTACCACCGAGATTCCAGTTCTGCGCCCACGTCGCGTCGATTCGGAAGTTTCGAAACACGCGGCCGGGATCGAGCCAACGCCTCCCGAGGCGGATGCCGTGGAAGATCCGGTCAGTGACCTGCTGAAAACCGACGTCGTTGATTTCGAACCCCGGGGAGCGGATGAACACGTCCGTTCCGTAGGTCCAGCTGCCAGCCACCTTACCAGCTTGGATCGACGCAGCATAACCGCTCATGGTGGTCGCCACAGGATCTAAGGACACGTATCCCTGGTCCGGACGTTGGAAGTAGCGTGCGGGGGCGCGTTGCGCCCGGGTGATGGCGTCTACACTTCCCCGAATGTGCGAACCGCTCACAGTCCCGTTCACCGCGAACTGGTTCTGGGAAAACCGATGGAAAAAATCCACCCCGGCGGAGTATGCTGCGGTCGGAAGCACTTGCAGCGGGTTCTCGAGGTCACGGTGCACGCTCGTAGCGAGTATGCCAATGCCGCTGCTTCCCTGGCGAAGGTCCTTCCGCAGGCTCATCACGGCGTAATTGGTCAGCGGCTCAACCGGCTCGGACGTCCCGCTGCCGTCCGCCCGCTGTACACGGGCGTACTCCCGCGCCGTGACCGCGTCCATGAATCCCAGAGACCACCCGCCAGTTTTCCCCGATATCTTCGCGGCGCCCACGATGTCGGTGGCGGCGGGGTTGTCGACGTATCCACCCGATTCCAGGACCCGACGGGAGGGCGCCGCCCCGATGCGGCGAGAGTAGACCAGCTCTGGCGCTCCGAAGATGAACCCGCCGCTGCCCGCACCAAACCGGAAGTTGTTGGCGCCCTCCACGAAGAAGGGGCGACGTTCCTCGAACCTCGTCTCGAACGCGGTCAGGTTCACCACAGCCGGATCGGCCTCGACCTGTCCGAAATCGGGATTGACAGTGGCGTCAAGTGTGAGCTCACTCGTGATTCCGTACTTCAGATCTACGCCCCCGGTAATGTCGTAGATGCTCCCGTCGTTGAAGGGATTTGCACGGTCCATGCCCTCGGTGTAATCGCTCGAGGCAACGGTGTACGGGAGCACTTCCAGCCGACGCGGTTGCCGGATCTCGCCAATACCGCTCAGGTGGCCGAAGCGGGACGCGTATCCCTGCTCGGTGTTGGGCGTCCAATTCCAGACGACGTGTTCCTGTTTCCGGAAAATGTCGCGGTAGAAATTGATGCCCCACTCCGTGGAAGCCGCGGAGAAGCGAAGCTGGGAAAACGGGATCCGAAGCTCGACCACCCACCCGACGGTGTCAATGCTGGTTGCCGCCTCCCAAACTGGGTCCCACGAATAATCTCCGTGGCCATCGTCGTTAGACGTCACCGCGTCGAACCGAACAGCGGCAGGATTGACGCCGAACTCAAACGCGGTCCGGTGATCGTGGTACGAGTCGATGGAGACGAGGAACCCGTCGCTGGGAACATCACCGTCACGTCTTCCCAACCGACTGACGATCTCTCCAGGGTTGCCGTCGTACAACCGGGCCCCCACGTAGAGCGCATCGTCGCAGTACAGAATGCGGACCTCGGTACGTTCCGTTGGCCGCGATCCGTCGCGGGGAGTGACCTGTGTGAAGCCGGTGATGACCGCGGCTGACCGCCACGCAGGATCGTCCAATCGTCCGTCGATCCGTGGAGGTTCGGGCAACGCCCGAACCGCAACGGCCGTCGCTCGTACGGGATCAGTGGAGACAACCCCAGCGGCAAGTCGCTGGGCGTGGGCAGTTATTGGGGTGCTCAGTGTGCCCAGAAGCAGGGCAACGGTACCTATGGATTGGCGACGCCCCTCGGCCCGGTGGGCCGGGGTGGATGAGTGTGACAACGGCCCCTCCCACCGTTGGCGAGTCAATGCGTGGTGAAGGACGGCGCATCACCTCTCCACACTGACTACGGAGAAGAGCGCCCAAAGATCCAATGGCTAAAGGAATCTTCGAGTCATTGTTTCAAAATGAGATGCGAGAAGACGATACCGTCGGGTCCTGAACCGGTTTGGAGGTACCGGACGACCTCCATCGACTCGAGATCGATCACCGCGACCCGATCCTCCCGGCTGAGGGACAGGTACAACGTCCGACCGTCCCCGCCGAGCGTGAGCCCTTCCGGACCGGCGCCGGGCATCTCGAGGACCTGCAGCTCGCGCTTGGTGGCTCGGTCGAAGAAGCGGACGGTGTGCAGCCGGAGATCCGGAATGATGGCCAGGCGGTTGTCCGGCGTGATGAAGATGCGGTAGGGCCAGCTGAAGCCGGGAAGCGTCTCCACCACCTCACCGGTCTCCGTGCTCAACACGCTGACGGTTCCGCGGGCGTTACTTCCCACCCAGACCTCCCGGCCGTCTCGGGTCACGGTGATGGCCTCGAGTTGCGGTGCCACATCGAGGATCCGGGTACGGCGGCCGGCTCCCACGTCCAACTCGGAAACCGTTCCGGCTCCGTTACTCGTGTAGATCCACCTCCCGCTGGCGACGGCTGCGAGCATGTGAGAGCCGCTCTGGCCGGTGGGGATGGCGTTGGTGATGCGCCCGTCGGATACCCGGACGAACACGACGTTCTGAGACGCCTCCGAGGTCACTGCAACGAGGCTGTCACCGGGCAGGAATGCAATTCCGTGGGGTCTGGGGTACTGTGACAGGTTGGCTGTCCGCGCCACCGCAGGTCGGGAGACATCAATGATGGTGAGGGAGTTCCCGCCGGCATAGTCCGTCACCACGGCCCACCGGCCGTCGCTTGAGATCGCCGCCTCGTGGGGACCGCGGCCCGTGGGGAGGGTGGAGACGGTCTCGCCTGACGCCACGTCGATGATACTCGCCGTGTTGGCCTGCTTGTTGACGACCACGAGGGTTCCTGTTTCGGGGCGCAATTGGGCTGCAAGCGGCGCGGCGCTGAGCGCGGCAGCGAGCAAGGCGGCGGGAACGGCCCGGCCCGGGGCGAGATCAGTCATGCGAATGTCCTCTGCTGGGTGATCGGGAATCGTGGTCAGTACCCGGCAGATTCCGTGAAGAGCCACTGACAAGTAGGTTGCAGGAGTCCCCGTAAGTGAGCTTGCCATGTCGGTTGCCCTCCGCCTGTCGCTCTTATGCGGCGCCGTTTTCGCCCCGGCCTTGGCCGGCCAGACCCCTACGGCCGAGCAACTCGAGCACGCGGCCGCGCTCGGCGCCCACCACATCTGCTCCGGCGTTTTCGTCGTGGGGCGCGACTACCAGCGAACCCCAGAGGTGGTCCTCGCCCAGGATCTCGCCCGGTTCCCGGCGTTCCTCTGGCAGGAGGATTTCGCGTACGAGATCGATTGGGACGCCACAGCCGTCACCGTTTCGGGGGAAGGTATCCCGGCACGCTCGGCGAGGTACCACGACGATCAGGGATGTACGATTCTGCCCCGTGGCGAGTCCGACGTGTTCTTCACGCCGGTGAACGTGTCGTCGATTCTGCCCGATCACCTAACGCAGCCGTGGCCCATGGGCGACCTGGATGCCACGGAGCCGCCTCCGTCCGGCATCGACCGAGCGGCTCTCGACGGCGCGTTGGATTGGGGCATGGCGCAGTCGGACCAGAATACCCGGGCCGTCGTCGTCGCATATAAAGGAAAGATCGTCGGCGAGCGCTACGCGCCAGGCTTCACCAAGGACACGCCACAGATCAGCTGGTCGATGGGGAAGAGCATCACCGCCGCTCTCGTCGGGGTGTTGGT
>JBDHAF010000231.1:0-5328 GCA_039588255.1 Gemmatimonadota bacterium | reverse complement strand
CGGCCATTGCGCAATATTCCCCACTGCTGCCTCCCGTAGGAGTCTGGGCCGTATCTCAGTCCCAATGTGGCTGATCATCCTCTCAGACCAGCTACCCGTCGTAGCCTTGGTAGGCCGTTACCCCACCAACAAGCTGATAGGCCGCGAGCCCCTCCTCTGGTGCCCGAAGGCTTTCACATCACTACCATGCGATAGCGATGCAATACGCGGTATTACCCGGCCGTTAGGCCGGCTATCCCCCGCCAAAGGGCAGGTTGCTCACGTGTTACGCACCCGTTCGCCACTAACTTTGGAGAGCAAGCTCTCCTCCGTTCGTACGACTTGCATGTGTTAAGCACGCCGCCAGCGTTCGTCCTGAGCCAGGATCAAACTCTCCGAAAATTTTCAAAGAATTCAATTAGCTCATCGAACACTTCTGTCCGATTCACATAAGTTCGAAGTACTTCCCTCACGGCAGGCCTTCGCACCTGCCGCTGATAACGGGCCGCACTCTTACCTAGTTCTCCGATCGTCAATTTTCAAAGAGCGAGCACCGAAAAAGTTCCGGTGTAGACAGGAAAGGTTAGACGGTGTTTCATCGGGAGTCAAGGGGCGGGAAAAGCTTGTGGGACGGTCACTTAGGGCCATTCGGCCCGCTGAGATCGGTGGACGGCGGCGCCCGGAAGCAAGTAACTCAACATATTGCCAACAAACAACTTACGGAATCCAAGATTGAAGTCCACGACCCCGATGGACGTGAAACGCCCATTTTCCCTGGCGCCAAGCGACGGACCCGCGAGCCCTGCTACTGGGACTTGGCCATCCGCCAGGTGTCCGGCAGGAACAAGATGAGGAGCGTGTAGAACTCGAGCCGCCCCAGGAGCATCAACACGCCCAACACGCCCTGAGCGACGAGACCGAGGTCTCCATAGTGACCGGACGGCCCCACGGCGCCGAGGCCCGGGCCGATGCTCGACATGGCCGCGATGGCCGCGCTGGCCGACGTCACGAAATCGTTCCCCAGCGCCGCCAGAATCAGAGTCCCCACTCCGTGGGTCGCCACGTAGAGCGCAAACAGCCCCACGACCTTGAGCAAGGTGTCGGGACGTACCGGGGAACGACCCAACCGGGTGACGATCACCGCCTGGGGATGGAGCGCCCGGCGGAACTCCCCGAACGTGTGCTTCGCCAGCACGACCACGCGCACCACCTTGAACCCACCGCCCGTCGAGCCACCCATTGCGCCCATGAACATCAGGCCGAGGAGTATGACCTGGGTCACCACGGGCCACGCGCCGAAATCCGCGGTGGTGAACCCTGTCGTGCTGATGATGGCGGTCACATTGAAGAACGCCGCCCGGAAGCTCGACCAGAGGCCGCCGCCGCCGTCATCGGAGAGCACCAAGGCCACGAAGCAGAACAGAGCCGCCACGAGGGCCACACCTGCGTACACCCGCCACTCCACGTCTCCAAACCACGCCCTGCCCCACCCCGTCATCATCCGGTAGTGGAGCGCGAAGTTCGTTCCGGCGATCAACATGAACAGCGTCGTCACCCACTGGATGGCCGGAGAAAACGCCCCCACCGATGCCGTCCGTGTCGAGAAACCGCCGGTGGCCAGTGCGGACATGGCGTGGTTTACCGCATCGAAGGGTGACATGCCAAGCAGGAGATACAGGAGGAACAGTCCCGCCGTGAGGAAGGCGTACACACCCCACAGCAACCGTGCCGTGGACGCAATCCGTGGCGTGAGTCGGTCCGTGGAGATCCCCGGCGCTTCGGCATGGAACAACTGCGCACCGCCAACCCCGATGAACGGCAGGATGGCCACTCCCAACACGATGATGCCCATCCCACCCAGCCAGTGAGAGATACTGCGCCACAGGAGAATGGAACGCGGGAGGTCTTCGATCACCGGGAAGATCGTTGCACCAGTCGTCGTGAATCCCGAGATCGACTCGAAAAAGGCACCCACCGCGTGGGGTGCCACGCCGGTGAAGATGAACGGCAGGCTACCGACCGTGACGAGGCAGAGCCATCCCAGTCCGACCACCACCAAGCCGCCTCGCCGGTCGATGCTGATGTGTTTCGGCGTTCTGAGCCACAACACGACGCCAGCCGCCGCCGTTGCCAACGCAGCCACCAGCCATCCGCCGAGATTCCCCTCTTCTATAGAAAGAACGACCGACGGAACCATGGAGAGGGACGTCCACAGCAAGAGCGCGCCGATCACCCGCAAGACGGCCAGAATGTTCATTGCCCGCAGACTGGCCGTCCCGGCCAAAGGTGTCAAGGGACGAGTTCCACGCCTCTCGACAATCCATCCGATTCGGTGTAGGTAGATGGGTCCCTCGAGGGCCGAAAGCCCGAGACGAGTCACGACATGATCGCAGCGTCATCCACTCGCCGAGCCGCCTGGCTCTCCATGGTATTCTCCGCTTCCGTCCTGGCGGTGGTGTTCCTGTGGGTCGACCTCACACCGAAGGTCGAGGCCGAATTCTTTTTTTCCCGCGACGATCCCCAGTACGTGGCGTCGGCCCAGGTGTCGGAGCGGTTTCCCACCACCCAGCAGATCATCCTCCGGGTGGCGGCGCCGGACATCCGCGACGCTGCGTACCGGGAACGCGTCGAACGCTTGGCCGGCACGCTGTCGGGCGTCGACGGCGTCGTGGACGTCAGCAGTGTCGCCAACCGCGACGCATTCGAGAGCCCGCTGTGGCAGCGGGTCCTCATCTCCGAGGATCAACGGGCCACGAACCTCCTCCTGGAGGTGGAGCCGGACACGAGCGACCCCGGACTGTTGATCGAGGAGATCGAACGTGTGACGGCCGAGTTTCAGGACGCGGACTTCGGAGCGGTGATCTCCGGGGTCCCATACGTCATCGAACTCATTCGCCGGAACCTGTTCCGCGACCTCGCGATGTTCAGTGTAGTGGCCGCGGTGGTGTTTGCAGCGATCGTCGCGGTCGTCTACCGCTCGGGGGCCATCGTCTCGGCACCTTGACTGCCTGCGTGACGGCGTCGTCCCTCACGTTGATCATCACGCAAGTCGTGGGTGGATCGATCGGGTTATTGACCGCGAACATCGCCACCATCGTGTTCGTCCTCACCCTATCCCACATCGTCTTTCTGACGTCGAACTGGCGGCAATGTTGTGATCAGTCCATCGGTGACCCTGCTGACGCCGTGCGACGGGCCGTTGCCATCACGGCGCCAGCATCGTTCTGGTGCATGCTCACCACGTTGTTTGGTTTCGTGAGTCTCTTCTTGGCGTCCGCCAAACCGCTACGCCAATTGGGAATGGCGGGAGCCATAGGCACGGCTGCGGCGATCGTCGTGGCCTACACGGTGTTCCCGCCGTTCCTGCGCCACGTTGCACCACTCTCCGGTCTTCTCCGGCGGAGACACTCGTTTCACCTCCCGCTGAGCCCCCGAAACGGCCGCCGGCACCTCGCCGTGTTTGCATTGGTCGGCGTCGTGGCCTCGCTGGGCGTACCCCGGGTCAACACCGACCCGGACCTGTTGTCCTACTTCACCCCCGGCGATCCGTTGCGGGTGGGACTGGAGGCCGTCGACCGGGACGGCGGAAGCAGCCCGCTCAATCTCGTCGTCCAGGACGCCGGCGACGGGAGACTCGACACCAACGACGCCGTGGAACGGATGTGGAACCTCCAACTCGACCTCGAAGGCGACTCGTCCATCGGGGGCGTCGTGTCCCCGGCCTTGATTCTGGCCGAGGCGCGCAGAGCGCCGTTCGTGGGGCGGCTTCCGCCGGCGCAGCTGTTGGATTTCCTCTCAAACACCGCGTTGCGTGGCACGATCGCGTCCTACATCCGGCCGGACCGCCAACAGGGTCTGTTCTTCCTTCGCATGCACGAAGCCGGCAGAACCGAACCGCGGAGGGCCGTCATCGCGCGCATCGAGGAGCGCGTGCGGGCGCAGGGGCTCGAGCCCGTGCTTGTCGGCGGCCTGTACGAACAGCAGGGGCAGCTAGGAGAGCTGATCGCCTCGAGCCTGCGCCTTGGCCTCGGTGGACTCATCGCCTTGTTCCTGTGCATCGCCTTTTACGTTTCGCGCGACGCACGTGTCACGGCCGCCATGGTCCTCAGCCTCGCCGGCATCCCCCTGATCGTGCTCGGCAGCTTCGGTCACCTGGGGCGGGCCATCGACATCATCTCGTCGCCCGCCGCAAATGTCGCGTTGGCGATGGGCGTGGACTCGATGATCCACCTCATGGTGCGGGCCCGGCGTTTTCGAACCGCAGGGTCTTCTCGGTGGGACGCCTGGAGCTCCGCCCAACGTGAGCTGTGGCAGCCCATAGTGGGCGCCGCATTCATCATCTCGGCGGGTTTCGGCATTTTCAGCTTGTCCACCTTCCCGCCAACGCAGAAATTCGGCCTGGCTGTCATCCTCGGGACGGTGGCCGCCGCGGCCACCGCGTTGCTCGTCTTGCCCTATGGAGCGACGGTCGGAGCGGCGGAGCGGGATCTGGCGCAACGGACCGAAGTTCTGTAACTTGGTATCGGCCACCGCTTTAGCGGTTCGGAGGGGAGTTGGGCTTCCCCATGTTGATCCGGGCCGCTGTTCTCAGGGTGGTCACGTTCGCGCCCGTGACTAGAACCCTTAGAGAGGAGGTGATCAATTGTCTAGACCATGTACCAGCTGCAACCTGGAAAGGGCAAGCGATCGCCGCACCGGTAACTAACCGGACCGAATCGCGAAGAAGCAGTCCGCGCCATTAGGTATCGCTGTAGCGTCGTACCAGGTTGCGGAAGGTCTGAGACGCCGCCAGTCGTTCGGTACTGGCGGCGTTTCCTTTGTTAGGTAGGCCGCAATAGCAGCTCCACGTCCCCCATCCCATCCATCAGGCGATCGATGTTGTCCCCTACGTCCGCGGCTGCCGCCAAGTCGGTCGTGAAGCTCTCGACGGATCCCGTACCGGTGGTGAGGCGGAGCAATCCCAACCGAAGGGATTCCAGAGACGCTACCGCTTCCGCAAGATGTTGCTCCGTCCCCTTGCGGAATTCCTCTAGATCCGGTGGGACATCACTGCCCGCGGCTCGCGCGGCGGCGTGGGCATCGTTGAGCATCTCCAAGGTTTGCCGGAGCCGCTGCGCATCCGACTCCAATTGTCGCGCCACCGACGGCACGTCGCCCAAATCGGCTCGAACCCCTTTGGGCAGTTGTTCGTACAGGGCATCTACGGCGAAGCCGATCTGCAGCTCCGTGGGGCGGTGCGTGGGTCGCATCGGCAGCGCTTTCTTCTTCAGCCGGATGCCCGCCACCTTGAAGAGCCACTTGGCGAATCTGCCTTTCCAGAACGCGAAACGGCGCTCGGCCTTGGCGTCG
>JBDHAF010000230.1:0-8374 GCA_039588255.1 Gemmatimonadota bacterium | reverse complement strand
ATGGAACCGGAGTGGGGCTACACGCAGGCGCCTCGCCGCTTCACCCTCGATCACATGTTCGACACGCTGCCGCCGCCGAGACGGCCGCAGACGATCATTCACCGGGAGCGGCCACCCCTCAATCGCAACGCCCGCAGCGCCGTGATGCGGTTTCTGGCAGAGGAGGACATCGCGGCGTACCTCCAGCCCTCGGGGTGGCAGTACAGCGTCCTCCGGGTGAGCAGCATGCCGGGTGCAGGCCGCCGGCCCGACGGGGGAGAGCCCATGGCCGGGCTCTTGGTGTCCCACGAGCAATACGGCGAGATCTACCGCAACGTGAAGGCCGGCGTTCCGGTGGAGATCGAGGCCCGAGTCACCAACCGTTTCTTGGACGACGACCTCCAGGCTTACAACTCGCTGGGGGAGATCCGGGGTGGCGATCTGGCTGATGAGGTCGTCATGCTGGGCGCGCACCTGGACAGCTGGCACAGCGGGACCGGCGCTACGGACAACGCCGCGGGGAGCGCGGTCATGATGGAGGCGATGCGGATCCTCCAGACCCTGGGCGTCCGGCCCCGGCGCACCATCAGGATCGCCCTCTGGAGCGGGGAAGAGCAGGGACTCCTGGGTTCCCGCAACTGGGTGAGCAACCACGAGGCCGAACTGGACCGCATCTCCGCGTACGTGAACGTGGACAACGGCACCGGTCGCATCCGCGGCATCTACGACCAGGGGAACACGGCTGCCGCGGCGATCTTCGAGCAGATCCTGTCGCCGATGCGGGACCTCGGCGTCGCGACGGTGCGCCACCAGGAGGTGGGAGGCACCGACCACCTGGCCTTCGACCGGGCCGGCGTGCCGGGATTCAACTTTGCCCAGGACCCCATCGAATACAGCGTCAGAACCCACCACTCGAACATCGACACGTACGACCACCTGGTCATCGACGACCTGAAGCAGGCCGCCACGATCGTGGCGTGGACCGTTTACAACCTGGCCATGCGGGACGAGATGATTCCCCGGAAGGCTCTGCCGGTTCAGTGACCCTGGCGAAGACGCTATAGGGGCGACCCCCTCCGGTCGCCCCTACCCCCTGCTGAAGCGCAACACCCTCCATCCGTCCCGGGAGTATCCGGATTCGCTTCCCCACGGCGATATTGACAATATTGGCTATACGCTATATTGTTATAGCGTCAACGCTATATTGATGGTCGTTCGGCTGGAGGATTCTATGAAGATCACCAGAGCCACCGTCGTCGCCGCCGTCATATTGCTGGCTGCGGGTCCCCTGGCGGCGCAGCAGCAGCGCCCGCACGGGCTGAGAGTGCTCGACGATCCGACCGGCGTCCAGACGGCCACCGACATTCCCAGCGTGGTTGCCCCACGCACCGACCAGACCCCCTCTCGTATCGGCGTGCCCGTGGTTGAACCCAACAGCCGTTCGGCGTTGTTGTTCACGGTTGGCGTGCGCGACGATACGCCGGCTCGCGACGCGTTTCCGTTTTCGCCTCCCTATCAAGAACGGATACCGACTGTGGGGCAAGTTGGCCTGGTCGTACTCGGTGTCTTCTGGGCACTTTTCCTGGTCTTTGCGTTCTATTGCAGCGACCTTACGGGGGGCTGCTGGGCCTGAGATTTGACTTAGGCGCCGCGGGCCCCGTTCGTGGCGGGTCCCGGGCGTCTTTATTGCACAGCAGGAGGTGCTATGTTTCGGCGGCCCTAAACCAGCGCCGGTGCCCCCGCACCGGCCCCTCCGTGAGGAACAGGTAGGTGGCAGAGCCCATCACCATGACCAGCGTTTCGCTCGACGATCTCTGCGTTAACACAATTCGTACTCTCACCATGGACGCCGTCCAGGCGGCGAACTCGGGGCACCCGGGTGCGCCGATGGCGCTGGCGCCCCTGTGCTACGTGTTGTGGACGAGGCACCTGCGCCACAATCCGGCGGATCCGGAATGGATAGGGCGCGACCGATTCGTCCTCTCGTGCGGCCACGCCTCCATGCTCATGTACAGCCTGCTCCACCTGACGGGGTACGACGTCTCCCTCGACGACATCAAGCAGTTCAGGCAGCTGGGGAGCAAGACGCCGGGACACCCGGAGTGCGGTGTCACGCCGGGCGTCGAGACCACCACCGGACCGCTGGGCCAGGGCGTCGGCAACGCCGTGGGGATGGCCCTCGCCGCCACCCACTTGGGCGCCGTGTTCAATCGCCCCGGCCACGAAGTGGTGAGCCAGCGGACCTACTTCCTGGCCAGCGACGGGGATCTCATGGAGGGAGTTTCCCACGAGGCGGCGTCCCTCGCGGGGCATCTCGAGCTGGGGAGCCTGATCGGCTTCTTCGACGACAACCGGATCACCATCGACGGCGCGACGGACCTGACCGTGAGCGACGATCCTGTGGGGCGTTTCGAGGCGTACGGCTGGCACGTCACCACGGTGGAAGATGGCAACGACCTGGAGGCCCTCGATCGGGCCATCGCCGTTGCCCAGGAGGATCCACGGCCCTCGCTGATCATCGTCCGAACCCACATCGCCTATGGGAGCCCCAACAAGCAGGACACGGCGGCGTCCCACGGCGCGGCTCTCGGTGAGGAAGAAGTGGCGCTTACCAAGGAAAACCTGGGGTGGCCCGAGACCGAGCCGTTCGCGGTGCCCGCCGAGGCCCTCACGGAATGGCGGAAGTGTATGGAGCGCGGGGCCGATCTCCAGACCGAGTGGCAGGAGGGCTTCGCGGCCTACCAGGCGGCCTTTCCCGAGGAGGCGGCCGAGCTGCGCCGGAGGGTCGCTGGGAGCCTCCCAGAGGACTGGGAGAGCGTCCTCCGGAGGGTCGCTGGGAGCCTCCCAGAGGACTGGGAGAGCGTCCTCCCAACCTTTGCCTCTGGTGGTGGGGCCATGGCCACTCGGAAGGCGTCTGGGGCGGTTCTCAACGCCCTGGGTGGGGTGCTGCCGGAGCTGATGGGAGGCTCTGCGGATCTCACCGGGTCCGTCATGACGAAGCTAGAGGAAGCAGCCGACTTCGGGGCCCAGGACTACACCGGCCGCAACCTCTACTTCGGGGTTCGGGAGCACGCCATGGCGGCGGTGATGAACGGCACGGCGCTCCACGGCGGCGTGCGACCTTACGGGGGCACCTTCCTCATCTTCGCGGACTACATGAAGCCGGCGATCCGCCTCGCCGCGATGATGGGCCAATGCCCCATCTATCTCTTCAGTCACGACTCCATTGGCTTGGGGGAGGACGGCCCCACCCACCAGCCGGTGGAGACGCTGACGGCGCTGCGATCGATTCCCAACCTGTGGGTGATCCGTCCGGCCGACGCCAACGACGTGGTGGAGGCGTGGCGCGAGGCAATCAAACGGCAGGACGGACCCACGGCCATTGTGCTCACCCGGCAAGGGGTGCCGGTGCTGGACCGGTCGCACCTCGGGGCCGCCGCCGGGCTGGCCAGGGGCGGGTACGTCCTCGCCGAGGCATCCGGAGGTTCCCCGGACGTGGTCCTCATGGCGAGCGGGTCGGAGGTGAGCGTGGTGTTGGCGGCCCGAGAGGCCCTGGAGCAACAGGGAACAGCGACCCGCGTGGTGAACCTGCCGTGCCTCGAGACTTTCGCGGAGCAGCCCGACCGGTACCGCGACGAAATCCTGCCGCCGGGCCTTCCCAAGGTGGCGGTGGAGGCGGGGCACCCCATGTCCTGGTATCGCTGGGTGGGGGACCGGGGAGCGGTTATGGGGATCGAGGGCTTCGGGGCGTCGGCGCCCTCGAAGGATCTCTTCGTCCACTTCGGGCTCACGCCGGAGCGGGTGGTGGAACGGGCACAAGCACTCCTCGGAGGGTAGCAATCAGCCTCTACGGTCGTTCGGTCTTTCTCGGAGAGCTGGAATCGGCGGTTGCGCGGCGGCTGCAGGCGATGGCCGCCGAGTCCGTCGTGGAGCGGATCTGGCGGAAGGACCCGGCCGTGTGGGGCGCGACCTCGTCCACCCGGGAGTTGACGAACCGCTTCGGATGGCTCGATGTCACCGAGCGCCTCGCTGAAACCCCCTCGGAGCTGCACACGTTTGCCGATCGCGTTCGCGAGGAGTGTGACGTGGTGGTGCTGTGTGGCATGGGTGGGTCGAGCTTGGCCCCCGAGGTCTTCAGTCGGGTGTTCGGAGCGGGTCTGGGGTATCCCAGGTTGACGATGCTGGACAGCACCGCCCCCGACGCAGTTCGCGGCGCCGTCGAAGGTGCCAGCGAGCCGTTGTTCGTGATCGCGAGCAAGTCGGGCTCGACTCTCGAGACCACGAGCTTCCTCAGCTACTTCTGGCGGTTTGCGGGAGCCAACCCTTCCCGGTTCGTCGCGATCACGGATCCCGGGTCGTCGCTGGCCCGCCTCGCCTCGGAGAAGGGCTTCCGGAGGATCTTCGAGGGTGATCCCGATGTGGGGGGACGGTTCTCGGCGCTGTCCCCCTTTGGCCTGGTACCGGCGGCGCTCATTGGGGTGGACCTCGACGCGATCCTGGAGAACGCCCGATCGGCGATGGACCAGTGCCGCGGCGCGGCGTCTCCCGACAACCCCGGGGCCTGGCTCGGCGCCGTAATCGGAGAGGCGGCGGTGGCCGGCCGCGACAAGCTCACCATCTCCGTGTCGCCCGCCCTGGCCGGCTTTGGCATGTGGGCCGAGCAGTTGATCGCTGAGAGCACCGGGAAAGGCGGCGTGGGAGTCTTGCCGGTTATCGAGGGGACGTTGGGTACGGTGGAGTCATATGGGCGGGATCGGGTCTTCGTGTCCCTGCAAGTTGACGGAGACGAGAACACCGCGGTGGACCAACAGCTGGACCAACTCGCCGAAGCCGGGCACCCGGTGGTACGACTGTCCACGCCGTCGAGAGACCACCTAGGTGGCGAGTTCTTTCGCTGGGAGTTCGCCACGGCGGTGGCCGCCGCGGTCTTGGGCGTGAACGCCTTCGATCAGCCGAATGTGGCCGAGAGCAAGGCAAACACCCAGGAGGTTCTCGATGCCGGCGCGGTGTTGCCTCCGTTGAGGTCCTTGGACTCCAGGGACTTCAGAGGCTTCGCAGAGGCGGTGCAGCCTGGAGACTACGTGGCGATTCTCGCGTACGTCGCGCCCAGCGGTGACGCGGACCGTCTGCTCGAAAATGTTGCACGCGCCCTGCAGGACCGACTCCAGGTCGCGGTGACGACCGGATACGGACCGCGATACCTCCACTCCACCGGACAGCTGCACAAAGGTGGTCCGAAGCGGGGTCACTTCATACAGATCGTCGAATCACCTGGAGAGGATGTGGCGATTCCCGGCGCCGGCTGCGGGTTCGGGCAGTTGTTGCGGGCGCAGGCCGAGGGCGATGCCCGGGCCTTGGCTCAGCGCGGACGCCCGTTGCTCCGGCTGCCGACATTGGCAGCGCTGTCGGCGTTGGTTGAGAGAAGGTAAGGCTCATCGGGTGCCATTGACACTGACACCCGATGACGAGTAGCGGCGCTACACCTGCCCGATCTGTACCAGCTTCTGCGTCTCCGTGTGCCGCTTGAGGTACGCTTTGGGATCGTGTTCGAGGGCGCCCTTGGGGAGGTAGTTCCAGAAGTCACCCAGGTCGTTCTTGACCCTGTCCACGAAGAACTGGGGAATCTTTGTGGTCTCACCCTCGAAGAATCGGCGCACCGTGAGGTCGGAATCCAACAGCCCGCGAATCGTGCGGTAGTACTTCATCCGGCCGAAGCCTTCCGAAGAAACGGCGCGGAGCACGTTCATCCATCCGGGGATCGTGGAGCCCTGAGCGCGGAAGCGGCGGGCGATGTTCTTCCACGAGAAGGTGTGCTCGGTCAGACTGATCACGTTGTCGTAGAACTCGGTCCACTGGTAGTTCTTGGGACGCACGTTCATCGCGTGATGGTTGTTCAGGAAATGGAACGGGAAGGGAAGAACTCTTCCCGCTTCCTGAAACTCGAGGTTCAGCGGTGCGGCCTGTCCGAATGCCGAGAGCAACGAGTATCCCGGGAACACTGCCGGCGTCCTGTCGATGAACTCCTTGGTGAGCTCGAACGGCTCCGTGCCGGCATCGGAGTCCAGACCCAACACGAAGTTGGCCTGCACGTACGGGATGTACTTGAAGATCAGGTTGGTATGATCTGAGACCTGCTGGACCTTGTCTTCGCCCTTCCGTGCACCGGACTTGGACTTGCCGCCGCAGTCGTACCACGACTCAATACCCGGGAGAATCGCCTTGAATCCGTTTCTTTGGAGTCGCTGGAGGTGCGATTCCGAGAGCAACGACAGGCTGCTTTCGGCGACGTGGTCCATGCTGTTCGGCGGGACCGCATCTTCCAGGGCGTCCATGCAATCGTTGAAGCGAATGCCGAAATTCGGGTCGTGCCATGCAACCCGCGGCCGCTTCATCTTCTCGAGCAGGAAGCGCAAGTCGGTCCGCAGTTGGTCATAGTCCAGCGGTTTGTAATCCACCACCGAGTCGATACAGAAGCTGCAGGTGTACGGACACCCCAAACTGCCGATCAGCGGGACGATCTTGATTGTGGGGGCCTTCGCCAGGGTCGGCTCGATGAACTTCCACCGCTCGGCGACCGTGGGGAGATCGGTGGGCTGATCGTCGGCCGCGAGTTGAACACCCATGGGCCGATGGGGTTCGCCGTCTGCCAGAATGTCGCTGATGATCTCCCGGTCGGTGAATCCGGTTACATAGTCGAAGTACTTGACGGCGTCGTCCGGATAACAGCGAGCGTGTGGACCGCCCAGCACCGTGACCGCACCACGCTGGCGGCACATGTTGCTGATGGAGTAGGCAAGTTGTGCTGCTTGCGTGAACGCCGTGATAAAAACAATGTCTGTCTCTTCCGGAATCTCTTCGAGTAGATTCTCGAATCCGGTATAGCAGACGAACTTCACGTCGTGCCCGGCCTCCTCGCACCACACCGAAACGATCTGCGGCATGATGCTCACGAGATTGGGGTTCATGACCCGGGCGTACAGAGCCTTCGTGGGTCCCTTCGTGACGAGGTCGATGACGGCGATTTTGAGTTTTTTCATGAGGCCTCGGGTAGACGCAAGTTGCTAACGGTGGCTCCCTCAGTCGACGGTGTCAAGATCGATTTACGATTAGATTGTCCCTATTCCTTCTATATGTGGCTCAGCGAGCCGTAGTTCGGCGCCAAAGCAAGAGGGATTGCGTGTGCTGAATCGGATATTGGTGGGGGTCATGGCGGTCGCGATCGCCGCAGTTTGTGTGCGGTTGGGCTTCTGGCAGCTCGATCGCCACCGCCAGCGTGTCGCACGAAACGCGGTCATCGAGGTTCGGATGGGTGACGTTCCCGTCGATGTCACCCTGGGGGTCGATCCCGAAACGTTCGAGTACCGGAGAGCCCGCGTAACGGGCGTTTTCGACTACACCCGAGAAGTCATCGAACAGGGGCGGATGGTCAACGGGATTCCCTCCGTCTATGTGGTGACCCCCCTGCTGACCGGAAGCGGCCGAGTGATCCTCGTGGAACGGGGATACGCCATCTCCCCGGATGCCCGGGGTGTGGACGTCGGGGTCCTCCGGGAACCGGACTCAGCCGTTGTTGAAGGGGTCTTCATGCGGTTGGACGGAGGGGGGCTTCCCTCTGACCGCTCGTGGCCACTCTATATGCGGCGGGCAGACCCTGCGGTCTTGCAGCCGCTCTTTCCTGAGACGCTCGAACCTTTGGTGCTGCGGCGCACCGTCATGCCGCCCGACGTCCCTCGGGGCTTGGGGGCCGCGCCCCTTCCCCAGCTCACGCAAGGCTCGCACCTGTCGTATGCCGTGCAGTGGTTCCTCTTTGCCACGATAGCGCTCGTCGGCCCGCTCGTGGCGTCGGGTGTTTTCACACGGCAGACTCCCGAAGGGAAACCACCCGGTTCGGACTATTGACAGCGGGGGAGTGGGTGGCGAGTCTGACATGTTGGCACCTCTCCAGCAGTCCTTCTCAGGAGTTCCGAGCATGGTCACTCGCCGCGAGTTCTTTCACTCCATGGCCGGCGCCGCTGCCGTCACAGCTCCCACGTTGCGACGAGGCGGCCTAAACCGAATGCAAGACGAAGACTACTGGATGCAGATCCAGCAGGCATTCACGGTGGATCGCAGTTTGATCAACCTCAACAATGGCGGTGTGAGTCCCGCTCCCAAGGTGGTGCAGGACGCCTTACGGCGATACGTGGAGTACTCCAATGAGGCTCCGGTGTACACCATGTGGCGGATTCTCGAGCCGCAAATCGAAGGTGTCCGCCGCCGTCTCGCCAGAGATTTTGGGTGCGACACCGAGGAAATGGCGATCACGCGCAACGCCAGCGAAGCGCTGGAGATCTGCCAGTTCGGTATCGACTTGCAGCCGGGAGACGAAGTCCTCACCACCGACCAGGACTACGGC
>JBDHAF010000229.1:0-5403 GCA_039588255.1 Gemmatimonadota bacterium | reverse complement strand
GGTGATGCAGGCGGGGGCCTATCAGAACGGCACCTGGGTGGTCGGCGTCGCCAAGGCCGGTCGGGAAGAGGGCTGCGATCTCATCGGCGGCAGCTGCATCATCGCGCCGACCGGTGAGGTCGTCGCCCAGTGCGAGACGCTCGAGGACGAGCTGATCGTGTACGAGTGCGACCTCGACCGTTGCAAGGAGATCCAGGACAACGTCTTCAACTTCGCCCTCCACCGCCAGCCCGAAAGCTACAAGCTGATCACCCAGACCAAGGGCATGGTGAAAACAGTGTGAGCCGCAGTTCCCGGAGGAACGATCCATGCCCCAAGGACTGCAACCCGAGATCGTCGACCGCGAGGTCTACGGGCGGACCGTGGAGCGATTCCGCCGCGCCGGCATTCGTCTGCCAAAGATCTCGGAACTGGCCGATCCCAGCGGCTTCGCGGCAGATATGGGAGACGCGCTCGCCACGGTCGATCCCGACGCACCCGACGCCCGCAACCTGTTCCGCGTTCACTGGCACAACGCCGCCGACCGGTGCGGCTTCGCCGAGGTTCCCGGGCACCTGGTGCTGCCTTCCGAGCTCACCGGGGTTCCGGCCAAGATCGTCGTTGCGCTCGGCAATCGCTTCCCGATGATCCGCGCCCACAAGGTGCTCGCCGCATACGGTTGCCTGGTACCGCGGCTGATCACGGGCCGGTTCGACCCGACCCGCCATCGCGCCGTCTGGCCGTCCACCGGCAACTACTGCCGGGGCGGAGTCGCGATCTCGCGAATCCTCGGTTGCCGCGGCGTCGCCGTGCTGCCCCAAGGCATGAGCCGGGAGCGTTTCGCCTGGCTCGAGAGCTGGGTCAGCGAGCAAGCCGACATCATCCGCACGCCGGGCAGCGAGAGCAACGTCAAGGAGATCTATGACGCCTGCCGCGAGCTGGCCAGGGATCCGGACAACGTCATCCTCAACCAGTTCGGCGAGTTCGGAAACTACATCGTCCACCGCGCCATCACCGGGCCGGCGCTCGCTCGCGTCTTCGCGGCGGTGAGCGGCGGCGGTGGGCTCCGGGCCCGGGCCTTTGTCGCGGCGTCGGGCTCTGCCGGAACGCTCGCGGCCGGCGATTTTCTGAAGCGGCGCCTCGGCACCAGGACCTGCGTCGTCGAGGCGTTGGAATGCCCGACTCTGCTCTACAATGGGTACGGAGAGCACAACATCCAGGGCATCGGCGACAAGCACGTGCCCTTCATCCACAACGTTCTCAACACCGACTTCGTCGTCGCCGTATCAGACGCCGGCCCCGACGCCCTCAACCTGCTGTTCAACAGCGAAACCGGCCGTCGGTTCCTGCGCCACCGCAAAGGCGTGACGGGGGCGATCGTCGAGGGGCTGGCCGATCTCGGCCTGTCCTCCATCGCCAACGTTCTGGCGTCGATCAAGCTGGCGAAATACCTGAACCTCGGGGCCGACGACGCGGTGCTGACGGTGGCCACCGACGGCGCCGAGATGTACGTGACCGAGCGCAACAGGGCGGCGGTCAAGCACTTCGACGGGAGGTTCGACGAGCTGGCCGCGGCGGAGGCGTTCGGCCGGCACATCCTGGGAGCCGTGACCGACCACCTTGTCGAGCTCGATCAGCGGGGCCGCGAACGGATCTTCAACCTCGGCTACTACACCTGGGTCGAGCAGCAAGGCGTCGCCATCGAGGATTTCGACGCCCGGCGCGACCCCAGGTTCTGGGATCGCCTTATGGACCTCGCCCCCGCCTGGGACGCCATGATCGAGGCATTCAACGCGGCCAGCGGCCAGCTGCACCGTGTTTAACCTCACCGGTTCGTAATACGGGCGCGCAAGCGTTCGATCAACCGGGTGAACGCCGGAGCAAGCAACTGGAACTCCTCGGAGAGGCGTCCCCCGAATGCAATTTCCGGCTTCTGAAAAGTAGGAAGCAGCCTTCATAGAGTGATCGTCGTGACGCCGACACTCACCGAACACCATGATCAGAAGGTCGACACTATCGGCTCGCAAAGCCGAACACTTGGCGTTGCTCCTCCCACGCGCGTGTATATTACCGAGCAATTCGGTGAGCTTCAGACCCTTGGCCTGCCGTCCCTCGACGACCGCCGCGGCGCTCGAATCCCCATAGATCGGATTGCGCGCGCCGCACGGTCGAGCCTAGCCTCCCCCACAGTTTCCTCCCCGAAGGCCTGCAAAGGGTCGTGCAGCTGCCGTGCCGCGAGCCCTGTCGGCGCGTCGGCTGCACCTCCGACTGCGGACGTGCCCACAAAGAAGGGATCGACCCCGCAGGCGCGTTGCGCTCGGCGTCCGGTGTCTGGGGTCCTGCGGACGTTGCTTTCGGCGCCCGAAACTGCGGCTTGTCGCCAAATTCGGAGGTTCCGCCTATGAAAGTTGCTGCTAAACTTGAGCCAACTGGGTCACGGCCGGGGACGGTCATTGAATGCATCGGTGGATGACGTGCAGTCCGGAGGAGCGGGCCCAAAGAGAACGGTTTGAATCGCTCTATGTGAGGGCACTATCGCCGGTCATGTTGAGCATCGAACGCAGCGTGTGCGGCTGCGACTATGGGGGGAATAGCTGGACGACCCAGGCTGAGGCCGAGCAGATCGCCGTGCGTCTTGCATTGCATCCAGGCGTGCGCCTGTTAGACCTGGGAGCGGGCTCCGGTTGGCCGGGACTCTACATGGGCAAGACGAGTGGTTGCGACGTTGTGCTCGTCGACCTTCCGTTGGCCGGTCTTCGGATTGCAGCAGAAAGAGCCGACAACGACGGCATCGCGGGAAATGTTTGGGCGGCCGTTGCCGACGCCGCAGCTTTGCCCTTTCCAGACGGCAGTTTCGATGCCATCAGCCACAGTGATCTTCTGTGCTGCCTCAGGAAAAAGCGTTCCGTTCTTGCCGCCTGCCGACGTGTGATTCGTCGTTATGGGCGCATGGTGTTCACGGTCATCTCCGTTACACCAGACCTCTCGGCCGAGCAATACGGTCGTGCCGTGGCGAACGGGCCGGAATTCATCGAAACCGACACCGACTATCCCACGCTGCTCGCTCAGACGGGCTGGATCACTACTGGCCACGAGGATATCACGTTGGCCTATTCCGCCTCATGCCGCCGCCAGCTTCATGCGGACGAGGAGCAGAAGGATGGACTGTTGGCGCTCATCGGCGCCACCGAGTTCGCCGAGCGTCTGTCCGGGTGGCGCTCCAAGCTTGTGGCCATGGGCGATAATCTTCTGCGGCGCGAGCTCTTCGTCGCAACGCCGAGTCCGGAATAGGCGCAAGCGTCAAAGGTCGCAGATGATCCGTCTCGATCTCGCCCGCGTTGTTGGGTCCGGCGTGGGTCACTTCTCCCCGTACCGCGGCGGCCCCGGCCGCGGCCGAAGCTGAGGGTACTCCGGACGCCCCCGGCGGGAAAGGCGACATTCCCGCCAGAAGGTTCGCTATCCCGGGTAGAGCGGTCGTGCCGAAGGCACGCTCGGAACGGCAAGGTGTAGCCAACACCGGAAGTCGCACACGGTGATACGGCCGTTTACTTGGAAGTCTTATACTGACGCATGAGGCGTCGAACCCAAACACCGTCTCAGCGCATACCGGAAAAAAAAGAGAGGGCCGAAGCCCTCTCTTATGCGCGGCTCAGAGCGGCAGTGCAATTACGTGCACAGGTCCTCGCCGACGATGGCGGGATCGGCTGTGAAGCTGCCGTCGTGGCCGTTGGGTGTCAGCTGAAGCGAGCCTTCGGGACCGACCAGCCGCCAGCTCTCGACGGCGGTGCCCCCGCTGTCGAGGTCGTCTTCATCGTCACCGATCTTGAAGACCTTGATACCGTCGTTGAGCGCGAAGGTGTCGAACACCGGGATCTCCGGCGTTCCCGCGTTGCTGTCATGGTCGACGGTCTTGATCAGGCCGCACGACGTAGGCGAGTACAGCGTGAACAGGAGAATCTGGCGGGGATCGTCATTGTTAGCGTCCCCATTGTCCGAGCAGTTAGCGATAGCTCCCGCCGGATTGCCCTCACCGCCGTCAACGTACAGGCAGTCTTCAAATGAGTCAGCGCCAAAATCGACGTGTCCAGGGTTGCCGTCGGTGACCACGTAGATGGTGAACATGCAGGTGCCGCCGTCGTCGATCGAGTTGACGTTGATGGCTAGCTGCTCGGGCTCCTTCCAGCGCTGGCCCAGGGGATCGTCGCCCTTCCGGCCCGCGATCGCACCCTGGGGCTGGCCCGGCACGATGTCGCACGCGGCGTTGGACTGCGTCAGCACGATTCCGTCGCAGACGAGGTCCGTGCAGAAGTCGAAGCCGTCGTAAACGATAGTATTAATTGTGTCCGTGCCATCACAGGTGCCATCACCGCAATTGCCATCAAGGTTTCCGTCCGCAGCGTCTTCCTCTTCGGCTGGTGTTCCGCTTTCTTGGTCCTCGACATACCATGCGAGGTTCAGGTCGGCGGGAATGACGTCGTAGATGGCGAGGTTGCTCTGCGTGACGCCGGTGTTGTTCGTCACCGAGATCTTCATGTCGAAGTGCTGCGGCACGTCCCAGCCGACGATGACGCCGCCCTCGTCCTCGGGGTCCTGGTCGACCGCGCTGGACAGATCGAACGTGCTAACGCTCAAGCTCCCGAACCAAGTCGCCAGATCGACCTCGTAAGGACCCGCTAGCCGCTCCTTCTGGATGTCAAAGTCCACCACTGGCTGGACCTTCGGGCCCTTGCTGTGGTTCGCGTTGTGGTGCGCCCAGGCGGTGCTGCCGAAGGCGAGGCCCGCAGCCAACGTCACTGTCGCACCGATTAAGACTGTCTTCATTGTCGCTCCTCTCACATAAAAGTCGGCCTTTCGTGGCCGCCTCCACAAGCGTCCCCAACCGGCCAACCGCGGGGCATTTGGTTAAACTCTGCATCTGAGGGTCGGCTGGCCTTCCTTTGCCTGGTTGGTAGCTTACGCCAGATGATTGATGTGAGCATCACCCATTTGAGAGAATATTTGTGAAATATGCATGGCATTTATGTGTATTGCTTCGGGTTATTGCGAAATGGGTTGTCAGTTTGAACCGCAACGCCCTGCCAAATTCACCGAAATACGTACTGGAAGCCTTCGCCCAATACGTCTCAAATGGGTCACAACCGGCCCACTGGCCTCGTTCCTGGCATCGGCCGCTTAGTGATGAACACCCGCCATCGACGGTGATGCACAAGTGCTCCATCATGCGCTCGGCAATCATCGTGTCCGCCCTGACGTGCCTTCGGGCAACAGCCCGTTGCATTGCCACACTGCTATAGTGGATGGAGGCATCTCACCAACGGATCGACCCGTCGGACGATGTCCGGCCGCTATGTGGCAATGCAAGACCTGATCCCGAACTTTGCCGTACCAGGTGGATCCATCCGCTTGAACTGGGCTCTGACTAGT
>JBDHAF010000228.1:0-5409 GCA_039588255.1 Gemmatimonadota bacterium | reverse complement strand
TGCGCCTCACGTCGCGCCGTACATCAGGCACATGCGTAGGAGTCTGCTGGTCTATCATTGCGTGGACCGATGGAGCGCATTCCGAGATTACAGCGCTGAGCGCATGACCGCCTCGGAGGCGCAGTTGCTGGGGGAAGCCGACGTGGTCATCGCGTCCGCGCTGGACCTCGTTGTGCACTGCGAGCGACACAGCCGGCGCGTTCACTACGTGCCCCACGGCGTGGACGTGGCTCACTTCGCCACCGCCCTCGACCCAGGTCCGCTCCCGGAGGAATTGAGGGCGATTCCGGAACCCAGAGTCGGGTTCTTTGGATTAATTCGTGAATGGATCGACTTGGAGTTGATCCGACAGCTGGCAGATCGCACGGGCTACTCCTTCGTTCTCATTGGTGAGACCAGAACGGATCTTGGGGAGCTTCGCTCGCACCCCGACATCTATCTGCTGGGGAGGCGACCTTACGAACGCCTCCCCGAGTACTGCCGCGGCTTTCAGGCGGCGGTAATCCCCTTCCACACCAACAGCCTCACGCGCTCAGTCAATCCCATCAAGCTTCGCGAATACGCTGCCGCTGGTCTTCCCATCGTGTCGAGTGACCTACCTGAGGTCAGGCGGTGCCCCGACATCGCGTACTGTGCTAGTGATGTGGATTCGTGGGTCACGAGGCTGACCGAAGCCGTGGAGCGGGGGCGGGATGAGCGGGAACGCCGCGCTCAAGCAGACCGAGTGCGGCCTCAGGACTGGTCGGTTATCTGCGGTCAGATCGGGGAGATCATTGATCGCACGAGCGCCGTGGCCACCCGCGACTGGTGAGCGCCGCCGTCAGGCTACCATGCACCCCGCCTGAAGACGACGACCGGAATGGTCAGCGCCATGATCCTGAGGTCCTCGAGTGCAGACCGTCGGGCGATGTACTCGAGGTCGAACGCGACCTTCTGCCTGACGCCATCGACCGAGCTGTCGTAGGGATGCCGCACCTGTGCCCATCCAGTGATCCCAGGCAGCACTTGCTGGCGCAACCCGTAATCGGCCACTCGGCCCTGCAACCGGGCGAAGATGGCCGGCTGCTCGGGCCGCGGACCCACCAGGTTCATGTCGCCCTGGAGCACGTTGAAGAGCTGGGGAACCTCGTCTAGCCGGTACTGCCGAAGTGAGCGACCGATCCAGGTTACCCGGGGGTCATCGGGCGCCGCCCAGACTTCCGCCTCGCGGTCGCCGTTCGTGTGGCGCATCGTGCGGAACTTGTAGATGGTGAAGGGCTTCCCACCGTGGTCGACGCGCCGACGTCGGTTCCCCGTCCGCGCCGTGCCGTTGCGCCGGTCGATTCCCACCCGGGTCTGCGTGAAGAACACCGGCCCCCGGGACGTGAGCTTGATGAGCACGGCGATGACCAGCGCGAGTGGCAGCGCCAGCAGGAGTCCCACGGCGGCCACCCCGACATTCACGGTGCGGCGCCCCAGGTCGTGCTCGGGCGCATGGTTGAGTGGCCGGGTCCCAGCGACCCGTCGGCGAGTCGACCATCGAACCGGCTGTACCTGAGTTGAAGTCACGAGCCTCCGCGCGCTGGGGGTCGTTCGTGCAGGACGCACGAAGCTCGGAGGCAAGGGCCGTGCTGCTAGACGTCAGGCGGCATGGAGGTCTAACGGGTTGACTGGCAATGATTTGGAGGCTGGATCATGGGATGATGGAGGCGCGCCACGTGGCGCTCCATCATCTACTGTCGAGGGCTGGCTACAGATTTGGCGCTTACTGCTGGTTCAGCGGATGCAGCTCGAGGTCGAAGTAGAACCGCGTGCCCCAATCGGGTCTCGTCTCGACCCGCAACTCTGACCCCATCACCTCGACCAGGCGCCGGCACAGCGCCAGGCCCAATCCCGTGCCGGAGAAGTGGTAGCCGTCGCCCTCCACGACCCGCCTGAACGGCAGAAAGAGGGTCTCCCGCGCCTTCGGGTCGATGCCCCTCCCTGTGTCCCGCACCGAGAACTCGACTCGCGACATGTTCTTCTCGCGCGCCGCGATCTCGACCGAGCCCTCCTCAGTGAACTTGAGGGCGTTTGTGGTGAGGTTCAGCAGGATGCGGCTCAGGGCGTCGGGATGTCCCAGGCGGTGATCGCGGGTCGGGGGAATGAGACGTACCTCGAGACCTTTCTCCTCTGCCATCGGGCGCACGATGTCGCCCACCGCCTCCATGAGCTCCACCGTGGAGAAGGGGACCGCGTCGTCCTCGGCCAAGCGGGTGCCGTTGCGGGCCAGCTCAATCACGTTGCTTGCCAGCTCGCTCAATCCGAGCGCTGCGCTGTACACCAGCCCCAGCTGCCGATGCTGTAGCTCGGTGACGGGGCCGCTGTGCCCGCGTTGCAGCGTCTCCGCGAGGAACAGGATCGAGGTGAGCGGCGAGCGCAGATCGTGGGCAACCTCGACGACCAGCGCGAGGCCGTCGGGTCCCGAGAGACGACTCGCGAAGTGCTGCCGCCAGTTGGGGTCGATCGCGGCCCGCAGCGCCTCAACGGCCCCCAGGATCTCCAGCATTTCGTGGGGTGCCGGTAGCGCCGTGCCCTGAGCCCAGTAGCGAACCAGTCCGGCCCGGAAGAGCTCCAGGAGCCGCCGCCCCAGGACCGAGCGAAGCCCGGGGTCAACTGACGACGTTGTCGGCAGCGGTCCGCTGAGGGCGTCCACGATGGCCTTGAGGAGCTCGGACACCTCCGCGACATTCACGCTGTCGCCGAAGTCGTCAGACCACTCGGCGGCCACTCGCGCGGCCGCCGTCCTGATGGGGGTCAACGCCTCTTCGAAGACGGCCGGCCGTCTCTTCGCCGCCACGCGTGAGCGCCAGGCAGAACGGTTCTGTTTGCGGCGCTCCCTGATGCGGCGGTCTGTGCCACTCCGCCGGTCGACAGCAGCCGAGACGTCCACTCGACGTCGCTCGCCGTGCCGACGGTCCTCTCCGGAACGCCGATCGGCGACGTGCGTCACCGTACTGCCAGTCCGGGGCTCGGTCATGCGCTCTGCGAGGCTCTCATAATGGTTCCGCGCTGCAAGCCGTGCTTCTCCATTAGTCGGTAGAGCGTGGTGCGGTCAACGCCAGCGATCCGTGCCGCCTTGGACATGTTGCCCGCGGCGCGGTTGACGAGGGCCGTGAGGTACCGCCGCTCGAAGTCGGCGAGAATCCTGTCCCGAGCCGAGTGGTAGGGCTCGTCTTCCACCACACCGGCGGTCGACACCGCACTCTCGAGGACTGGGCCCTCGTCGGCTCCCATGAACGGGAGCTGGGCCGGCTGGACCGACGTGCCGGGCTCCGCAACCACCACCAGGTGCTCGATGAGGTTCTGGAGCTCCCGTACGTTGCCCGGCCACGGATATGCACAGAGCGTCGCAAGGGCCGCATCCGACAGCGTGGGACGTGGCTTCCCCGAGTCGCGATGCCGACCCCAATAGTAACGTAGAAAATGGTGTGCCAACAGAGGAATGTCCGCCTGCCGCGTCCGCAGTGGCGGGACGGTAATCGGCACGACATGCAGGCGGTAGAAGAGATCCTCCCGCAGCAGCCCCGTGCGGGTGGCCTCCAGCGGATCCCGGTTCGTGATCGCGATGAACCGCACGTTGACCACGGCATCCACCTTCTCGCTGCCCACCCTCCGCACCACGCCGTCCTGGATGACACGTAACAGCTTGGCCTGGATGGGCTTGGACATGTCTGTCACTTCGTCCAGGAACATCGAGCCACCGTTGGCCGTCTCCAGCAATCCCGGCTTGTCCCGCACAGCGTCCGTGAAAGCGCCCTTGCGGTGGCCGAACATCTCGGACTCCAGCAGGGTCTCGGGGAGGGCGGCGCAGTTGATGGCCACCATGGGGCGACTGCTGCGGCGGCTGTGGTGGTGGATGAACTGGGCGATCAGCTCCTTGCCGGTACCGCTCTCGCCGGTGAGGAAGACCGAGGCGTCGGTACGCGCCACCTGGCGGGCTTGCTCGATGATCCGGCGGAAGGAGGGGGCCACTCCCAGGACCGTCACCTTTTCGCTGTTGCCGAACTCCTTGGCCACCGCCTCGGCCTGTTGCTGTGACTCCCGGGCGACCAGTACCGTGTCCGCGGCGCGGCCGATGAGAATCTGAAGCTGGGTGGCGGAGAACGGCTTGGTGAGGTAATCCCAGGCGCCGGCGCGGAGCATCTCGATGCTCGAGGAGACCGACGGGTTGCCCGTCATCACCACGGCAATCGTGTCCGGGTTCCGCTCCAGACAGGCCTGGAGGAGCGTCTTGCCCGGCACATCGGCCATGTACTGGTCGATGAGGACGATGTCGAAGGGCCGTCGCGCTACTGTGTCGAGTGCCTCCTTCCCCTTCCCGCACACCTCGACGGGGTAGCCCTCGCTCTCCAGGAACGTACGGCAACTCTCGCGCAGGGTGCGCTCGTCGTCGATGATGAGAACCCTAAGGGTGCGCTTCAGCTCGCCATTGAGCTCCACGAGCGCCTGTGCGCTTCCGTCGAGGGTGGGGTCTTCTGCGCTCACGGGGTGGGAAACGGACATGGGGCTTCTCCGTCGCGGCTCGATGCGGCCGTCACTCGCGCGCGGCCCCGGAGGGCGCACGGTTGGCGAGGTTGATCTGGTTGCAGACGCCGGGCCACGGGTGGAAACTGCCCAAAGTGACCGCGGTATGGTGACTTGCCGTCCCCCCCGTGTATCGGGACCGGGATGTTGTAGCACAAATGCAACAGTCTCGCAAGGGTGGGGCGCTTGTGTTGCGAGTCTGCAACGGAAGCCTCCCGGTGGCGACGGTGCCACCCTGCGCGCGGCCGGTATCACTATTGCAGCTAGGCGGATCGCGATAATCCAGTTGGAGCCCACCCCGGCCCGCACACAGTCGACCAAGAGGTCTCGCACGCCACTGCATGTCTGACCACCTGCCAGTCCGCCCGGATCAAGCGGCCCCGTTGCCGGAGGCCAGCCACGGACCCCCGCCCGCGGCGGCGAACTGGCAGGACCAGCCACCGCGCCATGGGGAGGAGCACGGCACCGACTGGCGGCGGTATGTCGGCGCCGCCCTCCGCTACAAGTGGCTGGTCTTCTTGGCAACGTTCGTCGGCACCGCCGCAGGCTTCGGAGCAGCCAAAATGGTGAAGCCGGAGTACATGGCGGAGGGGACCCTGTGGGTTGAGACCCGGGACCGGCAGGGCGCAGGTCCTATCCGCTCGGGCCAGCTGTTGGCCGGCTACGGCTGGGTCGAGCTGCTCAAGTCCTTCACGGTCCTCGACAGCGCCGTGCGCGAGCTGCGGCTCTACCTGACCGTTCGGGACCCGGACCACGCGCCAATGTTCGCGTCCTTCCGGCTCCGCGAGGCGTTCGCCACGGGCAGATACCGGCTCATGGTGAACGAAGCCGGAACCGCCATGCTACTGGAGACCACGGAGGGTG
>JBDHAF010000227.1:0-5411 GCA_039588255.1 Gemmatimonadota bacterium | reverse complement strand
CGTCTCAGGATATTCGGTGGCGATGCCCGCGGCGATGGCGTTCATGTTGGCCTGCGCCCGCTCTACTGATACACCCTCCTCGAGCGTGGCTAGGACCGAGAACGCCCAACGGCTTCGGTCGTTCCTGCCCCACGACCAGAGACCGGTGGGCACCAGGATCTGGGGATGTGGCAGCGGGCCAAACCCGTCCCGTTGTTGGAGCGGTGGAAGCTGAAAGTCTTCCGGAAGAACTCCCACGACGACGAACTCGGTGGGGACAACGCCTCTGCTCCCCCATCGCCAGAGCGTCAGCGTGCGCCCGAGGGCGTCGGCGCTACCCTCCAACCTCTGCCGCCAGAACCCGTGGGTGACGATCGCCACAGCTCTCGGATCGTCGTCCTCCTCCTCGGAAAGAAACCCGCGTCCCAGAGCAGGATCCACTCCCACGAGTGGCAGAAAGTCGGGTGAAGCAAAGAGCGCGGTAATCGTCTCAATCCCATTCCCACCTTCCAAAAAGAACTGGCCGCTTTGCAGCGCTGCCACGCGCTCGAACACCTCGTTCTGTTCCCGGTAGTCCCTGTAATTGGGCACGGCGACTGGATCATCGGTGCCGCCCGCCGCGGACGGGTGGCGATCCCAGATCTGCACCACCCTCCCCGACTCCGGCATTTCAAGCGGCCGCAGAATAACCACGTCGACGACGCTGAAAATCGCCGTCGTCGCCCCAATGCCGAGGGCCAAGGTCAGAACAGCTACCGCGGAAAAAAGGGGGTTCTTGAGCAAAACCCGGATCCCGTACCGGAGATCCTGTCCGAGTGTCCCGACGGTGGAGCTGCGCCGCCTTCGAGGCGGCACAGGTTTGACCGGCCGCTGCCGAAGGGTATCCCTCCAAGCACGTGTTGCCGTACCGAGGACGTCGGACACAAGGCGCACCCGATAACGCAGCGCACCGAAGCGGCCAGCCTTTGTGCGCTCTTCTGCCAACCGTTGGTCGAGTACGCTCGCCATGTCATCGCCATAGCGCTCGCGCACCTCGCGGGGTAACAGCCGCCACAACCAGCCGACGCGCGGTCGGTGCAGGCCACTCATGACGAACTAGTGGAATCGACGAGTCCGGCCCGGCGCAGATCCTCGCCCAGAGCCGCCAAGCGGTTCGCCTCGGCCTTGAGGAGCGCGCGGCCGCGCTTCGTGAGTCGGAAATAACGACGACGTGCATCGTCACGGTCGGCGTCCGGCGGCGCCTTCGTGTGCTCGATCAGCCCCCGGTTCCGCAGCGTGTTGATGGACTCGTACAGCGACGCGGGGCCGATCGATACCAATCCACGTCCAAGCTCCTCGGCAATCTTCAGCACCCTGTACCCATGTTGCGGCCCGTCGGCGAGCGCCCAGAGAGTGAGGAGCACTCTCGGGGTCAGCGGTACGAGCGATGAAATATCGGTTTCGCGTCCCATGCCCAACTCGTCTGGTTTCCGGATATTCCGGTTTCCGGAACATTATCACTTGGCCGGGATCTCGTCAAGGAGCGATTGCATCGTCGACACCGCCAACGACATCACGCGAGATCACGTATATCCTTTGAGTGGGCCCCCTCCGAGGATTCTTGATCCAGCTGGCCGCGGGGGCGCATCTTGACTTTCTCATTCCGACGTCATTCCGAGGGCGCCCGCCCTTGTCATCGGAGGCAGATGCCATGAGTTCGTTGACGCGTACACGCTTCATACTATTCGCCCCTGTTGTCCTGCTTGCTGCTGCGCTGCCGCTCGCGGCCCAGGACCAAACCAACGCCCTCACCAGAGAGGCCTTCATCCGGCCGCCGGACCAAATCGCCGAGGCGGCCCTGGCCCCGCGGTACCTGAACGTCACCCTGGGGAATCCCAGCTCCGACGGTCGGTATTTCGTCCAGGAGCGGGGTGACGGTCCACCGAGCATGGCGTTGTTCGCCAAGCCGTTCTACCGTCTGGGAGGCGACCAGATCGACTGGCAGGCCAACCGTTCGCGGCGGTTCACCCAGCGCAACAGCGAGACCCTCGTCATAACGGACGCCCAAACCGGGGGTACGACGACGGTTCAGGTGCCCGACGGCGCCCGGGTGACCACGGCGACTTGGTCCCCCGATGGAACCCAGCTCGCGTTCTTTGCTCACTTCGACGACGAGACGCGGATCTACGTGGCCGATCCCGCCACCGGTCGGTCCCGGGACGTAACACGGCAGCCGGTGCTGGCCACGCTCTATACGAGCATTGCGTGGACGGGAGACTCCCAGTCGATCCTGACGGTGCTGCCCCCAGACCGTCGTCCGGCCCCCCCGGTGAAGCCCGCAGTGCCCACGACACCGCAGGTCCGGGTCACGAAGCCGGGCACAAACACGATTCGCACCTACCCCGACCTGTTGGAGGGTCCGTACGAGAAGGAACTCCTCGAGTACTACACGACGGGCCAGCTCGCCGTGGTGGACGTGCAACGGCGCCGGGCCCGGCGGATCGGGCAACCGGCGATGATCAGCGGCGTGGACGTCTCGCCCGACGGGATGTACGCCCAGGTGACAGCGCGGCGGGGGCCTTTCTCCTACATCGTGCCGGCCCGGCAAGCCGGGAGCGCCACGGAGGTATGGAGCCTGGAAGACGGAACTGTCTTGGCCCTCCTCGACGAGCAGGAGCTGCGGGACGGATCGCCCCAGGACACCGCCGACAACAACGGTGATCCGGAGAAGCGCAACTTTGCGTGGCGGCCCGACGGGCAAGGGCTGAGCTTCCTGCAAATGGAACCGCGGCAGCCCGGTGATACCGCGCAGGCAGACGAGGAGCAAGCCGAGGGGCCGGGACGCCGCGGATCACGTCGACAGGATCGCGTCTTCCAGTGGCTGCCGCCGTTCGACTCCACTTCCATGACCGAGGTGTACCAGAACAACACCCGGATGCAGAACGTGCGGTACTCCGAGGACACCCAGACCCTGTTCATCCGGGAGCAGCAAGGCCAGAACGGCCACGAATTCGCCGTGTTGCTGAGTGACCCCGACACGAAGCACACCATTTGGCGCGGCGAGGGCGGTGGCGGCGGCTTCGGCGGTTTCAGGGGCGGCGGTCGCGCACCCTCCATCATGACGAAGCGGCTGGGCAACGGCACGTCCGCCGTCCGCGTGTCGTTAGACGGAAGCAGCGTCTACCTCTCCGGAACCGAGTACCACGACGACCCGATGCAGGATGGCCCCCAGACCTACATCGACCGGGTCGAGATCGAGGGCGGCGAGAAGACGCGGATCTTCGAAAGCGACAACAACAATGCCTTCGAGAGAGTGCTCGCGGTGCTGGACGACGATGCGACCCAACTGGTCGTGTCGAGAGAAGGCCCCACGGATGTGCCGGACTCGTACCTCCGGGACGCCAGCGGCCAGATGCGGCAGCTGACCCAGAACACCGACTACACGCCCGAGCTCACGAACGCCCAACGCCGGCGTTACAACATCGAGCGCGTGGACGGCTTGGAGATCGCCCTCAACGTGACACTCCCAGCGGACTGGAACGGCGAACGGCTGCCGGGCATGCTCTGGTTCTACCCCCGGGAGTACACCGACCAGGACAACTACGACGAGCGCACCCGGGACACGTACAACAGAAACCGGTTCCCAAACATCGGGACCCGGTCGATGCAGATCCTGACGCTGGAGGGGTATGCCGTCATCGAGCCGGACTCACCCATCATCGGTGACAGCGGCCGCATGAACGACAACTACGTGCACGACCTGCGCAACAACCTGGCGGCGGTGATCGACTTCCTCGATGCGGAGGGCATCATCGACCGTCAGCGAATGGCCGCTGGAGGCCACAGCTACGGTGCGTTCAGCACGTTCAACGCCATGGTGCACACGCCGTTCTTCAGGGCGGGCATCGCCGGCGACGGCAACAACAACCGGACGCTGACGCCGTTCTCATTCCAGCGGGAGCAGCGCACGCTGTGGCAAGCTCGGGAAGTCTACCTCGATATGTCCCCGTTCTTCCACGCCGACCATATGCAGGGCGCCTTGCTCATGTACCACGGCGAGCACGACCAGAACGTGGGAACCTTCCCGATTCACTCGTGGAGGTTGTTCGAGGCGTTGGAAGCGTTGGACAAGACAGCGTCGCTCTACGTGTACCCGTTCGAGGACCACGGCCCGGCAACGGAAGAGACCATCCTGGATCTCTGGGGCCGCTGGACGGCGTGGCTCGACAAGTACGTGAAGAACCACGGGCAGGAGGAGAAGATCACCACGGACGGAGACGCCGGCGCGCAGTAACTCGCGCGTCGCAAGATGAAAAAGAAGGGAGGGCAGCAATGCCCTCCCTTCTTTTGTACCCTCTCGCGTATACCTCTGGCGCTACTCGGCGCGTAACGCTTCCAATGGATCTACACGGGCGGCGCGCCGCGCCGGCCAGGCACTCGCCGCAAGGGTCACCAGCACCATAACGGTCGCCGCGGCGAAGAACGTCACCGCGTCAAAGGCGCCAACACCGAATAGCGATGCCTGGAGTGCCCGCCCCACCACCACACCACCGACGGCGCCAGCCACCAGTCCCGCTGCCACGACCAACAACCCGTCGCGCATGACGCCACGCACGACGCTCCCCTGTTTCTCGCCCAGGGCCTGGCGGATGCCGAACTCGGTCGTCTGCCGTGCCACCTGGTTGGCCAAGACCGCAAACAGTCCCACCGCCGTGAGCACGAGGGCGCTGGACGCGAACGCGCCCAGTAACAGCATGTAAAACCGCGGCCCCTGAAACGCCGATCCAATAGCCGCCGTCATCGGGCTGATCCAGTCCAGCGGGGACGTCGGCGCAATGGCGCTCAGTCGCCCTCGAAGCGGTTCCACATACGCGGCGGGATCCCCGCTCGTCTGAATGGCGATAGAGAGGATTCTCTGCGGGTGTTGCGCGAGGGAGAGATAGATGTCCATGTCTCGGTCGCGCCGGCGGGCGGGGCCAAAAAACATCACGTCCCGGGTGATCCCCACGATATCGTACGTGCTCCCTTCGAGCTCCAGTGTCCGGCCGAGGGCTTGCTCCACCCCACCCATCTGTTCGGCCAGGGAAGCACTCACCAGGGTCACGAGGCGGCTCCCCTGGCCATCAGACTCGGTGATGTTGCGACCTGCGATCACGGGAATCTCGAGGGCCGGCAGAAAATCCTGGTCGATCACGTGGGCGAATATGGCCAGTCCATGCTCCTCAGCGTCCTGAGGCATCCCGGCGAACCGAATTCTGAAATCCCCGCCCCATCCAGGAGGGACGGTGGGCCAGACAAGGCCCACCTTCTCGACCCCTGGGTAGGACATCAGCGCCTCGCGGATCCGCCCCCGAAACGCCTGCGACTGCTCGAGGGAGGGCATGTCCTCAACTCCCAGGAACACGGCCATGCGGAGGAGGTTGTGGGTGCGGAACCCGACATCCGTGACCTCG
>JBDHAF010000226.1:0-5433 GCA_039588255.1 Gemmatimonadota bacterium | reverse complement strand
TGGCACGATGTTCGAGGGCCGCAAAACCTTCACCGTGGAAGTCACCCAGAAGATTCCACTGTGGCTGCGGCTGACGGCCACCGACAGGCCGAGCCACGGAGCGTCACCTCGACCCACGAGCTCGGTGAGTCGACTCATCCGCGCGCTGTCTCGGATCCAGGACTCCGCCTTCGAGCCTCGAATCGTGCCCGCCGTGGACGCCTACTTCAAGGGACTCGCGACCAGACAGGAAGGCGAGATGAGGGAAGCGGCCAGCGACATGGCATCGGCCGTCCAGGACCCCGAGTTCCTCATGAGACTGCAGCTGGAGTTCCCGCGTCTCCACGCGCTGACGCGCAACACCTGCTCCATTACCCGTCTCGAGGGGAGCCCCAAGATCAACGTCGTGCCCCCGAAGGCGCACGCAGAGATCGACTGCCGGCTGCTGCCCGATCAAGACCCAGGGGAGTTCGTCGATCTCCTGCGGACCACCATCAACGATCCATCGGTGGAGATCGAGGTGCTGATGGTGTTCTCGGCTGCGGTTTCGCCCACGGACAGCGTGCTGTACCGAGCGATCACCCAGGTGATCTCCGAGCGGTTCCCGGACGCCTCGATCGTTCCCGGCGTCGCCGCGGGATTCACGGACAGCCACTACTTCCGGGACCTCGGAATCGCGAGCTACGGTTTCACACCCACGGTGACCCCGGTCGAGGAATCGGCCCGGGTTCACGGCAACGACGAGCGCATTTCGGTGGAGGAGTTTCGGCGCGGCGGTCGCCTGCTGCAGGAGATCGTGGAGAAGGTCGTCTACTGACGGCCGGGAAGATCGGGCGCCACGCCGCGATCGGCCCCTTCTTGATCCGCTCGGCCAGGGTCTCTCCCTCGGCCAGCTCCATGATTAGGCAACGGATCGGGCCACTGCGTTCGTAGGGCGGGGGGTTTATCCCCCGCCTCGTCCGTGTCGGCTACGTCCTGGCCCGCGGGGGTAAACCCCGCGGCTACGTCTGTGAGGTTGAAGGATTCGAATCCGTACGGCGTCGCGATATTCTGGTGGCTGACAGCCGCCAACAACTTTGCCTCTCTCTCGAACCTCGCCAGCCCCGCCTCGTCCTGCGCCACTTCCTCGGGCAGCACCTTGATCGCCACGTCCCGATCCAGCCGTTCGTCGTGGGCGCGGTAGACCTCGCCCATGCCGCCCTCGCCGAGTGGGACGAGGACCTCGTAGCGTCCGAGACGGTCGCCGGCCGTGAAGACCCTGGCTGCTCTCGTGTTTCCCGTGATGCAATGATATCCCAGGATCTTGAGAAGGAGTCAGCCGACGCCTCGGATGATCGCGACCCACCCTCGGCGTCGGCAGGCTATCGAGGAAATGAGACGACGCGAGCGGGTGCTTGGTTGAACCTCGTCAGCTCTGGCTGAGACGGCACCTGGCCACCCGTTGCACCCAGTCGGTAGGGCCGAGGGGTCGCCATGACGGACGTCATGTCGCCCGATCGATGATCACTCGTCAGACGCGTTGGAGACGATGCTGTGAACGACGGTGAAGAAGCGCTCGACGGGTTCGAGCTGGTCCAGCGCCTCGACCACGCGGTCGAGATCCAGGGCGACGTAGTCGTGAACCACGACGTTGCGGAAGCCGGGAAGCGGGGTCAGAGCTTCCACCAGGTCGGCGTCGAACCGATCGTCGCGGGCCAGGTTACGCACCGCCTGGGTGTAGTCCTCGAAGCGATCGCCTTGGCGGGCGGAGAGTTCGCCGGCGATGTCGATCACGAGCTGGCACACGGTGAGGAGCGAGAACAGCACGTCGTTGTGGAGGCTGAGGTCGCGCTCGAGTGTGGCACTGCCCTCGACTCGGGGACGCAGCTCCCGAAGATGCTCGAGGTGCCGACGCAGCTCTGCGAGGCGTTCCACGAGGTACGTCATCGGGCCGACAGAGCCTCCAACTTGACGGCGCGCATGCGACGCAGAAACGGCTCGAGGTCCGCGGCCCGCAGCTGCACGTCGCGCAGGAAGGCATGGTCGCCGTCGGGGTCGCGGCAGAACACGCGCCGACCGTCGAGCACTACGCGACGGGCGAACGTCGGGGGCGCATCGTCGAGGACCACCAGGTCGAGTTCGCTGCGGCCAAGGCCGGACTGCAGCGAAGCGCTGAGACGGTTCGACGCCTCGAAGCGATCCCGACGCGTCGGGCAAAGGCTGCGGTCCATCACGACCCCGATATCGAGATCGCTCTCGCGGTGGGATCGACCTTCCGAGTGGCTGCCAAACACGTACGCAGACACGACTTCCGGCGGCGCCAAACCTTCAAGAAGCTCGGCTACCCGACGCAGGGTGTCGTCAGAGAGTCGCGATCCAGCCATCGCCATCATTATCCCATTCTCGAGCCCATGAGGTTGTGCCTCGCCATTATTCGATCGCCAGTGAATTCACCACATTGAGAGTAGAACACCAACGGCCGAGAGTGAGCAGCTAAACCGAAGTCATGGGCTACCCTACCGCGATGTTCCGGATACTCGTTGCCGTGGGGCACGCCCTTCGCTCACTTCTCAGATCACGATTTGATCTCGCTGTCGAAAATGCCGCCTTGCGCCATCAGCTCGCATTCAACAGCTCCGGGAGGCCTTTCCCTTTGGAACAGCACCGCGTTACCTGATCCTCGACCGGGACGGCAAGTACGGCGGTGTGGTCCCTCAGAAACTGAGGTCGTGGGGCGTAAAGCTCGTGCGGACTGCCTGGAGATCGCCGTGGCAAAACGGAGTAGCGGAACGCTGGGTTTCATCCGTACGTGCAGAGCTGCTTAACCACGTGGTTGTCTTCAACGAGGCCCATCTGCGCCGCCTGCTGGCCGAGTACGTTTCGTACTACAACATCGATCGGTGCCACCTGGCGCTGGACAAGGACGCTCCTGAACCACGAGAACCTAAGGCCCGGCCCACAGCCTCGGCCAAGGTCGTCGCTCTTCCCCGTGTTGGTGGGATTCACCATCGATACGAGTGGAGCGACCCCCCGCGCATCGCTGCCTGAAGAGACATCAGAGCGCGACAAGTAGGGTTTCTTATGGTGGCGGTCCCCGGTTCCGCCTTCAACAGTGGAGCACACGCCGCCCCGGCTCAATCCTCCCTCGCCACACTCTGCCCACGCCAGCCCAACGTCTCATCGCGCCCACTTCTTGGTGAGACCGTACGCCCAAAGAAGCGGCTCAGGCACCCTGGATCAGTTTTGGCGAAGCACAGGTTCGTGGTTGTTTTGCCGGGACAAGTCGTACGATCCGCCAGCTCCTTCCCGATTCAAGAGGCCGCCGACGGGTGCGAGTCCGTGCCAGGGCCCGAAAACGCACCAGAACACTGTGTTAGCGTGGAGTCGAACGAAAGGGATTTCCTATTCTCACGGCGGCGGGCGGGATCGTAAGTTGAATCGGTCTTCCGGCGAGCCCGCCAGAAACCCCTCCTGACGTGACCCGCCCGTTGCAGTAGTCGGTTCTGGGAGGTCAATCATGCGCCTCGCTTGGTTTCGGAGTTGCCCGATGCGGATACTGACCCTGATGCTGCCCGTTACACTCCTCCTTGCCACCTGGCTCTCAGCGTGCCGGAGTCAACAACCAGATCAAGGAGGTCCGAAGCAGTCCTGGGTGGCGGGTATTCGCGACGTTACGGGCTCGGTATCGCGAGATGGTCGCTACTATGCCTTCACGAACTGGCAGACGGGCCAACTCGGGATCAAAGACCTGACCACCGGAGAGGACCGCTACATCGTGACCCCTGAGTCGGGAGAGGAATACCCCTACCCGGTCAGGTTCTCGCCCGACGGTAAGCGCATCGCCTACAACTGGACCAACGCAGATGGCTCTGCCGAGCTGCGAGTCGTCGACGCGGATGGCCACGACGTTCGTACGCTCTATCGCGGCTTCGCCCGACCCCACGACTGGTCCCCGGACGGAGAACGGGTCCTGGCCGTTGCAGATGTAGACGGATCGGCCTCGGCCGTCTTGATCTCCACCTTGGACGGCTCGCTCGAGGCTCTCAAGACCTTCGATTGGCGTTCCCCCCTGGAGATGCGCTTCTCGCCCGACGGCCGCCACATCGCGTACGACCTGCCGCTCCGGGAAGACTCAGCGGATCGCGACATCTTCTTACTGGAAGTCGATGGGGGCCGGGAGACCCCCCTCGTGGAAGGCCCGGGAATCGATCGCGTGCTCGATTGGACACCTGATGGCCGGTGGCTCCTGTTTGACAGCGACCGAGGCCTTCCGCCCGGGGCCGGCCGACGCGCCTGGCTAATCGAGTTGACCGATGGAAGGCCTCTAGGGGAACCGGCACCCGTCGAGACGGAGATCCAAGTGGTCAGAGGCCTTGGGTTTGGCCACGAGGGTGCCTACTACTACTGTTGCGGTGGAGCCGCTGCCTTACCGATCGAACTCTACCTCGCCACCCTCGATCCGGCGAATGACGAACTCAGTGCTCCGGAGCCGATTGCCAGTGGCCTAGGAAGGGAGGGGGAGTGGTCGCCGGACGGTCGATACGTGGCCTATGCGTGGCATTTCTGGCCCTTTCCCTCCACCCTTGGAACCCGCTTTGTCCAGACGGGCGAGGAGCAGAGGCTGCCACTGACGATCGAATTGGCGGGGGGCTCGGGACTCCGCTGGTCACCCGACGGCCACTCCCTGCTCGTGCAAGGCCGAGACCTCGCCGTGAACGGGTTCCTCGGGGATCGTCGGGGTATTTATCAGGTTGACGCGCAGACAGGAGAGGCAATCCCCATTGTGCAGGGCTGTTGTATCCGCTGGCCCACCTGGTCTCCCGAGGGCGACGTCGTCTTCGTGTCGTGGCAAGGAAGCGGCGATACGGTGCGCTTGGTCAGGCGCGAGCCCGACACCGGCGCTGAACAGGAGCTCGACCGGCTGCCACCTCCCGCGCACCTCTCGGAGCTGGCCGTGTCGCCCGATGGTCGGTGGTTGGCGTACTTCTGGTCGGACATACCGGAATGGTCATTTGAACAGGGACAGTGGGCTCTGATGATCACGCCGCTCAGCGGCGGGGAGTCGCGGGAGCTCGCTCGCCTGTCCGTGCAAGCACGGCCGATTCTCAAGTGGGGTGCCTCGCCAAGCCTCAGCTGGACCCCTGACTCTCGTCATCTCATCTACGCCATCAACACCGCTACCGACAGCAGACCCGCGGCCACCCTGTGGCGCGTTGCCACCGAGGGCGGAGAGCCACAGCACCTTGGCCCGGCCATCGACGGACTCCAGCTTCTTGGCCTCAGTATCCACCCCGACGGACGACAGGTTGCGTTCACCGGAAACTACCTGGACCGGATCCCAGACGCCTTTGAGGAGATGTGGGTGCTCGAGGACTTCCTGCCCGCGCCCGAGAGCGTGCCGGTCGAGGAACCATAGCGAGAGAGGCCAAGAGAACTCTCACAGTAGCTGTCACAGAATGAGAAGGAATGAGTCGG
>JBDHAF010000225.1:0-5473 GCA_039588255.1 Gemmatimonadota bacterium | reverse complement strand
CGAGGAGACCTTCCGGCTGACGGCTGCGGAACCCAACCTCCGCTGGCTGCACGACAATGCCTCGGGATTCCGCGTTACCATCGATGACGTCACCGAATCCACCGCTGCTCTGGCACTTCAGGGGCCGGCCGCCCGGGAAATCCTGCGATGCGTCACCGACGCCGACGTAGATGCACTGCGGTTCTTCCGAAGTACTGCGGCCGAGATACGAGGCATCACGGTATCCATATCCCGCACCGGCTACACCGGCGATCTGGGCTACGAGATCTGGGTTGACGCCGCACGGGCGGAATCCCTGTGGGACGCGCTGATGGACGGCGGATCGGCGTACGGGATAACCCCCGCCGGCATTTTGGCGCTCGACGTGGCTCGCATCGAGGCGGGCCTGATCTTGCTCGACGTAGACTATATCCCGGCGCACAGGGCGCTCATCGAATCCCGCAAGTCCTCACCATTCGAGCTGGGACTCGGGTGGACCGTAAAACTGGACAAGGGACCGTTCGTGGGTTCCAATGCCCTGCGGCGGGAAAAGCGCGAAGGATCAACCTGGCAGCTCCGAGGACTCGATGTGGACTGGGAGTCCTTGGAGCGCGTGTACGGAGGGGTCGGCCTGCCGCCTCAACTTCCCATGATCGCGTGGCGGACGAGCGTGCCGGTATACAATGGGAGTCGGCAGATCGGTTACGCAACCAGCGGCTGCTGGTCGCCCATCCTCAAGAAGTACGTGGCCCTGGCACATCTCCACACGACAAACGCTCGACCCGGAACCAGCGTGCAGATGGAAATCACCGTGGAGCATCAGCGGAAACGGGCGGTGGCCTCGGTGGTCGAAACTCCCTTCTTCAGTCCGGAACGGAAGCGGGCGTGAGATGACCAAGGGAGCGAACTACGACGCCATCATCGTCGGCGGGGGCCACAACGGACTCGTGAACGCCGCATATCTTGCCAGGGCCGGCAAGCACGTGCTGGTGCTGGAGCGGCGCCACGTGCTCGGCGGCGCCACCGTCACGGAAGAAATCTTCCCCGGCTTCAAGTACACGGTGTTGTCCTACGTGGTGAGCTTGCTGAGGCCCGAGATCATTCGGGAGTTGGACCTGCCAAGCCACGGACTGGAAATCCTCCCATTGGAGAGCACCGTCACACCGTTGCCCAACGGTGATTACTTGGGCCGCTGGGCGGACCACGATCAGACCCGGCGCGAGTTGTACCGCCACTCCCCGCGGGACGCCGAGGCCTACGACGACTACGGCAAACTGATGTACCACCTGGCGTATGCTGTCAAACCGATCGTGGCCATGGTCCCGCCCGATCCCACGTCGCTGAGCTTCAAGGATCTCCGCGGTCTCCTCAAGGTCGGCAAACACTTCCGCAGTCTCGGGGAGGAGCAGTTCCACGCGCTGTTCAAGCTCATGACCATGAGCTCGTCGGACTTCCTGGACGAATGGTTCGAGACCGTCCCGCTCAAGGCCACGATGTCGGCAAGTGGAATCATCGGGACCTTTCTCGGTCCTCGCTCTCCCGGAACCGCCTACGTGCTCCTGCACCACTACATGGGTGAGCTTGACGGGGCATTTCGCGCATGGGGGTTCGCTCGGGGCGGCACCGGCGCGATCAGTGCATCGATTGCGGGAGCCGCTCGGAAGTTTGGCGCCGAGATCCGAACCGAGGCAGGCGTGACCCAGGTGACGGTCAAGGATGGGCGCGCAACCGGAGTCGTGTTGGACAACGGCGACGAGATCTCGGCCCGCGTGGTCGTCTCGGGGCTGGATCCCAAACACACATTCCTCAATCTGGTGGAGGCGAATCACCTGCCTGGTGACTTCGTGGATACGATCCGTCGCTTCAAGATCAGGGGTTCGTCGGGCAAGGTGAATCTGTCACTCAGCGAATTGCCCAACTTTACCTGCTTGCCCGGCGTGGGGCCCCACCTTCGTGGCGCCATCTCCATCAGTCCGAGCGTTGATTACATCGAACGGGCGTATGACGATGCCAAATACGGCGACTTCTCTCGACGACCGTACATGGACATCATCATTCCCTCGATGATCGATCCCACCATGGCACCTCCCGGCAAACACGTGATGTCGATCTTCGTCCAGTACGCTCCGTCGGATCTCACCGGCGGTTGGAACGAGACGAAGCGCGAGGCATTCGGCGACGCCGTGATCAACACGCTATCACAGTTCGCGCCCAATCTGCCTTCGGCGATTCTGCACCGCCAGGTAATGACCCCGTGGGATATGGAGCGGGACATGGGCCTCACCCAGGGAAACATCTTCCACGGTGAGCTGTCGCTGCACCAGCTGTTCTTCCTGCGTCCCGCTCCGGCGTGGTGCGACTACAGCACACCGCTCAAGAACTACTACCAGTGTGGATCGGGTACCCATCCCGGAGGCGGGATCTCGGGCTGGTCCGGGCGCCTGGCCGCCCTCAAAGTGCTGAAGGATTGGTGACGATGACGAAGATCTACGACGCGGTCGTCATCGGTGCCGGTCACAACGGGCTAGTGACCGCGGCCTACCTGGCCAAAAGCGGCCTCAGCACCTTGGTGCTGGAACGGCGGGACGTGGTCGGTGGAGCGGCCGCCACGGAATCCATCTTTGAGGGGTTCCGGTTCGACACGGGTGCCCACCGAATCGGCTCGCTGCACCCATCTTTGATGAATGATCTGGAGCTAGGCCGCCACGGTGTGGAGATCCTGCATCTGGATCCCCCGGTGTTCGCTCCCCTTGCCGACCGGCGGCGCCTCCTGCTGTGGCGCGACCCCCAGCGAACCGCTGAGTCGATTCGGGAGATCTCCAAAGCCGACGCCGACCGCTGGGTCCCTTTCACTCAGCTCGTCGCGCAGGCCGCCGGCCTGTTGGAGGCGGCCTACGCCACCACGCCGCCAAATGTCGTCACAGGCGGTGCGCGAGACCTCTGGACCGCACTGAAGTTGGCGGCCCGCCTGCGACGGTTGGGCAAGAAGGACATGATCGAGGTGTTGCGCATCTTGCCCATGTCCGTGAAGGAACTGCTGGACGACTGGTTCGAGAGCGATGCGTTGAAGGGAACGCTGGCCGCAACCGGCATCACCGGCATTTTCCAGGGGCCCATGGCGGCCGGTACCGCGTTCACGTTCCTTCACCATCACGTCGGCGTTGCGAGCGGCGTACTCAGACCGACGACCCGAGTGCGTGGCGGCGTCGGCGCCCTCACCACGGGGTTGGCCGCGGCAGCCGCGGCCCGAGGCGCCGAGATCAAGACCAACAGCGAGATCGCCCGTGTCCTCGTGGAAGACGGGAAGGCAACCGGCGTCGTGCTCGAAACCGGTGACGAAATCCGCGCCAGGCGTGTCATCTCCAACGCAGACCCAAGACGCACGTTTACCCAGCTCGTACAGCCGTCGGAGCTGAACCCAGAGTTCGCACGAAAGATCGGCAACATCAAGTTCAAGGGTGCGTGCGCGAAGGTGCATCTCGCGCTCCGTGAGCCCCCGGACTTCACCTGTCTCCCGGGCAGCGGTCACCATCTCAACGGCGTGATCTCCGTCAGCCCCAGCATCGAGTATCTGGAACGGGCATATGACGACGCGAAGTACGGCGACGTTTCGCAGAGGCCGTATCTCGAGGCAATCATCCCCACTGTTACGGATCCGAGCCTGGCGCCGACCGGCAAGCACATCGTGTCGATCCACGTGCAGTACGCGCCCTACAGTCTACGGGAAGGGAAATGGGACGACGAGCGGCGTCAGGCGCTGGGCGATGCTGTCGTCGAGACACTCGCCGAGTACGCACCGAACCTCGAGTCGGCGGTGCTGCAGCGTCACGTGCTGACGCCCGCAGATCTCGAAGACACCCTTGGCTTGACCGAAGGCAACATCTATCACGGCGAACTCACGATGGACCAGCTGTTCTTCATGCGGCCGGTGCCGGAGTGTGCTCGCTACCGTACGCCGATAGAGAACCTGTATCTGTGCGGTGCCGGCACCCATCCAGGAGGTGGAGTGACCGGCGCCCCGGGCTACAACGCGGCCCGTGAGATCCTTCGAGACGTGAAGGGTCGCGGCTAGACTGCTTATCTAGAACAGCTTTCCGGCCAGCGACGGTTCCTTGTCCGTTCGGGTGCCGATCTTGAGATGCGTCGAGAGCCGGGCAACCCCCTCGGCGTGCAGCGTCTCGAGCATCTCCTCGATGACTTCCAGGATCCGGTGTAGCTCCCCCCCAACGTTCGTGCCGTTCGCGTGCAGCCCGACCTCGAGCCCTGAATCCGCCAGGATTCCATGTGCTCGCTTTACCTCTTTTCGAACCGAAACGCCGGATCCAATCGGGATGACCTGGATTTCCGCTATTGCTCTCATGGTTATTTTCTCAATTCACGACGTGAAGGCCGGCTTGACCCTGAGCGGGGATCGAACGGACCCAAAGTCCGCATATGCCACAACCTCAATGTCGAACTCGACTGGGGGGCTGTAGTACTGCGTGCGGTCGCGCAGCACCCACTCGACATTGTCCCAGGCACCGGGTGGAACGGTAACCTCGCGTTCGAGCAGGTGCAGGAACCTTTTGTCCGGAAGTGTGACGACCTTCGCCTCGGATTCATTCCTCCCAATGTCCTCGGTTACGACCGCCAGGCCGAGCCGCCGGGAAAAAGGACGGTCGGTCCGGTTATGTATGTCCAGCCGAAAGACAAAACCCTCAACCGCTCCATTGGTACCCAACAACGGCATCTCGACCGAATCTGTCGACGACAAGGGCTTACCACCTACGTAGAACTCAATAAAGAGCTCCGCCTTGGACGGGTTTTCCTCCGGGTTCTCCATAGCCCACCGTAAGCGCTTCGTCAGCTCAGACTTGAGCACCGAAACACTGTCGCCGTAGATGACATGCGCGTGCTGGTTCAGGTCGAGCGGGATGTCGTCCTCGCTCCGCCCAATCAGGATGAGGCGCTTGCCCAATCCGTGCGCGTAGCCGGTTTCGTAGAGAACGTTCGGCGAGCGGGCGGACAGCTCCGCCACGATCAGATCCGCTTTATTGATCTGATTGTAAATGCGCTCAATGACCATGCCTTCATACATCTGCTCGTCCACCCGCTCGCAGTACGCGCCGGCCGCCTCGCACGCGCCCTTGATCCCGAGCTGATACATGTCATCGAACTCCGCCCGGAACGGCATGACCGCAAATACAAAGGTCTTCGGCGTGGTCGTCATCAGAACCGCACGCCCTCCACCGTGAGTTGGTACTCTTTACGTGGGTATTCAGAAGACACCGTTATCTCGAGGGGGAACTCGGAGCCCCAAGGGTACGCCGTCCCCACAGGTGTGCGAAGCACCCACTCCAGGTTGTCCCAGCAATCCGGGAGGAGTGTGACTCGAGGCTGGAAGAGATGCAGGAATTTTCCATCCGGCAGCGAGATGACCTTTGCCCCGGAGTCGTTCCTCTCAAACTGCTCTGTGGCAATGCCGATGTTGAAGGTACCAGCGAAGGGACGCTCG
>JBDHAF010000224.1:0-9119 GCA_039588255.1 Gemmatimonadota bacterium | reverse complement strand
AGCCGCGGCAGCCGCGCTCGAGAACGCCGCGTCCCTCTACAAGGATGCACGTCTTCTCCACAAACACGACCGTTGCAGTGCTGCCTTCGCGTTGGCCGTCATTGCCGACGAAGAGCTAGCTAAATCAATTCTCTACGCGATCGCAGCATTCAATGGGCTCGACACGCTGGATGGGTTGCGGGAGGTGATCCGCTTTCATGGCCCCAAGCAAGACCTGACTGAGTTCGTCGCTCTGATCGCAGAGGCGACACGCCCAGGGTTTGAGGAGGTGTACAGAATCGGGCGGGCGATCGCCTCAGGCGAGCTCTCTCTTGACGAAGGCACAGATCCCGCCGAGTACGCCATAGATCGAGCTGCAGCGAAAATTACAGACACCGCAGAGACCGGCACGCCCCTCGATGGCGGCCTCAAGCTTCTTCGGGATGGAGGCGTTCAAAGGCTCAAAAATGCGTGCTTCTACGTTGATATCGCGGCGGATGGTGAGTTAAGTACGCCAACCACTGCCGCCCCCGATTCTGACTCGGTGACTGAGTACCTAGGGGGCGTTGGTAACCGACTGTCGTTCGTGGGATACATGTTTGCGGGTAACAAGAACGAACCTCTCGAACCTAAGACGGTCGATTTCATTCGCCAGTGTTGGAATGACATGCGAGCCCGGCGCCGGCTGTAGCCGTAAGGGTCCGTGCTTGATATCAACTTTGAAGTGCAACATTGAAGGTTACGGTTCATAGCACTCCTCCGGGGTACGAAAGCCGAGTCGTTTGCGAGGCCGGGTGTTGAGTTGCGTTGCGATCCGATTGCAGTCGTGCTGCGTCAGGTGCGCCATGCTCTGTTTCTTCGGCACATATTGGCGGATGAGCCCGTTGGTATTTTCGTTGGTGCCGCGTTCCCAGGCATGATGGGGCGTGGCGAAGTAAAAGCGGGTGCCGGTCGCCTGCTCGATCGCGGGGTAGCCATGGAACTCCGTTCCGTTGTCCGCCGTAATGGTTCGGACCGGCCGGGGCTGGCGTCGAATCAGCTGTGTCGCGCGCCGGTTCACGTCCGCCGTGGTGCGCGCCCGCAACTGGCCGAGCACGACGTAGCCGGTCTTCCGCTCCACCAGGCTCAACAGACAGGGCCGCCCGGGGCCGACCACGGTGTCCACCTCCCAGTGGCCGACCTGGCGCCGCGTCGCCACCACCGCAGGGCGCGCCGTGATGGGGCGCTTGCCCGCCACACGCCCGCGGCTGTCGTATCTCCCGTAGCGCTTGCGCCGGTGTTTGCGGCTCCCGCGCAAGTGCGTGTACAGGGTCCCGCCCTGCCGCTTCTCGGCCCAGATGTAGCGGTAGATCGTTTCATGACTGATGCGGAGGAGGCCTTGGCGCCGCAGGTAGCCAGCGACCTGTTCCGGACTCCACTGCTGCTCGAGCAGCGCACGCACGCATTGCAGCTCGGCCGCGGTAAACCGGCGATTGCGCCGCGACCGCGATCGCCGGCCGCACGCGTACCAGTCAGCCAGCTGGGGGCGGTAGGTGCCGTCGCTCGTCGAGCGATTGCGCCGGATCTCCCGCAGGATCGTGCTGCGGTGGCGGCCGAGGATGTGGGCAATGACGGCCGGCGTGCACCCCTGCCGCCGCAGCAGGCCGAGCGTATATCTTTCTTCGAAGGTGATCTGGCGGTACGTCATGGTAGGCTTCCTCTCTTGGTCGAGAACAGAAGACTACCGTATCCCAGGTCACCTTTCCTTTTGCGGGACGTTGTTGCACTTAGTATATGAATCCGCACCGCCTAACAAGCTCATGCAGCTGACGGCGCTCACGTTTTAACAAGGAAGGTCATTGGAGTTATGCGCTGGGCAGGGATCTCACACGGTCAACATCGGCTTGCCCGCTGGCTGGTCACGCCGCAGCTGATGGGCAGCGCCGTTAGGCGGATGCCCGCCACACACAAATGACCGGAGGGAGTCCATGATAACCGGCATCCATGCTCTCATCTATTCCCGCCAGGCCGACGATGTACGGGCCTTCTTACGAGACGTGCTCGGTTGGCGGGCTGTCGATGCCGGCGAGGGCTGGTTGATCTTCGCGCTGCCGCCGGCGGAGCTGGCCGTCCACCCCGCCGAAGAAGGCTCGCAAGAGCTATATCTGATGTGCGACGATCTGCAACGCACCGTCGCTGAGTTAGAACGTAACGGCGTGGCTCTCGCCCGGCCGATCCGGGAGGAGGCGTGGGGTCGCGTAACGGCGCTCGAGCTTCCCGGCGGGAGCGTGCTCGGGCTTTATGAGCCACGTCACCCGACCGCGCTGGCGCTCGGACCAGACGAGGGGAGCACCGCCTGACAAGCCCATGCAGCTGGCGGCGCTCGCGATTTCAAAAGGAAGGTCATTGTAGTTGTGCGCTGGATTGGGGTTTCAAACGTTCGGCAATCACTCGCCCGCACGCTGATCACGCCGCTGATGGGCCGAGCCGTTAGGCAGCATTTACGTCATCGCGGGAAGGAGCGTCGCTCGTGAAGCTGAACATCCTCATCGCTCGTGGTGTCATCGTCGCCCTCCTGGCGGCTCCTATGGACGCTCGGGCACAGACTCCCTGCACAACAGTTGGTGCGGACGTGGCTGCAATTAGGAAGGTCAGTGAAGCGATCGACCACGCGTTCGCATCGGCCGATGCCGGTGCAATTGCCGCCGTGGTTGCTGAGGACGCCATTTGGATGCCGCCGGAAGAACCGACCATCATCGGACGGGCGGCGATAGAAACGCGATACACCAATCTATTTCGCGAGCTCGATGCTCAGTTCACGGATGTTGCCCATTCGCTAGAGGTTGTCGAGGTGCGCGTCTGCGGCGACTGGGCGATGTCCCGCGGTCACTATCGTCTTAAGCTTGTTCTTGCGAGGGTGCCACAGCCGATTGAGGTGACGGGCAAGAACGTTCATACCTACGTGCGACAGCCAGATGGTAGCTGGCTAATCGCCAGTGACATTTGGAATGGCGACGCACCGCCGCGTCGGGGTCCGGGTCAGTAGGGAACCATGCACTGGACAGAATGCTGCCTAGCAAGCGCATGCAGCAGACGGCGCGACTCGGGTTCAAAAGGAAGGCCATTGCATTTATGCGCTGGGATAGAATTTCACACGGTCCACATTGTCTCGCCCGCTGGCTGTTAACGCCGCAGCTGATGCGCAGAGCCGTTAGGCAGAACACATCGTCTTTGTCGCTTTAACCTCGAGGTGACTGACATGCCAAGATGTCCTAGGTGGTTCTTCGGTGCCGTTCTCTTGGCGGTGGGTTTCGTGACCAACTCTCAGGGGCAGAGCAAGCCTCGCGCTCGAGATCTTGGCGTGCCGTTTCAGGGCACGGCGGGGCCACTGAACGCGATCACCGACGTCGCCGGGGTGACTGTCGGGCATGTCACGCTCATTGAAGGTGACGGTACCCTGCAGGTGGGAAGAGGTCCGATTCGCACAGGCGTTACCGCGATCTTGCCGCGTGGCAAGGAATTTTCCCCAGTGTTCGCTGGCTGGTACACGCTGAACGGCAATGGGGAGATGACGGGCACGACCTGGGTGGAGGAGTCGGGATTTCTCGAGGGCCCGGTCATGATCACTAATACCCACAGTGTTGGTGTGGTGCGGGATGCAGTGATCGAGTGGATGCGAGACGAGCGCATCACGGATCCTCTGGTGGCAGACGTCTGGTGGGGTCTACCAGTGGTGGCCGAAACCTACGATGGTGTGCTCAACGACATCAACGGCTTTCACGTGGACAAAACGCATGCCTTCGAAGCTTTGAACTCTGGATCTGGCGGACCTGTACCAGAGGGATCGGTTGGTGGCGGCACAGGGATGATATGCAACCAGTTCAAGGGAGGTATCGGCACGGCCTCCCGACGCGTCGGAGCCCATACTGTGGGTGTGTTGGTACAGTGTAATTACGGGGGGCGCGAAGGTCTCATGATCGCAGGCGTGCCGGTTGGCCGGGAAATCACGGACATGCGGCCTCAGATCCACCGCGGATCTGAGGGGGGCGAGAACGGCTCGATCATCGTGGTGGTGGCAACTGACGCACCTCTGTTGCCGCACCAACTCAAACGGCTGGCCCGTCGCGTTCCAATCGGCATTGGCCGCGTGGGTGGATTGGGCACCAATGGGTCGGGGGACATCTTCATCGCCTTCTCGACCGCAAACCAAGGCGCGTGGAATCGCTCGGAGGTAGTGGACCTCGATATGTTGCCAAACGATTTGATGTCGCCGTTCTTCAAGGCAACAGCCGAAGCGACCGAAGAGGCGATTGTCAACGCGATGGTAGCAGCCGAGACGATGATCGGGATCAACGGCAACGCCGTATATGCCCTGCCGCACGACCGGCTTCTTGCGGCCTTGCGGAAGTACAATCGCTTGGTGCAGTAGCGCAGATTGAGCGGTCTCTGATCGCTGCACTCCGGAATCGCCGCATGGCCCAATCAAGAGGATTGCCGCATGCCCATTGGTAAAGTCGCCATGGTGGCTCTCGTGTTTGTGTGCAGCCAGGAGGCGCAGGAAAGCGTGTCCTTTGCGACCCAAGACGGGGGCGTTGTGTACGCGCACGTGTACGGGACCGGAGACCGCGGCGTCGTGCTGGCTCACGGAGGCCGGTTCACTAAGGAGAGTTGGGCGACGCAGGCGCAAACACTGGCGACGGCTGGATTTCGCGTCGTGGCCATCGATTTCCGAGGACGCGGCCGGTCGCGCGGCGGACCACAATCCACGTCTCGTGACGAGGGAGTCCATTTCGATGTGCTGGCCGCGGTCAGATACCTGCATGAGACCGGTGCAGAGACGGTCTCGGTCGTCGGCGCCAGCTTCGGGGGAGGGGCTGCGGCCCAAGCGGCGGCGGCGGCGCCACCCGGCGAGATCGACCGCATTGTGCTGCTGGCACACTCTGCAATCGACGAGCCAGAGCGGATGCATGGTAGAAAACTCTTCATCACGAGTCGAGGCGACACCACCGGCAGCGGTACGCTGCGACTTCCGGGGATTCGCGAGCAGTACGAGCAAGCACCGGCCCCGAAGGAGCTCGTGGTGCTCGACGGGTCGGCCCACGCGCAGTTCATTTTCGAGACGTCAGAGAGTGAGAGGCTTATGCGTGAGATTTTGCGTTTCCTGTCCGAGCGGTAGGGCTGACGACGCTGGTTTTCAGAGGAAGGTCCTTGAGTTGTGATGCGCAATACCGTTAGGCCGCACGTGCAAGTGAAGGGGCTAGGCCCTTGAAGCGTCCGACCCGAATCCTGGCAGCTATTGGTATCCTGCTCACCGTGGGAATCACCGCCTCGTGGGGCGCTTGGCGACTCAGCAAATCCCGGGCGCACCAACTGTTCGGGACGCTTGTTACGCGGGTCGAAACGCCTGACTCGCTGGTTGCCCTCACGTTTGATGACGGCCCCACGATCCCATACACCGATTCGGTTCTCCATATCCTGGCCGAATATCAAGTGCCCGCCACCTTCTTCGTCATAGGGACGGCTCTGACTGACCATCCGGACGTGGCGGCGCGGATCGTCGCGGCAGGTCACGAGCTTGGTAACCACTCGCACTCGCACCGCCGGATGGTGCTGAAGACGCCGCGTTTTGTCCGCCGCGAGATTGAGCAGACCGACCGACTCATTCAGGCAGCGGGACAGAGCGGGGCGCCGCCTTTCCGGCCGCCGTACGGAAAACGCCTGGTGGTGCTACCGTGGTATCTCGCTCGCGCCGACCGGCCCACTATCTTGTGGGATCTCGAGCCGGACTCGTATCCGGGCATCGCGCGGGAGCCCGAGCGGATTGTGCAGTACGTCCTCAATCGCGCGCGCCCGGGTTCGATCGTTCTTCTGCATGTGGAGGTCCGGGCTCGCGCGACTAGCCGCGCTGCCTTGCCGGAGATTATTGAAGGCCTGCGTCATCGCGGATACCAATTCGTGACTGTGTCAGAGCTGCTTCGGAGAACGTCAACGCTATGACCTTTCGGTTGCCAGCGAACTGGAGTGTCCAACGGTCCTGCGGATCGTCCGCCGGCGTTGACACCGCTGACTCTGTCAGCGCCCATTGAGCATCTCGCCCGCGTTGCTGTTCGGGAGCCAATGGTGGTCGAACACCCGGAAGGCGCGTTGTTCGTAGCCGGCTTCACTCAGGCTATCGAAGAGTCCCGGCAGCCGCCGAAGCTGTTCATGAGCATCGACGCCGGTACGACCTGGGGGTCGGTCGACGTCGGAACCCCCGCCCAAGGAGCCATAGGCAATTCGGACGTCGACCTGGCTGTTGCCCCGGACGGAACACTGTACTTCCTGACCATGGGGTTTGACCGCACCAGAGGAGAGGGCACACACGTAGCGGTGGGTGTGAGTCCGGATATCGGCGAGACCTGGACGTGGACGTACTTGTCGCAGGATCGGTTCGACGACCGGCCCTGGATTGAGGTGGCGCCGGACGGAGTTGTGCACGCGATCTGGAATGACGGCCAAGGTGTCAGCCATGCGGTGAGCACGGACGCCGGACACACGTGGACGGAACGACCCCGTGTCCATCCCCAGGGAGGCTCCAGTCATCTAGCCTTGGGGCCAAGAGGAGAGATCGCCGTGCGCATCACGCCGCGGTCGGCATCCGGGAACCGTTACGATGAGGGTGTGGATCTTATTGCCGTGAGTATGGACGGAGGCAAGACCTGGGAAAAGCTGACACCACCCGGGAACCGCGCCTGGGGTTCCGATCCATCGGATCCAGACGTTCTGCCGCGCTGGGTGGAGCCGATGGCCTGGGATGCCGATGGAGCGCTGTATCACTTGTGGAGTGAGGGCTCAGACCTCTGGTTGGGCCGTTCCAGAGATCAAGGGAAGACCTGGGAGTCCTGGACGATCGTCACGGGCGAGGAACCGCTGTATTTCCCGTTTCTGGCAGGGCGTGGACCTGGAGAATTGGCGGCAACGTGGTTCTCCGGCAATGGCGACAACCTTTGGGCCCACGTTGCCTCCATCAACGCGAGAGGAACTGCCCAACCCTCGGTGTGGAGCGCCGATCCGTTCCAACTCGATAGTTGGAGATTGACACCAGAGTCTCCTTTGCGCGACCCGGGAGGGGAGTACTTGCCGGTCCTCTTTCTTTCCGATGGCGACCTATGCATGGTCGCGCCCATCCAGAACTCTCTTGAGAACCGACGAGGTTTCGCTTGGTACAGAATGTCGTATTGAACAACGGCATCACCGGCTGTGGTTCGTAGGGAGGTCATTGCAGTCATGAGCATTGAAAGGTCCTGTCAAGCGATCCGCATCTTATAGCTAAAGCGATAGCACACCGCAGCTGATGCGCAGAGCCGTTAGCTGGACGCTCCGGGGGTTATCTGTATGAAGGATGACTTCTCCAACATCTACGAGGACGCCGAGCGCGCGGATGCCTACGCGGCGCTCGAGTTCCCCGGCACATACTACCTGGCGTATCGCGATCTGCCGTCAATCCTTAGCGAGCACGTACAAGGCACGAAGGCCCTGGACTTCGGATGCGGCACCGGGCGCTCCACACGTTTCCTGCGGAAGTTGGGATACGACGCCGTCGGCGTGGATATCGCGGAGCACATGGTGACCAAGGCACGAGAGCGAGATCCGGACGGCGAGTATCACGTTGTCGCGGACGGGGCGCTGGATCAGTTTTCAGCCGATGCCTATAGCCTCGTGCTATCGGTGTTCACGTTCGATAATATCGCGACGATGACGCGGAGGGTCGCGCTGTTCCAAGCCCTCGGACGCCTGATTATGCCGGGAACAGGCCGAATCGTGAGCCTCGTCTCTGCGCCGGAGATCTACACGAACGAATGGGCCTCCTTCACGACGAAGGACTTCCCCGGGAACCGCAGTGCGAAAACCGGGGACAAGGTACAGATCGTGATGCTCGACGTGGATGACCGGCGGCCCGTCGACGACATCTTCTGGACAGATGAGGCGTACCACGAAGTGTACCGGCGTGCGGACTTGGTGCCCCTCCGAACGTACCGACCTCTGGGAAACGAGACCGACCCCTGCGACTGGGTGTCCGAGGCGACGATATCGCCTTGGGCGACCTACGTACTTGCTCGGGCAGCCACTTCTTGATGTCGCCGTTCTTTTAGCGCTTCTTCTTTCGAGGCTTTGCCACCCGCACCAGCGCGTCGACCTCAGCGTCGAACCCCGACGCATAAGACGTCCTCAGCGGAAGCCTCAAGACGGCGGCGAGATCTGAGAGAACCTTCTTGACAACCCCTCGCTCGGTGATCGAGACGTAGTTTATCTCCTTCATCAATTCGGGGAGGCTGTTCGTTCGGACGCCCTTCGCGAGGAGGGGAAAGGTCCGCCTGCCCTTGCCCCAAGCGGCACCGAGCTCGAACAGGACATAGCTCGATTGAAGGCTCTTGGGCGTAATCAGACCGACGACTACATCCGCGCCTTCGATTTCTGTTCTCAGCCTGCTAGAGACCCTGCTTCCGACCGGCAGGGCGTATTGCGGGAGTGAGGTGCAGCGAATCTCTCTGGTCGGGATGTTGATGGCCGCCCTCATTGCACGCACGAAGCGGTTGGCGAGCGCCTTGTCCGGAGACGAATGGCTGATGAAGACCCTTATTGGCATGAGGACAATTCTACACCCTGGGAGCCTCGCCACAACCAAGTGACGGTTCCGACGGCTCACAGCGATGGACGTGGGGCGCCACTCGCTGATCAGTGATGGCCCTTACCCTCCCGGCAGCTGCTTCCGTCCTGCATGAGTGAATGTTCACGTTTCGAGGACATTCCTACTACGTGTATTGACTGCACAAGTTGGCGGCGACTCCGTCCTGGACCTAACTTGGCTGGGCCTCCAAGGTTCCGGTGGAGGCCTATATGAAGAAAGGAACGAGCAGCCTCCGACCCTTGCGTTCCCTTATCGCTGCACTAATGCGGTTTATGCAGCGTGGGTTTATGCGGCGACGGTTGCAGTCTAATCGCGCGATGGAGTGTGAAATGGCAGCAAAGAGCAAGGGATAATTCATTATGCAGTTCTGTCTACAACTAGTTAGGACGCAGCACCAACTTGGGGAGGCACGAATGAAATCACTTGTCGCGGTGGGTCTAGGCATGATCATCCTTAGTGCGTGCGGCGGGACGCCGGCGCCGGCGGATTGGGC
>JBDHAF010000223.1:0-5495 GCA_039588255.1 Gemmatimonadota bacterium | reverse complement strand
TGGCGGGCAGGCTGTTTCTCCTGGTGGCCGAACGGTACCCCGGCTCGGTGATTGCCCCGAAGGCGCTGCTGGCGGCGGCCGCGCTGCGGCCGGAGATCGCCGATTCGGTTGGCCAGGTCCTCACTCGCCAATACGCGTCATCCCCCTACGTGGGGGCTGCGGCTGGGGACTATCCGCCGGAGTACACTGCGGTGGAAGATTCCATTCGCACGTTGATGAACAACGTCGTTCTGAGGTCGCGGTGAATGATTGACGTCTTCGGTGCTTCGTTTCAGAACCCGGTGCTGCTGGCAGCGGGGACGGCGGGGTTCGGCCGGGAGGTCGCCGGCGTGATCGACCTCGACCGGCTGGGCGGCGTGATTACCAAGGCTGTGAGTCCGGAGCCCCGATTGGGCAACCCGAGCCCCAGGGTGGCGGAGTTTCGAGGCGGCATGCTCAACTCGGTGGGGCTGGCCAACCCGGGTCTGGCGCGTGTGGCCGAAGTGGAGCTGACGTGGTTGGAGCGCCACCTCCAGCGGGCCAAGGTCATCGTCAACGTCGTGGGAAACACGCCGGGTGACTACGTTGCGGTGGTGCGGGGATTACGGGATCGGGCCGTCGTGACGGCCTTCGAGCTCAATGTCTCGTGCCCGAATACGGAGCAGGGCGGTGAGGAGTTTGGGGCCAACCGCGACGTGCTGTCCGCGCTGGTGCGGGCGTGCGTGGATGCCACGGACACGCCACTCATCGTGAAGCTGGCTCCCACGCTGCCCGACATCGCCGCCACCGCCGAGGTCGCGGCGGTCGCGGGCGCCGCGGGGTTCTCGGTGGTCAACACGATGCCCGGGTTCCTCTACCGGGAGCTCCACGGTGGGCTTCCCGCAGAGGCCAGGCTCGGCGCCGGGAACGGAGGGGTGAGTGGACCGGCGCTGTTGCCCGTCGGGGTGTTGGCCACCCGGCGGGTGCACCAACGAACCGGCCTCCCGGTCGTCGGGATCGGCGGCATTCGGGTGGCCGAGGATGTCAAACAATACTTGGAGGCGGGGGCCACGCTCGTCGGGGTGGGCACGGCTTTTCTGGCAGATCCGCGGTGTCCCGAGCGCCTCGCCGCGGCCTGGAGGAACATTGGCTGAAATCATCGTTGCCTTCGACGTCCCAACCGAGGACGAGGCGCTGCGGTTATCCGATCAACTTCCCGAGCTCCGCTGGGCCAAGGTGGGGCCCATGCTGTTCCTCCCCCAAGGGCCCAAAGTGATCCGGGCGCTCCAGGATCGGGGAATCAGGGTCTTCCTGGATCTCAAATGGCACGACATCCCCCACGTCGTGGCTGGGGCCGTGACCGCGGCTCAGGACCTTGGGGTGGATCTCGCCACGGTCCACGCCCTCGGGGGGGCCAAGATGCTCCGGGCGGCGGCCGACGCCGCCGGCCCGATGCGGCTAGCCGCGGTCTCGGTGTTGACCTCCCACACGCCCGAGCGCTACGCTGAAGCCATCGGGCGCGACGCCGTCGAGCTGCACCAGGAGGTGTCCCGCCTGGCAAGGCTGGCCGTCGCAAACGGCATCGGGGCAGTCGTGGCCTCGCCCTGGGAGCTGGGAACCATGCGGTCGGCGGTTACCCACGAGACGTGGCTGGTGGTGCCGGGCATTCGCCCTCCCGGTTCGGAGCTGGGAGACCAGCGTCGCACCGCGGATCCTCGGGCCGCTGCCGAGGCCGGTGCCACGCATCTGGTGGTGGGTCGACCCATCACCCGGTCCAAACAACCGGAAGTGGTGTATCAGCAGATATGCGAAGCAATCGCGTGACAACCTGGCCCGTGGCCGTCGTTGTGGCGGTGGCAGGTATCCTGCCGTTGGGCGACCCGGGGCAGGCGGGCGCCCAGTCGGAGCTGGAGGCGGCCGTGGAGTTGGGCCGGACCGCCTGGCTCAGCCATGACTACGCGGCGCTCTTCGCCTCCAGTGACACGGTGCGCCTCCAACTACCGGAGAGCGGCCATCACCAGGGGTTGAAGCCGGCCCATGCGGCCCAGGTCCTCAAGGAGTACCTGTCTCCCGCCGACGAGATCTCCTTCGAGCTTCGCCGGATCCGCGAGGCCTCGGAAGACCACGCCTACGCCCAACTGGCCCGGCGCTACGTGGTCAGGGGGACCGCCGACGAGCGGATCGAAACGGTCTTTCTGGGTTTCCGTCGCGTGGACGGGCGCTGGCGGCTCAGAGAGGTCCGCGTGACCCCGTAAGTCCTCACTTGCGTCCAACTTACGCTCCTTCTACATTAATTAGCTTGATCCAAAATCCACTCCTTTTGGGAGCGTCGCTTGAAGGTTCGTTCCAGCGTCAAACCGTTGTGTGAGTACTGCAAGGTGATCCGCCGCAAGGGTGTCACGCGGATCATTTGTAGCCGGAACCCGAAACACAAGCAACGGCAGGGTTAGACATGGCACGCATTGCCGGTGTCGACCTGCCCCGCGAGAAGTGTGTCGGCGTTGCGTTGACGTACATCTACGGCGTCGGTGTGTCCACGTCCCGGCGCATTCTGGACGAAACGGCCGTTGCGCCGCAGACGCGGGTTCGCGATTTGTCGGACGCCGAGGTCGCCCGTTTGCGTCAGATCATCGAGCGGGACGTCAAGGTCGAAGGCGCGTTGCGCACCGAAGTGGCGATGAACATCAAACGCTTGATGGACATCGGGAGCTACCGCGGTGTACGCCACCGTCGCGGCCTGCCCGCCCGCGGGCAGCGGACACACACCAATGCCAGGACGAAGAAGGGGCCGCGTCGCGCCATCGCCGGTAAGAAAAGGGTCGCGAAGAAATAAGTATGGCTCAGCCCAAATCAGGGAAACGCACGAAAAAAGTCGTGGAGGCGGAGGGCGTTGCCCACATTACCGCCACCTTCAACAATACGCTCATTACGATTGCGGACGCGAAGGGAAACGCAGTTGCCTGGGGTTCGGCCGGCAAATCGGGTTTCAAGGGTTCGAAGAAGTCCACGTCGTTCGCTGCCACCGTTGCGGCGGAGAATTGTGGACGGGAAGCGATGAACCTCGGCGTCAAACGGCTGCACGTGCGCGTGCAGGGTCCGGGCGCCGGACGGGAGTCGGCCATTCAGGCCTTGGCCTCCGCCGGTCTGCAGATCCTCTCGATTCGCGACGTCACCCCCATTCCCCACAACGGGTGCAGGCCACCCAAGAAGAGGCGCGTGTAACATGGCGCGATATACGGGGCCGGCCTGCAAGCAGTGTCGGCGTGAGGGAGAGAAGCTGATGCTCAAGGGCACCCGGTGCCTCACCGAGAAGTGTGCCATTGAGCGAAAGGCGTATGCACCGGGACAGCACGGGCCGTCGCCCGGTCGGCGGAGAAAGGTCTCCGAGTACGCCAAGCAGCTGCGGGAAAAGCAGAAGGTGAAGCGTAGCTACGGGCTCTCAGAGAGCCAGTTCCGCTCCACGTTCGACCGGGTGCGTCAACTCCCGGGCGTGGCCGGCGAGAACTTGCTGGCTGCGCTGGAGATGCGGTTGGACAACATCGTCTACCGCATGGGCCTCGCCGCGAGCCGCAAAGGCGCGCGCCAGCTCGTGCGGCACCGCCACGTCGAGGTGAATGGCGGGGTGGTGGACGTCCCGTCGTACCAGGTGCGTCCCAACGAGGTCGTGGGCGTGACGGAAAAGAGCAGAGAATTAACTTCGGTCCGGGCTTCGCTCGAGGCCCTGTCCCGGGGTGCGCCGGTTTCCTGGATTACGATCGACACGAAGAAGGCCTCGGGCACGGTGACCGAGCGTCCCACCCGCGATGCGATCCCCACTGTGGCGCAGGAACAGTTGATCGTCGAGCTTTACTCGAAATAACAGGCCATGAAAATCGACCTTAGCACCCTCGTTCGACCGCACGTGGTCGAGAAGATTGCCCTCGAGGGCAATCCCAACGCGGCCGAGTTTCGGTTGCAGCCACTGGAGCGCGGCTTCGGTCACACGCTGGGGAACGCGCTGCGGCGGATGCTGCTCTCCTCACTGCAGGGCGCCGCGGTGTGGGCCTTCCGTCTCGACGGCGTGGTGCACGAGCACCAGACGGTTCCCGGCGTCGCCGAGGACATCCATCAGATCATCCAGCGGCTCAAGGCGCTGACCCCTGTCCTCGCCGAGGACGTGGAGGAAGTCGTGCTTCACTTGAGCGTGGACAAGGCGGGTTCGGTGCGGGCCAAGGATCTGGAGGCCCACGGGTCGGTGGACCTTCCCAATCCCGAGCACCTGCTGTTCACGCTGCAGGAAGATCGGGAAATCTCCGGAGAGTTCTACGTGAACCGGGGCCGTGGCTACGTGCAATCGTCGCAGCACCCGTCGGACCGCTCCCTGCCGGTGGACCTGGTGCGCATTGACTCGATCTACAACCCGGTGCGCCGCGCCAACTTCACGGTGGCGGAGACCCGGGTCGGGCAGCGCACCGACTTCGACCGGCTGTCCATAGCCGTCGAGACCGACGGCACGATTACGCCGGAGGACGCGGTGGCCTACGCGGCTGCATTGCTCCAGGAGCACTTCAAGTACTTCTTCGAGTTCAGCAGCGCCCCCGAGATCGCCGGCGGGGAAGAGCAGACGGCCGGGCAGGACCTGGTGCACCTCAGAGAGCTCCTCGCGCGCCCCATCGACGAGTGCGGGCTCTCGGTGCGGTCGGTGAACTCGTTGAAGAACTCCAACATCAACACCCTGGGAGACCTGGTGCGGCACTCCGAGGAGGACATGCTCAAGGTCAAGAACGTCGGCGAGAAGGCCCTGGGCGAGATTGGGGATCTCCTGCGGCGGGAAGGCTTGAGCTTCGGGATGTCGTTCGACGAGGCCAACGGCGATCTCGTCGTCACGGGCGCCGGGGCGGACGGGCCGCTGGCCGGGAGGGTTCCGTGAGGCACCGCGTCAAAGGTCGGGCGCTGAGCCGCACCGCCGAGCACCGCAAGGCGCTGCTCAACAACATGGCCTCGTCCCTCTTTGCCCACGACGGCATCGAGACCACGGTGGCCAAGGCTAAGGAGCTCAGGCCCTTCGCCGAGCGCCTCATCACGCTGGCGCGCCGGGGGGACCTCCACGGCCGCCGCCAGATCGAGCGGCGGATCAAGAACCGCAAGGCCGCCGACCGGCTGTTCAAGGAGATCGGGCCGCGCTTCGCGTCGCGGCCGGGGGGCTACACGAGGATCCTCAAACTGGGCCACCGGTCCGGCGATGGCGCCGAACTTGCCCGGATCGAGTTACTGTCGGAATGAGATGGACTGGAACGACTGGACGTAAAAAAGGGGACCTCGATGGTCCCCTTTTTTTAGCTGGCTTGGGACGCGGCGGTGGGTCCCCGGGGGGCCTTGACGACCTTCCCCGACCGGATGCAGGAGGTACAAGCCCGGATGCGCTTGGGAGTTCCGTCGATGACCGCGCGGACCCGCTGCAAGTTGGGGTACCAGCGGCGGTTGGTTTTGTTGTTGGCGTGGCTCACATTGTGCCCGAAGGTGGGCCCTTTGCCACAGATTTCACATACTCGAGCCAT
>JBDHAF010000222.1:0-5807 GCA_039588255.1 Gemmatimonadota bacterium | reverse complement strand
CTCCAATCCGGATGTGCTCCAGGCCGGTGTCGGTGGCCCGGTGCCGACCCAGACTCCCGAGCAGGTGCTGCTGACGGAGACCACGCTGGGACAGCGGAGCCTGGTGGCCCGCTCTACGCTGGAGAGCCTCAACCGCCGGGCCTTGATGCTGGCAGCGTCGTACCAGCAGGCCGTCGATACACTGACCGATTATCGTGACCTCCTAGACCGCACCCCTTCGATTCTCCCAGTAGACGGCTTCGTTTCCAGCGTTTTCAGCAGCAACCGCAAACACCCCATCTTCCAAGACGATCGCCCGCATGAGGGCACCGACGTGGTGGCCCCCAAGGGAGCCGGCATCATGGCGGCGGCCGCCGGGCGGGTCGTGGACGTTGGGAACAAGGTGGGATACGGCCTCACGGTCACCGTCGACCACGGCGATGGCCTCAAGACGCGGTACGCCCATTGCTCTGAGGTTCTCGTTCGCGCCGGCCAGGACGTCGTGCGGGGCGAGATCATCGCGGAAGTCGGCAACTCGGGTTGGGCAACCAATCACCATGTACACTACGAGGTCCTGAAGGACGGCAAGGCGGTCGATCCCCGGCTGTACAACTTCGGCGGACTGATCGTCGACTAAGACCTCGGCATTGCTTCACACACAACGGTTTCACACCACGAGAAAAACCCGCCGGTTCCCTCCGGCGGGTTTTCTCATGGCCTCGCTCATGGGGGGGGCATGTGGCGGCGAGGGCGCGGTGGAATTGAGGGCGAGTCTCGACCACGTTCCCCTCGCCGGCCTCGAGATCGTCGCCATCCCATACGACGTCGACCGGATCCTCGATTCCCTGGAGCAGGAGGCCGCGACGCCGAGACCGGACTTCTCCGTGCTCGAGGCAGAGCTGCAGACGTACCGGCGCAAGGACCCGGATTCCATCACCGCCCTCAGCTCCGAATGGTCGGAGGCCCGCCAGGCCGTGGCGGATCTAGCCGATACTCTGAGCGCCATGGAGCGTGGTTCCCCGGACTACGCCGCCACGTATGCCCGCTTCAGAACGGCCTACGACGGCCTTTCCCGAGAGGAGGCCGAGCTCGAGGGACGCATGCGACGGGAGCTGGGAAGTGACCGGGAGCTGGCCCTCAGGGCCGGCGCCGCCGCGGATTCCCTCCGCCGCTGGGAGGAAAGCGCGTACCGGGATTTTCCGAGCCTGGTGACTGAATACGAAGAGGTCACGCTGACAACCGACAGCCTGGGCCGGGTTCACGCGTCCCTGGAGGCGGGCCCATGGTGGTTTGTGGCGCGCCGGGCCGACCCCGAGAACCCGTTCATGGAGCGCATCTGGCGGGTTCCGGTCGTGGTGAGTTCGTTCGTTCCCGTGGCCACGCCCTTATCCGACCACAATGTTACTTTGCGGTGGCGTCGCTGAGGGAACGAATCGGCGCCGCTGAGGTTGTAGAGGGGTCGAACGTAATCATCGCAGATAAAGGATGTATGACGTGAACCGTGCCAAGACGCTTGGAGCAGCCGCCGCGGCGCTGGTGCTGGTTGGACTGATCGTGGCCGCGTGGGTACGCACACCCGCCTCGACCGGGACAACAACCGCAACCGGAATCCCCCTCGACCCCGGGGTTGCGGACCCGATGCTGGAAGCCCGATCCAAGGGGTCTCTCGACGCGCCCATCACGATCTACGAGCTGAGCGACTTTCAATGTCCGTTCTGCAAGATGTTCATCGACTCCACGTGGGAGGCGTTGCAGGCCGAGTACATCGAGACCGGTAAGGCCAAGATCACGTTCTTGAACCTCCCCCTCATCTCGCTCCACGCCAACGCCGCGGAAGCCCACGAGTACGCGATGTGTGCGGCAACACAGGATCAATTCTGGCGCATGCACGATCGGCTGTTCGAGACGCAGGAGACGTGGGCCCCCATGACCGATCCCACACCGTACTTCGTTTCTCTCGGGGAGCAGCTCGAGCTGGACCAGGCGGCGTTCCAGCAGTGCGTGACGAGCGGTGCCGTGCGCACGCTCATCGCCGAAGACGTGAGGTTGGCCATTCAGAGCGGGGTCAACACCACGCCCACGTTCATCGTCGAAGAAGGCGCGTTTAGCGGCGCCCAAAAGATCGATCTGTGGCGGATGATTCTGGATTCGATTTACGTCGTGAGGACCACGGGGGGCGGCTCCTGACGGCAGGCGCCGGCAAGCGATAGACGCCGAACAGGGAGAGGTGCGAGGACCGCGCTTCTCCCTGTTCCGTTATGCCAGCAAGGCTATTCCCACGTCGTAGAGTGCGTGGCTCCAGGCCACGATCCCAAAGCCCCGGGTCACATACAGGCCGCTCAACACCAAGCCCGCCACCGCCCGAAACGTGAACGACGACACGGTGAGGGTGTCTCCCAGCGGACCCACGTAGTGGAACCCGCTGAAGATGACTGCGCTGCCCACCACGGCAACGCCGATGGCTACCGGCCGGCGCCAACCCAGCCAGAGCCCCAGGGCCACAAGGCCCGAGACCATCAGCACACGGAACAACAACTCTTCGTAGAGGCCGGCGCCCAAGGACACCACCAGTTGCGTTCCGAACGTGAATTGCTCGAAGCTCCCTTGCTGGACGACAGCCAATGAGCCCGATAGGAGCAGCGACGACAATGTCGACACCACCGTCCCCAACACGGCCGCGTAGACCACGCTCTCCGCCAACATCATGCCGAGATACGACGGCTGCAGCCGGCCGGGATGCTTCCGGCCGTCCCGGAACACCAACCATGCTCCCACACCGAACAGCAGCACGCCAAAGAACGTCACGCCACCACGGCCCCCCAACGCGACGAACACCGTCTTGAGGAGCACGTCCGCCCCGTTGCGAATGTTGGCTGCATCCGACTGGGACATAGCCGCGGCCAACCCCTCGTACAACAACAAGAGCGGCAGGGCGAAGGTGAGGCTGTAACGCGCCTGTCTCGTCGCCTTCAGATAGTCAGTCATTACCATATTCTTCAACATGAATCTCGTCTATCGAGCCGCAGCAAGACTGTTCCACCTGGTCCCGCTGCCCCCTGGTAAGCTGGCCGACGCCCGCACCGGGCGGCGGGGCGCGGCCGCACGATGGACCAACTGGGCTTCGGACACGCGCAGCGAGACGCCCTTGGTGTGGTTCCACGCCGCGTCGGTGGGTGAGTCACAGGTCGTCGTCCCCATCGCGGCCCTCGTCCGGGACCGCCACCCGTCATGGCAGACCGTCCTGACCTATTCCTCCCCATCCGTGGCAGCCTGGCCCCATCCCCACCCCGTGGATCGGACGGACTACGCCCCCGCCGAGCTTCCCTCGGCGGTGGCGGCCGTCTTCAACGCCCTACGGCCCGCGATCGTCGTGGTTTCTCGGGGGGATCTCTGGCCCGAAATGGTCGCTGGGGCCTCGGCCTGGGGTGTGCCGGTGGCCGTGGTCGGGGGCGCCGTCGGTCCCCACAGCGCTCGCCTCCGATGGCCCGTCAGCGCGCTCCTCGGGACCGTGCACCGCCGGCTGGCGTTCGTGGGCGTCCCGGACGCCGACGAGGTCCCCCGCTGGGTTCGGCTGGGCGCCAGGCGGGAGGCCGTCTACGTCACCGGGGATCCCCGGGATGACTACCTCCTGGAGCGCACGCCGCGTGAGGCCGTCATTGGCCCTTTGGCCCGGTGGGCGTCGGCGGCCACCGTGATGGTAGCCGGGAGCACCCACGCCCCCGACGAGGAGGTGCTCATCGATGCCTTCGCCAAGCTCGTGTCCCGGGCGTCGCCGGTCCGACTCATGGTGGTCCCTCACGCGCCAAGACCCTTCGGGATCGCGCGTCTCCTCGCCCGCGCTCGGGACCGGGGTATCGACGCCGCGACCTGGGACGGCTCGGAGGAGGTCGGCGATGCCCAGCTCCTCATCGTGAGCCGAACGGGTGTGCTGTCGGATCTCTACGGCCTGGCCGACATCGCTTACGTCGGCGGGGGATTCGGCACCAAGGGCGTGCACTCGGTGGCGGAGCCGGCCGCCCTGGGAGTTCCGGTGGTCGCCGGCCCCGCTGTCCTCCACGACCCCGCCGCCCGGCGGTTCGTCCAGGCCCGGGGCGCTCGGGCGATCCGCAGCCGGTATCCGGTGCGAGACCTGGTTCGACGATGGGCCGCCTGGCTCGACCACCCCGAGGCCCGAGCGGCCGCCGGGCGTGCGGCCAGGGATCAGCTCCACAGCGGCGCTGCCGCCGCATCGGTTATCGCGTTGGAAGGACTGCTGGGGGTGTGAGGGTAGACGGAACTGCCTAAGGGGCTGAGCCACCGTCTTCGGATACCACGTATCCATGGAAGGTCACCGACCTGGGGACAATAAGTCCTGCCGTCAGCACGGACACCAAGATGTCGGGGAAGCGGCTACGGACCCTGATCTCCAGATTCTGCACCTCGGAGCCGTCGAGGAGCTGGCCCCCCAGAATGTTCTCCAGACTGGGGTTGGAGGCGGTCAGCACACCGAAGAATAGGAACACGGCCTTCTTCGTGACCTGGAACTCGGTGCCCTGGGGCGGTTGGCCCGCGCCTTCGGCCATGCTGACCCTCACACCGAGAGTGCCGGCGTCGAACGCCAGCGAGCATCCGGCCGCCATGCTCACCACGCTCACCATCACGACTAGTCGACTGAATCGCCTCACGGTCAAGTCCCGTCCCCAATCGAGTATACCTGCACCAAAAACGCCCCGGCGGGCGCCCCGAAAGCTAGTGTTGCCCCTCCGCCACTGAAACCCCCGCATTAGGCGTGATGCACCGATCCGGATTTCCGTCGCGGCGAGCCCGAGTTGGCGGCTAAACCCCGGGGACGACGGGGACTCCCGGCAATCCCGGGATGCGGAACGTGTAGTGCACCCCCACGCCCAGCACGAATGGCTGCGTCTCCAGCGCCGAGAACGAGGGCGTGACCATCTTTTCCGGAAGAGATTGCCAGTCGGCAGCCACGTGCAGGCCGAGACCCATGACGAAGCCGAGGTTGACGCCGGCGGAGAGGCCCAGCCCCCCCTGGTTGAACGAGGGAATCGATTCGACCTCGTTTTGGGTGATGGTGTAGCGCGGCGCGATCCACGGCTCCAGGCTGAAGCCCGGCGTCGGCACAGAGAAGCCGACGCCCACCCCGAGGGGTACCGTCACCACCGTAGAGTCGCTCCCGACGGCACCTGCGTCCACCTTGAGGGCTCCCACACCCACCTGCAGGCTCACCGAGATCGGGAGGAGACCACCGCCGAACACCCGGAGCGCCGCATTGGCCATGTACTGCAACTCGGTTTGACGCACGGCTCCCACGACGGGATTCACCAACCCGACCCCACCCCCGATCGTGAACGGCCCAATGCCGAGTGTCGCCCGGGCGCCGAACGCCGTGTTCTCACCCGACTCCTCGTTGAACCCTCGGCCGAAGTTGAACCCTCGGCCGAAGTCCACCGCCAGCATCAAGCCGCTTCCGCCCTTGGGACTGTAGTACACGGGCATGCTGTTCAGTTGCGCGGCCGTCGACGTGACGATCAGCGACACGCCGCCGATCACGCTCGCACAGGCCACAGCGGCACGTCTCATAGGATCCTCCTCGCTCGTCGAGCATCTGCCTGGAGCGCCCGCGTTCGTCCACCGCGGACGTTCGACGCGCACAAGGTAATGCTTCCCGGGAGAAAACAGGCAGCGATCGGGTTAAATGGCTACGGAACACACGGGGGGGTGGGGTCAACAATCCCACTCACCCTGAGATTCTGGGACGGACAAAAAAGGGCGCCGCGGTGAATGCGGCGCCCTCCTCGACTGATGCTGAATGCGAAGCGTCGACTAGACAC
>JBDHAF010000221.1:0-5510 GCA_039588255.1 Gemmatimonadota bacterium | reverse complement strand
CGCGATGTTGATGATGTCCGCCCGGGTCATCCGGCGCTGATCGGCCATCGTCACGAACACCGAATCGGCCCGCCGGCCGTTCACCAGCACCACGTGGCGGTTCGTGAGAAAGAACCCCGAGGGTGTAATCGCAAATCCGGACCCGTCGTAGATACTTCCCTGCACGAACGCCGACACCAACCCCACCGCCCCCTGATTCGTCTGGGCGACCGACGCGAGGTCCACGCCGCGGACCGCACGGACCTGCCCTTCGATGCCCGACAGCTGGTCCTCCGCGTCCTGCACCGCCTGGCGGAGGCTGTCCAACAGCCCCTGCGACATGCTTGCACGCGACGCGGCGGCCATCTCGGTGCGCAGCCGATCGAGCTCGTCTTCCCGCGTCCGGCGGAGCGAATCCGCCTGGGCGAGCTGGGCGTCCAATTCACCCCGGGCACGGCGTAAGGACCGCTCGAGGGCATCCGTGCGATTCTCCGCCTGACGGAGCGCGTCGCGGAGGCTATCCAGCACCGCCGAGGGAGCCGAGCTGGATCGGGCCTGATTCACCTCCTCCTGGAGGCGCTGGTACTCCGCCGCCGCCGCAAACTGCACCGAATCGGCGATGGCCTGCTGGGCCGCCAACGCTTGGCGCTGCTGCTCCAGCTCGGCGGCTGTCGATTCCAAAGCCGCCTCGGTCTCTCGCTGCTGCAGCTCGGTGTACCAGTAGACCCCGCCCACGCCGATCACCAGCAGGAAAGTGAAGCCCCAGACCGCCTTTCTCAGCTTCGCCGAGCTCTTCTGATGGGTCTCCTCCACGAGCTCGCGAACGAACACAGTGCGGCCCTTGCCGCCGAAGCTCCTGCGCGGCTTGGGTTCCTTGCGTGCCCCCTTTTCTTCCTCCTTCGGGGGCTCCACCGCAGCAGGTGCCGGCGACTCGGCTCGGGGTGCCACCTGTCGGCCGCCAGCCAGCTCAGCGACGATCAGCTGTGGTCCCTCGTTGCCCAGGACGATGAAATCGCCTTGGCGAATCTCCGCCTCCGTCTCGACCTTCTTGCCGTTGATGAAGGTTCCGTTCCGCGACTGGGCGTCCCGCAACATCACCGCACCGTCCGGTGTGAGGACGATCTCCGCATGGACTCTCGAAACGGTGGTGTCGCCTTCCTGAACCGGGCGAAGCTCGCACTCGCTACCCCGGCCGATCCGGAGCCGGGTCCCCTCACCCGTCACCACGTCGCCGGTGCGATCCTCCCTGAGGACGATGCTGATCTTCTTTTGGTCCGCGGGCATGGGCGCGGTGGCGTCCCCGGCACCCGGCAGCGGCGGTAAGCCATCCATGGGCACCGTCTTGTCCACGGGCGAAACGGCGGGCTGCCCCTCGACGACCGTGGGGATCAGCTTCCGTTCGGCGGCCATGTCCACGTGAAACCGAGGGCCTGCGGCTCCAAACCCGAGGATGCTTCCAGCTTCGAGACGGACCGGCTGGTTGGGTGAGAGACGGGTATCGCCTACGAATGTCCCGTTGGTGCTGCCGGCGTCCTCCGCCACCCAGGCACCGGCACGGAACGAGAGGCGGGCGTGATTCCCGGAAACGACCTCGCTTCCCTCCCCCTCCAAAACCCACTCGAGGTCGGGGGCTCTTCCGATGCGAATCTCTTCCTGCTCGAATTCGAGTACTTGCCCGGAGCGGGTGTTCCGCAGCTTGAGATACGGCATGGCCGGGAAATTACGGGTTCAGCGGGCGCCGCGGAAGCCACGTTCTGGCATACCCCACCCATGTTATCTTCCCAAACCGCCAATTCACGGGTTGGATATTGGACACCCCAGAAGTCATCACAGAGGCCACACCGCTTTCGCCCGTCGACCTGGCGCAGCTCTTCTCGGACGCCCAGCGTGTCTTCGCCGGACGGTTCGAGTTGGAGCGGTTCGTCGCGGGATCGCCCATCCGAGTCCTGTTCGTTGCCCGGGACATGGTCCTCAATCGCCGCTCGGCGCTGCGACTCCACCTGGTCCCGGGCGGCATGCACCGCAGGTGGTTCGAGGCGGAGACGGAGCTCCTGGCGGCATTGGACCATCCCTCGATCAGGAGTGTCTTGACGGCCGGCTACGAGGGGAATTGGGCCTATCGGGTGAGTCAATGGATCGAGGGCGAGAGCCTGGCAAACGCCGTCGCCCGGGGGCCGCGCTCGATTCCCTTCGTGCTGCGTCTCGCCCGGGATCTCTTCTCGGCACTGGAGTACGCACATTCCAAAGCGATCGTCCTGAGGCGGCTCATTCCCACCACGGTGATGATCGACCGAACGCGACGGGCGGTCGTCACCGATCTTCGGTACGCCAACCGCTGCCTCAAGCTCGCCGAACCCGATCAAGACCAATCCGCGGTGCCGTTCCTCGCCCCCGAGACGTGGCATCGCCACTTCGGTGAGCCGGCCAGTGACATCTACGCGGTGGGAGCGCTCCTCTACTTCGCCATCACCGGCCAACCGCCAGCGTCCAATCCCGAGGTCATTCGTCCCCCGGGTGAACTGCGAAGCAACACTCCCCAGATTCTGGATCGCCTGATCCTCCGGGCCATGGCCCGGGACCCTCGCAACCGGTACTTCAGCGCCGCAGAGATGGCGGAACACCTTTGGTCTGTGGTGGGCGATATCGACACACCCGTGGGCCTCCCGCCGGATAACAAGGCCAACGACGATCCGGAGGCGTGGGAGCGGCAACTCCGACGCGCACTCGGAGATCAGTACGAGCTCCTCGACGAGCTCGGCGTCGGCGGTTTCGGGAGCGTCTACCGGGTTCGGGATCTGAGCCTCGAGCGGGACGTGGCTCTCAAGGTGCTCCACCCCTATCTCACCACCAACCCCGAGGTGGTAGAGCGGTTTCGCACGGAATCACAGCTCGCCGCCAAACTCGACCACCCCAACATCGTCAGCATCCACAGCATCGGCAGTCGTGCCGGCCTCCAGTGGTACACCATGGAGTACATCGCGGGCCCCAGCCTCTCCCAGGTGTTGGAGATCGAAGGACCGATGCCCCTGGACCGCTGGATGACGATGATGGAGCAGGCCCTGCAAGCCCTGCAACACGCCCACACTCAACATTTGGTGCACCGCGACCTCAAACCCGAGAACATCGTCATCGACGGACGTGACGGCGCCGTGCACATCACGGACTTTGGTTTGGCCCTCGCGCTGCACGGCAAACACCGGGGAAGCAGGCTCTCCCACTCGGGCACCCCGGAATATGCCGCACCGGAGCAGATGCTCGGGGAGCAAGTGGATCACCGAGCCGATCTCTACGCCCTCTCCATGGTCGGGTTCCACGCCCTCACGGCTCACCCCCCCTTTGCATCCGCCACCATCGAGGCGGTCCTGGCCAGGAAGGTGGCCGGCGAGCTTCCCGACATCGATTCCATCCGGGACGACGTCCCTGAGGAGATCCTGGAGACTCTGAGCCGGGGGGCCGCCCGGGACGCCGACGACCGCTTCGCGTCCGCCACGGACTATCTCGAGGCCCTGCGGGCGGCGGCCGGGTCGGGCTCCCAAAGCCTGGGAAGCCGGCTTCGCGCCCTTTTTGGGGCCCGGTAGCGGCTGCCCCCTCCCGGACTCTCGGCAGCTCCTCACCCCTTGCCGCGTCCCGTACCGGCCGTCATGTTGAGCTTTACCAACGGTCTTAGCAGCAAAGACTTTCGCGCGTAGGTCCCGGAAACCAGGCTCGGGAGAGACAGAAGCCTGGCCGGGATTTCTAGTAATCAGAGCGAAAACGACCGTGTGGAATACGCTGGATAGCTCCGCTGCCGCGGGTCCAGTGTCCCGGCGCCGGCATTGTTCCCCCTGGTCCCGATCAAGGCTCGCGACATCAAACTGCCCGTCACACACGACGACAGTCCCTGGTAGCGTGCGGCCACCTCCCAACTCCTCCACTCGAACGAAGCTGCAGCCTCGGACACGCTGCGTCCTCCTCTGGCTCGTCATCGCCGTGGGCGGCGTGACGCAAACGGCCACCGCCCAGGTCGCTGAGATTCAAGTATTGCCGGCCGAGTTGATCCTCCCCGCTGGCGGGCAGGGAAACGTGATGGCCACTCCGTTCGACTCGCGAGGCGTTCCCATAACCGACCCCGTTGCGCTCACGTGGGTGTCGACCAACTTGGCGGTCGCCACTGTCGCCTATAACCCGGCCACGCCCACGTTTGCGACGGTCAGAGCGGTCTCACCAGGCCTCGCCCAGATCGAAGTCCGGTTTGGCAACATCCAGGCCACGGTTGTGGTCTCGGTTCAAGCACCGGCGGTCGAGCAGGCTCTCCCTGCGGAGCCCCCGGACTCGGTTCTCCCACCGGAGATATCTGCGACGAGTCTCGACCTCGTGGCACAAATCCGACCCTACAACTTCGGATACGCGCCGCCCTGTCGGGTGGGGGGGTTCGTGGGATCGAACCTGTTGCTGACGACATACGTGGCTATCCGCGGAGCGGACTCCATCGAGATCATGCTGTCGGATGGGCGGCGTGTGAACACCGGTATTCGGATCGCCGCCTACGATGCGCCCAGCGATCTCGCCGTGCTCCACGTCCCGGTGCAGCGGACAGGACAGATGACGGTGGGCGACGATCCCGAGGTGGACGATTACGTGTGGGCCGTGGGGCAGCCCAACTGCCAGGCGACCGAAACCACCCGCGCACGCATTGCCGATGCGCCGTCAACCGGCACGCTCCGCCTCAACCGAGTGCTGGGCCGCGGACAAGTGGGGGCCCCGGTCATCAACCAGTCGGGGACCATCGTGGCGATTGCGTCCGACGGATCCAGTGTCATCCGGGGCATGGACGTTGCCTCGATCACTACGCAGGCGCGCCGCAACTTGGCAACAGGGTCTCTGCTCACGCCAATCCAGATCGCCCGGGCCGAGCGGCACGCGTACGGATCGATAGCGCTTCGATCGAATATGGGAGACGCCCGGGTCCGGATCGAGCCGGTGGAGGACTGGCACTGGCCCGAGTTGGCGAGAGAAACCTCCCTACCGCTCACGCTCTCGGGACCCGAGGGACGATATCAGGTCGAGCTCATCGCCAGTGGTGCAGTGCAAAGTACCACCACCGTGACCGTAGAGGCGGGCGTCGCCAACCAGGTACTCCTCACGCCGACCTTGCTCGCCCAACAGGAGACACCTCCCCCGGAGCCCGAGATACCACCGGGGGCCCAGATCACACCCCAGGGCGGTGGTGGAGGTGGAGGGGCGATCATCGCGGTGGTCCTCGTGCTGGCGGGCGGCGGGGCCGCGGCGGCGTTCCTGTTGAAGCCAAAGGAAGACGCAGGACCAGATCCCGGTCCCGGCCCCGGCCCCGGCCCCGGAAGTGGCGTCGGGGCCATCCGCATCGTGCTACCATCGCGATAGGCGGAGGCTGTCATGAAAAGACCTACGTCGTCGCCTGTACAGCCTGGGCATCGCAAGATCCGACACATCATGTCGAAGAACTCGCTCGTCATATTCGCGTTGCTTGCCACGGCGACGTTCCTGGCGTGTGAGGAAGATCCGTTGGGTCCCGA
>JBDHAF010000220.1:0-5535 GCA_039588255.1 Gemmatimonadota bacterium | reverse complement strand
CCCGTTCGTGGGATTGAAACTGCCTGTCTCTGTGTTGAGAAGGATCTATTACCAGAATGCTGAAGACCGGCTGGGGATGTGATGGTTCAGACTAGCCTGACCGTCTAGCCATCCACCGCCCTCATGGCGTCTTCCGGGTAGCGGGTTCCTGCGGCTACTCCCATGGGCACAACTGCTTCGATCGCTGCGAGTTCGTCTGCTGTGAGCGAGATCTCAGCCGCAGCGAGGTTCTCCTCGAGACGCTCCACGCGCGTGGTGCCGGGAATGGGCGTCACGTTCTCTCGTGAAAGGAGCCACGCCAGTGCTAGCTGGGAGGACGTCACGCCGCGGGCCTGCGCAATCTCTCGCACTTTGTCGACGAAAGCCAGGTTTCTCTGGAAGTTGTCACCCGTGAAGCGCGGGTTCATACAGCGCCAATCCCCCTCTTCGAGATCTTCGATGCTCCGGTACCGCCCCGAGAGAAAGCCACGACCCAGAGGACTATAGGCGACGAAGCCGATTCCGAGTTCTTGACAGGTGGAGAGCAACTCGTCCTCGGGGTCACGGGACCAAAGGGAGTATTCGGTTTGCAGAGCCGTGATCGGGTGGACTCGGCAAGCCCGCCGCAGCGTTGCAGCAGCAGCCTCGGAGAGCCCGAGAAACCGGACCTTGCCCTCCTCGACGAGCCTGGACATGGCACCCACCGTGTCCTCAATTGGCGTTGCTGGGTCTACGCGATGCAGGTAGTACAGGTCGATTGTCTCCACCCCAAGCCTGCTCAGGCTGTCCTCACATGCTCGCCGCGCATACTCCGGGGCGCCGTTGATTCCGCCAAACCCCCCCTCCGCGTCGCGCACGATTCCGAACTTGGTCGCGACAACGGCCTGGTCTCGTCGATCCGCCAAGGCGCGTCCCAGGAGTTCTTCGTTCCGAAACGGTCCGTACATGTCGGCCGTATCGAAGAAGTTCATCCCCAACTCGAGCGCCCGATGCAGGACCTGCACTGACTCATCCTCGTCGGCGCTTCCGTAGAACTCCGACATTCCCATGCATCCGAGCCCGAGCACCGATACTTCTAGATCGGAGTTTCCGAGCCTGTGAGTCCGAATCATGTTGCTTCGTCCGTTAGGGTTGGTAGACCGGGAGCGTCATTGCCTCGAGGCTTGCTGCACCCGCTGCTGCAGGGCCCTCATGAGGATCGGCGCGACCTCTGGGCCGACGCTGTTCACCTCGCCGTACTGTTTCTCATTCCGGCCATAGGCGAACGGGGCGACGTCGTCCCACTGCCGCTTGGGGATGATGTAGCCGATCTCGTCGTTGGCCAGGCCGAGAATCAGGGCCTTGTTGCCCGGTAGGATCGCCATTACCGGCGGCTCGGTCGGGGCATCGGGAAAGTCGGCGTTCGGCTCGGCCGGCGACTGGTACTCGCCGTAGACCAGCTCGGGATACAGCTCGCCGGGGATGCCCGCTATGTGCAGATCGCCGGCGCGGACATAAGCGACCTCGGTCTCCAGCGCAATGTCGCCCTCAACCTGACTGTCCGGCAGCCTCTCGCCGGTGCTGTCGGCGCGGCCGATCCAGGCGAAGGCCTGGCGAGACAGCACACCGAGGGCGCGCCCCTGGCGATAACCGGGATTGGCTAGCGGGACGAAGACCGGCGCCGTACTGGCCGCCAGCGGCGACAGCCGCAGGGGCTCGACCGCGGCGAGGGCCTCGTCGAAGACCCGAGCGACCGCCTCGCCATAGGCCTCGGCGAATGCGAACGTGCCGGCCTTCACCACGGTCCCCCCCGGCGCGGGGAAATCCGGCGGGTTGGTCATCAGCCCGCCAACGGCCCCGCTGAAGTAGGCGACCGGGACGCCGTAGCGGGCCTCGAGCGCCTTGATGGTGTAGTGTGGGAAGTCGGCCGTGACGAGCGTGCTCTGCGGCCCCAGGCTCTCGGGGTGGTTGCTGAACTGGAGCATGAGGCCGAGCGGCCTGCCGTCTGAGGCGGTGAACCTGACGGCGCGGAGGATCGGGTCCTTCACGAGGGGGAGCCGGGGATCGAGCAGCAGCTCGGGCGCCTCGGCCGTACCGTAGTCGGCCCGCGCCGGCGTCAGGGTCCCTTCGGCCGCCTTCACGGCCTCGACGATCCGCTCGACGACGAACTCGACGTAGGCGGGGTCCACTCCCGACTCGCGCTCGGAGGGCCCCCATAAGCCGATGACATCGGGCCCCTCATGGTTGTGGGTGCTAGCGACGAGGATGTGCAGGTAGTCTGGGAGCCGGTCTCGCACCTTCATCACGGCCGGCCGCTGGAGACCGACGAGATCGACCGACACCAGCGCCAGCTTGCTCGCGCCCTCACGGAGTACGACGGCGCGGGCCCAGAGCGTGTCGTGGACTCCCGTGGCCCGGCGGTTGCTGCCGTAACCGGCCATCCACACGGCGTGTCGGGCCAGGTCGGGCGTGATGTCCGCCTTCCCAAAGCCCACCTCGACGTCGACCGCCCCCGGGGACGGCATCCCCGCGAGAAGAAACGCCCCGACAATGACCGTGAACCGGACCATGGCCACCTCCCAGGAATTCGCTTTCCCTGCCGCCAAGTATGATGCGCCCACTTGGAGCCGTCCAGCTCCATCCTTCGAGCGGCACTGCTGCACAGGAGGTTTCTTGTAACTTTCTTGGGAATGACGAGAGAGGCTGCATGAAACCACTGCACACACTCCCCATCCGGATCGGCCTGCTGGTGATAGTCGGGACACTCCCGGGCTGCACCTCAGATGTTCCAGCTACCGCGTCAGTCATGACGGTTAACGGCCCGATTGCGCCGGAACAGATGGGGACCACCTTGCCACACGAGCACGTCCTGGTCGACTTCGCTGGCGCGGAGGCGGTAAGCCCCGACCGCTACGATCGGAGAGAAGTTTTCGAGACGGTGCTGCCGCACCTGCAACGGGCGCGCACACTCGGCTTACAGACCCTGGTCGAAGCCACGCCGGCGTACCTGGGGCGCGATCCTGTCCTGCTCAAGCAACTCGCCGACGCCAGCGGGATGCACCTGCTCGTCAATACGGGGTACTACGGCGCCCGTGAGGACCAGCACCTACCGCGTCATGCCTTCGCCGACCCGGCCGATTCGCTTGCCGCTCGCTGGATCCGCGAATGGACAACGGGCATCGACGGTACTGGCATCCGGCCCGGGTTCATCAAGATCGGTGTAGACGGCGGCCCGCTGTCCGACATCGACCGCAAGCTGATTCAGGCAGCAGCCCGCACCCACCTGCGCACCGGCCTCACAATTGCCGCCCACACGGGGCCGGCCGCCGGCGCCCTGGATCAGCTGGCCGTGCTGGAAGCGGAAGGCGTCGATCCGAGCGCCTGGATCTGGGTCCACGCCCAAGCCGAGGACGACTCGACGTTTCACTTTCGCGCGGCGCGTAGCGGCGCCTGGATATCGTTCGATGGACTCGCGTCCGATAATGTCGAACTCTACGTAGCGCGGGTCGCCTTCATGAAAGCGGAGGGCCTGCTCCATCGCGTGCTCGTCTCGCACGATGCCGGTTGGTACCACGTCGGCGAACCGGGTGGAGGGACCTTCCGCCCGTATGACACGTTGTTCACGGATTTCCTGCCTGCTCTCGAGGCAGCCGGCTTTACGGCTGAAGAGATCCACCAATTGATCGCCGTGAACCCCGCCGAGGCCTTTACCGTCCGCGTCCGGGCGCGCTTACCGTAACAGCGAGTCGGGCCGGCGGTGTCATCGCACGTCACGCGGCCACCGCTGAGGACCACCGGGATTGCAGGAACAGGCTCTTACCTAAAGACGACTTAGTTAGCTTGCAGATAGGGGGTTCCCAAGAGACACGAGGTCGCCGCATGACACACCGACGTGCGTTTGCCAGGGCCGCTTTGCTTCTGGCCGGCTGCGGCACGGACGAGATTGCCCAGCTACCCGTAGATCAGGACCCTCCCGTGCCCAGTTGGGAGCTCGCCTGGGCCGACGAGTTTGACGGGAGCGTGATCGACCAGGGAACGTGGACACCGGAGGTCATGCCGGATCCGTTCAACGAGGAGCTGCAGTACTACACCGACCGGGTAGACGCCGACCCAGGCGCCAACGCCTGGCTGGAAGACGGTGCACTGATCATCGAAGCGCGCCGCGAGGATTTCGAGCACCGGAAGCACACCTCGGCACGGCTTATTACGAAGGGCAAGCGGGAGTTCCGCTACGGCCGCTTTGAGGCAAGGATCCGGCAGCCGGGAGAAGTAGGCATGTGGCCCGCCTTCTGGTTGCTTGGTGGCAATATCGACAACGTCGGGTGGCCGCGGTGTGGTGAAATCGACATCATGGAGGGCAAGGGGCGGCTCCCGAAGTGGACGTCCGGCGCTCTCCATCGTGGCCCCGATGCGTCTGCCAACCGGATCACATCGGGAGAATACGAACTCGCCTCCGGCAGCTTCCACGACGAGTGGCACGTATTCGCGGTCGAGTGGGAACCGGAGCGAATCCAATGGGAAGTCGACAGCGTCCCGTTCTTGGGGGTCAGCAAGACACCGGGTGAAGACCCCGTCTACTGGCCGTTCGACGAGGGGCACACGTTCTTCATCATCCTGAACCTCGCGGTGGGCGGCTGGTTCGATAACCCGTACCTGCCACCGGACGACATGTCACCGCAACGGCTCTACGTGGACTACGTGCGTGTCTATCGCCGATCGGCGGATGAAGTGCCCTGAGGAAAGCGGGAGGTCGGCTAATCGAGCACTCAAATCAAGCGGAGGATCGCAGGGGTATAGCGGGTTGGTTCAGTAACCTAAAAAACCACCGTCTGGATGGAGTGTGGCAGCGAGCTGACCTCCACAGAGGAAGAGCCGACGGTGAGATGGTATTGCCCACCGCGCGGTGTCGGGTTCATAACCACGACAGCCACCTCGCCGTTTTCGTTGACAAAGGCTGTCGTGAGCAGCATGCTGCGGCTCGGTGAGGCTAGTATCCTCTTTGCACCGGGATGGATGAACTTTGAGAAGTGGCCTATGTAATGAAATGAATTGGTGTATATGAGCTCCCCTGTACGGGTATCGGCATGTATCGGAGCAAAGCAGAAATTCCCCACGTGGTTGGGACCTCCCTCTTCATCGAGCAAAACGTTCCAGTCGGTCCATCCCTCAGCACCTGAATTGAAATCGTTTATCATCGACCGCCCATAATCCTCTCCCAAGCTCCATCTTTCGTACCCCGCCGGGTCGAAGCTTGCCGGTGTGCCCTCGGTAAAGAAGACATGCTTATCGGGGTAGAGCCTGCTCACCAAAGCCACATTGTCGTACATCTGCTCTCCACCCGACCAGTCCTCATACCAGTGAAATCCTATACCCCATGCATATTTTGTTGCATCCGGATCGTCAAAGATTGCCTGTGCCCTCTGTACGATCAGGTCGCGATTATGATCCCAGACGATGATGTTCACATCGCTGAGTCCCTCCTGCACCATCACCGGACCAAGATGGTTCTTGAGAAAATCCCTCTCTTCCTCAGCATCATAGATACATGACTCCCACCTCTGGGTGGCCATAGGCTCG
>JBDHAF010000219.1:0-5570 GCA_039588255.1 Gemmatimonadota bacterium | reverse complement strand
GTGGACATGCATATCCCACAACGCCGGGAGCAGATACTTCCCTGATCCATCGATGATCTCGGCGGCGTCCGGTACGGCGACGGAGTCGCCAGGCCCGACCGCGGCGATGCGGTCACCGGCTACCACAACCGTCATGCCGCGCTGCTGCGTTCCATCCTCGGTGTCGATCAACGAGACGTTCGCAATCGCAAATGGCCTGGATCGAACGGTCGGTTCGAGCGGTTCTGTGGGCCAGAATACGCCCGCGAAAAAAGTAGCCAAGACGACCAGTATGAGTAGCAGCGCAATCAAGGCCAGCTTCTTCAGGATGGTCTTCATCCTCATCCTTCCCGCTACGGCAACTGCAGCGCTGGTGGCGGAGTTGCCCTAGAATGGGCGGCTGGCGGGCGTGTAGCAACCAGCAGCAGCGACCGATATGGAGCCCTCCCGGCCATTGCGGCGCTAGGGGGTCTCGTCGCGGTACTCCTAAGAGCTGTCAGGAACCTCAGAGTAAGCTTTTTGCGTTAGGCGAAGGTGCCGATTGCAGGGGGTGAGCCAGGAGCTTGCGGGCCCGTTGACCCGTGAGTAGTAATTAAGAAAGCGGACGGCGGGATTACCGTCGTTTGCAAAAGGAGGTATTCATGTATGTCCCGCCCCAACGCCTAGCTTTCACGCTCTTCGCCCTACTGTTGGCGGCGTGCGCGAAGCATCAGCCCGAGGAGCAGCCCCCCGCCCAGGGGGGCGTCGAGGTTCGACAGGGCGCCATCATCGTATCAGGTGTGACCCTCGAAGAAGAAGTGGGTTCCGTGATCGATGCTATGATCGGAAGGGTGCCCAACTTCCGAATCAACCGGCTCTCGGGCCATTGTCCGCAGATCAGCCTCCGCACCCATGTGGCGTTCGAGTCGGTCACCAACCCCCACGTCTACGTGGACGGAACGCGGATCGCGGACACGTGCATCCTGGACTCGCTCCGGGCCCAGAACGTGGAATTGGTGGAGGTCTACCCCATGGGGGTCACGACCCGTCCCGGCTACGCGACCCACGCCCACGGGCTGATCCTGGTGTTCCTGCGCTCCGGCTAGGCCGGAGGGCGACGCTCACCGCCCAGCGGATCCCAACGAAGACGCCCCCCGTAGAGGACTACGGGGGGCGTTCCGTTTGCCAGGTTGGTTGGTGTCGGACTCTAGTTCACATCCCACCAGACCTGGTCAGTTAGTGAGAGACCGCCCTGGCGCGCGATCGCAGCGTCCAGGTTGGTGGAGTTCAATGACTGCTCACTGTCCGGGTAGGTGAAGCGGACCGGGATCCGGCTGATTATGAGATCCGGCCCCTCCGCCATGACCGGGAGGTCAATCCGGCGCCAGTCGGCCCACGCCTCCGGGCCGTTCATCCAAAGGGAGAGCCACTTCTGGAGTATGATCCGGTCGAGAGTCGCGTTATAAGCCACCGCGGGCTGCGCCAGATAGGTGCCGATCTCCCCAGGCGAAGGAGCTTTCCCCCAGGCGTCGTACTGTTCCAGGCTCGCCGTGACGGCCGCGTCGTACAGGGCGGCCGGATCCGCAACGATCCACCCGTAAAAGGCTGCCTCGGCCTGCAGGAAGAGGACCTCGGAATAGGTCATGATCATGGTCGGGGTGGAGGCCCCGTCCGCCCGCCAGAAGTTGCCGATCCTCGAGAACCAGGCCAGCGACTGCCCCACCGGCAGGTCATCCGTTCCGTTCTCATGGCCGCGGTATACGATAGCGGGCAGGTCGATCTCAGCGGGCTCTGCGTAAACGGGTAGACGCGGGTCGTTCAGCGAGAACAGCGTATCCACCATGGTTCGGCTGATGCCGTTGTCGTCCCGGACCAAGTAGTTCTCGTAAAACGGGTTTTCGTACGGAGACCCCGGGTAATTGAGCATCGCGTTGTCCGCGTTGCTCTGGAAACCCCCGGCGTTGTACGCATCGACGAACTGCGCCTGGGCGGTGGTAGGATCCACCTCGGAGAGCCGCATCGCCAGGCGCATGCGGAGTGAGTTGGTGAACCGTCGCCACGACTCCCAGTCGTTGCCGTAGAGCAGGTCGCCGTCGCCGAAGTCTGACCCGTCGGGACTGCTGAGCATCCCGGCTGCGGTGGTCAGGTCAGCAAGCATCCCGTCGTAGATGTCTTGCTGGGTATCGTACGCTGGCGCCGGGTTCTCCGCGCCCAACAGGGCCTGGGAGTAGGGCACGTCGCCGTAGGCGTCGGTGACGATGTGGAAGATCCAGGATTTCCAGACCGTCCCCACCGCCTGTACGTTGTCTTCCTCTTCCTCCACGCCCTTGTTGATGACCACTTGGATATCCATCAACGATCCGTTGAAGTAGCCGCCCCAGTACCCTTCCATCCTGGAGGCGCGTACGATGCCCTGCTCCTCATCCGGGTACTGTAATTGGACGAAGTGCTGCGGCCAGATGCCGCTGTGTTGAAGCATCTGACCCGTGCCGAAGGCGTCCTGCACGGCATCCTGGATCGCCTGCGGAAGCAGCAAGTCGACCGATACGTCGGTGGGCGCGTTCGGGTTGTCGTTGACGTCGGTCGGCGGTTCGCAAGAGCCTACGGCCCAAGCGAGGCCGACGACAAGCGCCGCGCGCGCAAGCTTTATTCTTTTCATTTTAGTCGCCTTTCTCATGCTGGGCCGTTACCACAACGTGAGCGAGAAACCGAAGCTCCTCACACTCGGGAACTGGCCGAACTCTATGCCCTGCACGTTGCTGGCGTCAAAGGCCGTCTCCGGGTCGATGTGGGGGATATCGGTCAAGAGCAACAGGTTCCGGCCGATCAGGGAGAAGTTTCCTCCGTTGAAGCCCATCCACCTCACCCAGCTTACGGGCATCTCGTAGCCGATCCGCAGCTCGCGGAGCTTGATGTAGCTGGCATCAAAGATGGACGCCTCTTGGCTCCCCCAGACACCTCCGTAGTAGTCCTGCGGACAGGCATACGCGTCGTCGACCCCGTCGCCGTTGATCGTGCCGTCGGGTAGGACGCCCCGTGTGTTGACCCCCGGGTCACAGAAGTCGACCTCTCGGCCTACCAGCGTCTCCTCCACCACGCCCGCGTACTTACCGAACCAGTCCGTGACGGAGAAGATGTCGCCGCCCTTTTGGCCCTGTATGAGGAAGCTCAGGTCCCACGCACCGTAGCTGAACCGGTTCGCCATGCCGCCGATCCAGTCGGGGTTGTAGTTCCCGAGGTTCCGCCGCACCGGGTCCACCTGCCGCATGCCATCGGCGGCCAGGATCAGCAGGCCGTCATTGCCCCCGCAGATATCGGTGTAATCCTCATGCGGGCAACGGAGGTAGCCGTTGCCGTACATGAGCCCGTAGGGCTCGCCCTTGCGGGCCTCGATGTTCAGGCTCCAGTAGCTGCCGAGGACCAGGGTCTCCAGATCACCAAAAAGATCTGTGACCTCAGAGCTGTTCTTGGACCAGTTGATCGTCAGGTCCCAGTTCAATCCCGTGCCGCTGCGGAGCGGGTTCGCCCTGAGCAGAAGCTCCCAACCCTTGTTCTCGACCGAACCGGCGTTCAGCCGCTGGCTCTGGAAGCCGCTGGCCCGCGAGATCTGGACGCCCATGATCTGGTCCTTCGTCTCGGCCTCGTAGTAGGTGAGAACGAAACCCAGGCGCTCGTTGAAGAAGCCCAGGTCGGTCCCGAATTCAAACGCCGTGGTTTCCTCGGGTTTGAGGTTGGCGTTGGCAAGCGTGTTCGGCACCGCGAACATCGGTATACCGCCCCACACCTGCTGGGCAACGAGGGTGTTCACCAGCTGGTAGGGGTCCGTGTCGTTCCCCACCCGGGTCCAGCTCGCCCGCAGCTTCCCGGAACTGAAGAAGTTGCTCCGAAGGTCTAGCTGCTCGCTGAATACCCAGGCGCCGGAGATCGAGGGGTAGAAGTACGAGTTATCGCCCTCGGGGAGCGTGGACGACCAGTCGTTGCGGCCGGTCAGGTCCAGGTTCAACCAGCCTTTGTAGCCCATGCTCAGGGCCGCGTACAGGCTCCGAACCTCCTTCTTCTCGATGTCGTCCCACGGATTCGGGACCACGGCGGAGTTGTCGATCGAGTATATTCCCGGCGAGTTGAGCCGGTCGATCTCGACCCCGCTACCCTCGTAGGTATTCCTCCGGATGTTCCCGCCGGCCGTCACGTTCAGGCTGAAATCGTTCGTGAGCTGCCGCGTGCCGGTCAGGATAAGATCCCAGTTCGTCTCGGCCTGGTATTCCGTCGCTTCGGTGAACGAGCCGTCTCCGTCGTCGTCCAGGCTGTGGGGAGCGACCCAGTTCTTCCGGTGGAACCGATACCAGTCCCGGCCGACCTGCCCGGTGACGGTAACCCAGTCGGTGAGCTGGTAGCTCAGGCTGGTGTTGAAGAAGAGCCGGTCCCGCTCGTCGCCGTTCCCATTGACGAGCATTTCCCAGAAGGGGTTGTTGTGGTAGTTGTAGTTCCAGTTGTACTGGCCGCCTATGGTGCAGTCGGTCGGCTCTTCGCCCGTGCACTCGTAGTTGCGGAGCTCGTCCATGTCCACCTGGCGCCCGAACCAGATGTAGCTCTGCATCGGATTGTCCTCGTCGTACCCTGTGCCCATCCGGTTCTCGGCCGAGCTATCGATGTAGTTCAGCGAGGCATCGGCGGACAGGCGGTCGGTTATGCCGACCCCACCCTTGAGCGCCAGCCCTATCCGATGGATGCTGGCTCCCGGGGCGATCCCGTTCAGCCTCGTGTCGGTGAGGGACAGGCGGACGTGGTGGCGCTCGCCGCTATTGGAGACGGCGATGTTCGTGTTCAACGTGCCGCCGGTCCGGAAGAAGCTGGAAACGTTGTCGGGATGCGCTACCCACGGCTGCTGGGCACCCGTGAACTGGTCGATCATGGTGGTGCAGCCTTGTGCCGTTGGGCAGAGGCGCGGACCCCAGCTCTCGTCCACGAAGTCCCAGAGGCCGGCGCCCGCGCCGTCGACGAACTGGTACTCACCGAAGAGCCCCTGGCCGTACTGGTCCTGGTAGTCCGGCAGCCGCAGGGGCCTCTCGGCGGTGCCGCTAATGGTCACCGACACCCCGAGCGCGCCGGCCTGCGTGCCCCGACCCGTTTTGGTGGTGATCACGACGGCGCCGTTGGAGGCCCGCGAGCCGTAGAGCGCCGCTGCGTTCGGGCCCTTGAGCACGCTGATATTCTCGATGTTCTGCGCATCGAGGTCCTGGATTGCGTTCCCGTAGTCGAGACCGCCGAACCCGGTGTTTCGGGGTGACCAGTTGTCGAGCACGATCCCGTCCACGATGAACAGGGGCTGGTTCTGGCCTGTAACCGAGCTCGCGCCCCGGATCACTATCCGCGAGCTACCCCCGGTAGGGCCGGCGTCAGTGACATGCACTCCCGCCACGTTGCCCTGGAGGGAGTTGATGATGTTCAACTCGGGCACCTCGGCCAGCTCGTCGCCAGAGACGTCCTGTACCGAGTAGCCGAGCGACGCTTTCTCACGCCTGACGCCGAGTGCGGTGACCACGATGCCTTCAAGGCCGACCGGCGCGATCGCCATCATGATATCCACCTGGTCGGACACCGGCGCTTCCTCG
>JBDHAF010000218.1:0-5678 GCA_039588255.1 Gemmatimonadota bacterium | reverse complement strand
TTCTCCTCGATCAGCCGCAAGGCGTCCACACGCCGGATCCACGGGTCCTTGAAGCTCACGCCGAACATCTCCCGTGCCATCGCACGCGGGAATGATTCGTCGCGTTCCCCGGTGTACGCCTGCCACATCTTCTTGATCCCGCCGCCACCGGGCTTGTGCACCAACGTGGGGAGCGGGGCCATCGCCTCCGCTATGTGGGCCAAGGCACCGGGGAGCTTCTGCAGTGGCGTCAGCTCGCGGTCAAACAGATCACGGCCGGTCCACGAGTCCCGGTTGAAGAGGACCTCGTGGGCGCTGCTCACAAAAGGATGCCCCAAAAACAGGGGTATCCCGAGGCCGTGCGTGCCCGTTTCCACACGGAACTCGGAAGCCAGTGGGAAGATCCAGCGGATGTCGAAAAACGCCGGGTCTCCGTTCCTGTCACGCCAGGGCATCATCGGTTGGAAATACTGATCGACCCATGACCGGGAGCGGCTCGGACTACTGTTCAGCAGGTCCATTTCGTCGTCGTCCACGCCCAGGACCAGACGCGAGAACAGGGTCATCAGGTGCGGCGAAGCCGCAAGCAGGGCCAACCGGATCGGACGATCACGCACCGCCCGTGCGAAGATTTTGGCCGCCTGCTCGGTGAACATGACGAACGGGTTGCCCAGGATGTGACGGCGGAGCTTCTTGGCCCAGCGCCCGGCCCTGCCGTAGTTCATGTACATCCACAACGACCGACTCGCCTCCCGGTGCGTCCATCCCCACTTATGGCGTTTCTTGAGGTAAGACGCGAGCTTGGCCGCCTGGTCCGGCAGTCCGTACAACCGCCCGGCCACCTCGTCCGCTTTCTCTACTCGCCGGCCCGCACCACGGACCGCGGCGACGAAACGCGGGTGAGTCTCCACCCACTTTATGACCGCCGGGCCCCATCGCGTCGGGTTTTCGTTGACGTAGCGAGCCAACGCATCGGCCTCATCAAGCGTCCAGCCGCCGGTGATCTGGTTCTCTTCCACCAGCCGCCGCCAGTCGGCGGCACGCGGGTCTGAGGGGTTCGTAGCGGCGTAGCGGAACTGATCCACGGCCCGCTTGAGCCAGGGAGCGTCCGTAACCGGGTTCATCCCGTCCAGAGATTGCAGGGTCACAATGCCCATCAACTGGCGGCCCGCCGTCGGGGGGCTCCATGAGACGTGTGCCGACTTCCAGTAGTAATAGCCCGTGGCCCAGAGTTGACTCCAGAAGTTCGTGCTAACCCGCTCCCGCTGTTGCAGGGCGTACTCCACGGGCTCGGGCACCCACTTGTCCGCCAGGGGCCCAAAGGCCGGATGCTTCGGCACGTACCGGTAGCCGGGGAGCTCGCCGTCCTGCGCCACCGTGTCCGCCAGGTACTTAAACAACTTGAGCGTCTCGACGTTCACCAACTGGTCGAGCAGCGTCCGGGCGATGAGCACCTCGACGTCCCGGATCGGCTTGGGAAGCGTAGCGAGCTTGGCGATGTCCCCGCCGGCCCGGGCCTCGGCGATCTGCTCCTCGAGGCTGTCCACGTCGAACGGGTCGAGAATTTTGATCTTCTCGAAGACCCGCTCACCCCACTCCTGCGATTTCAGCTTGATCCGCTTGTCCCACTCATGGCGGGCCTGCTCCTGACTCGCATACTGCACCATCTCCGGCCCGCCGCTCGCCGCCCGCTCCGTCCAGTCCACCAGCGTGTAGAGGTCCTCATCCCCACGGCGTGGCATGAACATGCCGCCCCGGATCCGCGGCCCCACGAGCCGGTCCTCGCGGGCGGGTTGCCGGCCGAACAGCTCCGCCGGTGACCACTCGTACAGCCGGCGCAGGTAGACGCCGGGTCCCTCCCGCTTCATGCGGATCACCTCGTGGATGTTCCGCAGGCCGAACGCTTGCATGTGCGGCCAGGTCCACGGGTTGCTGAGGATGAAGTCGGTGCTCGCGTCGACCACGGGGGCGTACAGCTCCATGATCCGTTTCTGCTGCGGCGTGGCCTGCTCCAGCGGCTTGTCACCCCGTAGGAGATCCTCAACCTCCCGGTGATAGTCGGCCTTGGCTTTGTCGATCGCCTTTTGCTTCTCGGGCCAGGTCTTCGCCTCGCGGATGATCGCCTGCCGCGCAGCGATTTTCTCGGCGGTGCCCTTACGCACGACGTTGTTGACGGCCCGGGCCGTCCGGCCGGCGAACTCTTTGCCCTTGCCCTTCACCCGCTGGAAGTGCTCATAGACGTCCTGGGAGAGCGCCCAGCGCTCGTCGAAGACCCCCCGCCCCACCCAGTCGACCAGACTGCGCCCGATGGTGTCCGGCGGCAGATTCGTGATCCGGTCCAGGGTCGAATCCACGAACCGCTGCCACCAGTTGCGGGCGTCGGGCACGTTGAGCATCCCGCCCATCCCGAACTTGGGTTTATCCTTGGGCTGTTTGCGCAGCCACTTGAGCTGTTCCTCGGTGAGCGTCTGGATCGCCTCGTCGTCGATCTTCGGCTCTTTCAGCTTGCCTTGGCGTTTGAGAGCCTCCACGGCCGCCAGAGCCAGCTTCATGTTGGCCACGTGCAGGGCTCGAGCCTGCGGACTCTCCGGCTTCATCTCCCAGGGAAACGGAAAGTCGAACTCGCGCCACTCGTTCGGCAGGTAACGCTCCTCCGTCTTCGGCCGCATCATCGTCTCGAGCTTGTGACGCGACTCCTTCCACTTCTTTTCCAGCGCCGCGGTGGTCTGTGGATCCAGGTTGGCGTTGCGGGCGTTGATCCAGGAGTCGTACGCCGCCATCATTTCCGCCAGTGCCTCGCGGTACTCGTCGCTCGTGGGGTCGAAGCGACTCTTGGCCTCCAGAAGCCGCCCGGTCTCCAGGGCCTTCTTCAGCGGCCACTTGTCCACGATGGGCACCCAGGCCTCATCGAGCGGAACCCACTTGTTGTCGGCATCCAGATATCCCGGCTCCAGGGCCAGGTCGGCCCGGAAGGGATCGCCTTTGCTCCCCTTACCCTGTCGGTGCTTGGCCGGCAGATCCCCCACCATGTGTGCGGCTGATGTCACCCTTTGCTTGACGATCTCGCCCGTCTCGTTGTTTCGCCAGGCCGGCGTGAGGTCGGCACCTCTGGCCTGTTTCGGCCCCCACATCTGCCGGCCGATCGCCCGGTCCACGTCCTCCTGATACACGCCCGGCTTCAACGCCTTGAGCGCGATAAGTCGGGCCCGACCTTCCTTGATGTTCACCGGCATGACTACGCCGGTCGTGTTGGCCCCGTCGGTGCGCAGCGGCCGGTCCATCTTTTCCCAGGACAGGTCGATCGACTCGTCGCCGTCCTTCCAGTGCCACCAGAGGTGATTCATTAGCAACTGCGGATTCACGCCCCCGAGGATCTCCCCGCCGTCCTTGACGTTGATCTCCGCCTGGCCGACGTCGTGCGCATAGGCCACGAAACCCAGACTGTCGTCGGGATTCCGCACCACGATGATGCCCTGATATCCCTCCTCCCCCAGCCCAGCGATGGCCAACGCCTGGCGGACCCGGTGGTAGGTTTCCTCGACCGGCACGCGGATGAGGTCGCCCCCTACAGCCCGCTCCGGGATTACGTCCTGGTACTTGGGGAACCGGCCGACGGTGTTCACCGTTTCCTTGCCCTTGTCGTCGACCGACCGCACGACCTTGGCCCACATGCCGGCGTCGTCCAACTCCATGCCGTCGTACTTTGGCTCGCCGGGGTAGTCGCTTTGCTTGTAGACGCTGATCGCCTTCTTCTTGCCCACCAGGTACATGGTGGTGCCCTTGGTGGTCAGGTCCGCGAAGTCACCCCGCTGCACCCAGAGCAGCCGGCCGTCGGTAACAGCCATTTCCGTCGGCGTGACCAGAATCCCGTCGTTCTTGTACCGCCCAGGGGCGGCCGCCGTCCCGTAGTCGATGGTGAGCAGCTTGTCCTTGCTGGTGCCCTTGTGCGGCCGGCCGAGGGGCTGGGACGGGCCGCGTGCTTTCGCGGGTTTGGGAAAAGCCGGGGCACCGCCGGGCAGACCGCCGCCGGGTGTCTTGGGCGTGATCTTCTTGGCCTTCTCCGCCAGGGCCCGGAGTTGTTTCATGGCCCCGGGGAAACCGTAGAACGTCGTCGTCTCGTCGATGACAATCTTGGTCATTTCCCGCTGCAGGGCCCGGTGTGCTTCGCGGCTGATCTCGTCGATCCGCGGGTAGGCCGGCGGGTGCAGCTCGTCCGGGTACTTCGGACGGACGTCCTTCTGCTTGTTCGTCAGCCCCTTGATCGCCTTGATGGCCGCGACCGCCAGCTCCTTGTTCCAGTCGTTGCCGTGCAGCGCGGCGTAGGGCTTCAACGGCTCGGGAACGTGGTCCCGTTGCTTCTCGGTCAGCTCGGCTCGCTTGGCCGCAAGGGCTCCCGGCTTGGCGGGGCTATCGGGAGCTGGAGCTGCTCCGCGGTCAAGAGCGTAATCAGGGGTATCGGTTTGTCGGGCTGCTTTTTCAATCTCGCGGGCCGCATTGGATCCCGCGGCCGGCGGGACGGGCTGCTCGACGCCGTTGTCGGCTTCTTGCTTGGCTTCTTCGATGGCACGATCGGTCTCCTGTTCTGCCAGCTGTTGGGCGTTGCTCGCGGTTGTTGGCTTGGCGGCGGTCAGCTCCCGGAGCTCCAACTCCTTGGGCGGCGGCCCGTACTTCTCCGGCTTGATTTCGTCCAGCGCACGAGGTGGAGGTGCAGCCGCTTCCGTGGCCAAGGCCCGACCGTAGGCGGCTGCGCCCGCCTCCGCCGGCTTCCCCTCGAGCTCGTCGGCCGCCTTGCGCAGCGCGGAGACGATGGTCGACTCCGCCGTCTTCTCTCCCGGCGGTTCCGCCGCCTTGGCCTCCTTCTCGAGTCCCGCTTGCTTGGCCTCGAGCTCCTCGAGCTTCTTGTAGGCTTGCTCGACAATGACCGGGTCCTCGCTCCGGGTCTTGAGGCGTTTGATGTGCTCCCGTTGCCGTCGGATCATGTTGCCATAGGCGTCGCTCATCTTGCGGAGCGACTCGTAGCTGACCGCCGGCTCGCCCTTCCGCCGCACGGTCACCGTGCCCAGTGCCGACAGGTCGCGTAGATCCTTGGATGCGATCACACCACGAACGCCAACGGCCTCGAGCTCCGCCTTGGTCATCTTCCCCTCGACGAACTCGAAACCCTGGTTCTCCGCCGACTTGACCGCCTCCTTGCCGATGACGTCCACCGCCAGGCTTCGCGGCGTGACCTCGCCGACCGGGGCCCCTGGTGGCGCCGGCGGTTTGACCGTCGCGCTGACCTCTTCCGCCGGTTTTTCTATCACCACCAGGTTCGCGGCCACCCCGGTCGGTCGGAACGCTTTGGATTTCAGCGAGCCTTCGGGCAGCTCCTCGACCGTGGCCTTATAGCCCAGCTCGCGGATCCACTCGCGGAAGGCGGTCTCCGTCTTGCCACCCCGGAAGAACGCGCCGCGGCCGACGATGGCCACGACGCGCCCCCCGGGTGTCAGCAGCTCGTAGGCGTGGCGCACATGCTCGATATCCTGGTTGCGCTCGAACGGCGGATTCATCAGGATCCGGTCGTAGACCGGCCCGGGGTGATACTCGAGGAAGTTCCCGCCCACGAGCTTGTGCCCCTTGGTCTCCAGGATCTTGCGCAGCGTGTTGTTGACCTCCACCACGTCCAGGTTGTCGACGTCCTGATCTCGTATCGCGTCGGC
>JBDHAF010000217.1:0-7679 GCA_039588255.1 Gemmatimonadota bacterium | reverse complement strand
CTGCTACGGGTTCGGCTGTGGGTAGGTGGCAGACGCAACGTCATGGCGTGCCATCAGCACTACACGTCACGGCTGGTAGACCAATCTAGTGCGCGGAATCGAGGCAGCCAGATGTGCGAAGGGGCGGCCCCGGTGGAGCCGCCCCACTCTTTTCTTGTCTTCCTTTCTACACCTCGGCCCTACCTGATTCGGAACCGAGCAACCAGTGGCTCGTGATCGCTCGCCACCGTGTTGTTGACTCGCGGGAAATCGACGTTTGCATGGACGATGTCTAGCTCGCCGCTTTCCAGCAGACTCCGGGTCGCTAAGACGTGATCAAGAACCTGGGAGTTACCCTCGAAGATGAACGAGTACCGATTGTCGTCCCTGTTCTCGCCGAGCAGGGTTTTCACGACCTCAGGGGCACCGGGTAGGATCTGGGTCAGGTCGTCAGTGAACTCGAATGTGTTCAAGTCGCCCAGTACGATCACGCGTGCGTCCTTATCTGCCGCGAGCAGGAAGTCCACGTAGTCGTTGAGCGCCTGGTTCTGGGCTTCGCGCTCCGCCTCCCCCGCCTGGACGAACGGCTGAAATGCACCGAACACGGGAGATGAGCCGAACCGTGAGGTGAGGTGATTGTTGATCACGGTGAACTCCTCGCCGCCGAAGGCAAAGGTTGCCTCCAGCGGGTCGCGCGATCCGTTGAAAGCATTCGGATTACCCACCCCAGCGGGCGAGAGAACGGCGGGCGTGAGGGATTGGAAGCCTACCAGGGTCACCCGATAGGGGTTGTAAAGAAACGCGTTCCGGATGTTGGCGCCCGGCGCGCCTCCCGACGCCCCGTCGGCCGGAGCGACGTCGAAGAACGCATAACTGGGGCCTCCCGCCGCTACGATGGCGTCCACCAACGCCTGCAGGGTTTGTGAGGCGTCCGTCGTGCCATCGTTCGTCTCGCCGTTGTTATCCTGGATCTCCTGGAGTGCGATGATGTCTGGCGTGCGCAGGTTGTTGACGATCTGTGCGCCTAGGCTCGTCCGCTGGTTGTTGTCCGAGGACCGGGCGCTGAGGTTCAGCACGTTGTAGCTCGCCACCGTAACCCGGTTATTCCGGCCAACTAGCCTGGTGACCTCCCGCTGCAGCCCGGCGGGAAAGACGACGACATCTTCCGTGGCGTTCACCTCGAAGTTGCCGAATGAATAGCCGACCACACCCGTGACGTCTCGCAGGCGGTCACCGACGGTGATCTCCGGCACTGTGCCGGGATACAATGTCCCATCGAACTGGATTTGGACGCGCTCCGGGTTCTGGTCCCCACGGTTGTCCGGATCGGGCTGCAAGTTGATGCCGCCGCGCTCAGTGCGCGCGTTGTTCGGGGTGCTGTTCTTGCCTCCATCGGTGAGTGTGAACACTTCACTGCTGAAACCGCTGAACCGGCGTATCCCCGACACGGCTACCGGATCTTGAACAGTGACGCGCATCCCCTCTAAAGACTCGTAGAAGTCGATTCCGTCCACATCTGGGTTGAACGGATTAGCGGCTGCTTGCGTGGGGTCCTGTAGGTTGACGGGCTCCTCACCCGGGCTGATCACGAGGACCTCCGGTGGAATACGGCCGCCCCGGCCCAGAATTACCGGCTCAGGGAGTGGGTTTCCAGTCGAAAGCACTGTGATTCCAGGAAAGCTGAGCTGCGTGATCGATAGGTTGCCCGTGGCCGCTCCTCCGGGGATGAATTCGGTGACAACGTCGGTCAGCTGGACCTCATCTCCGACTGAGGGCTTGGAACCGGTCTTGAAAACGAAGATTCCCTCGGATGTGTCGTCGTCGCCGTCACCGACCGGATCCTGCACGTAGTAGCCGTTGAACGCGAGGGCCGTCACGATGCCGCCTGTCGTGACCTGTTGGCCGACAAACGGGGAGATGTGACCTGCGCCCTGGATACCGGAGATCGCAACGACAGGCGCCATATTGACCGCGCCCGGAGTCGGCGGGACCTGGGTATAGGTGTCCGTGTTCCTCGCGCCACCGGAGCCGTTCGGGATGCGTTGGTTCGAGTGGTTGTCTTTGTCGCCCGCGCCGTCCTCGTTGACCTGGGGCTGGCCGGCGTTTAAGAGGACGAGAAGGCCCGCGTCATCCGGGTCGTTCGTGTCGTAGACGATCGCGTCGATGAGGTCCGTCGTGGTGACCGCAGTTCCGGATGGGAAGTCCGTTGCGTTGCCTAGGTACAAGCCGATCGCATCCTGGCCGTTCTGAATGAGGTTCGTGTTGGGAACTACGTCGAGGTCGCAGTTGGCAACGTTGGCAGCGTCTCCGCAGAGCACGAAGAAACCGTTCGCGTCTGTGGTTTGCCCGTCTAGGTCGAACGCATCATACGACACGTCGCCGTTGCCGTTGTAGAGCACCAGAACCAGCCCGTCCAGCGCCGTGTTCCCCCCACCGCCGTCAAAAAGCTCGATGAACTCTGCCGCATCCGTACTCGGATTATCTGCGTCCACTTCGTTGATGAGGACATTCGGTGGTCCGGAACCGAAGGTTTGCCCGGTGTTGCACGCCCCAAAAGTGTTAGGGGCGTCGGCTGACCAGGCGAAGTCTTCGTAGACAGTGCCTGTTCCACTCAATTGGAGCGAGTTGCCAACCGGTGTGCCAGAGGATTCCGACACGCCGATGTCGGTGCTGGCCATCCCTGAGGCAGGGCCGTCACCAGCGGTGAAGCTCCCCTCGTAGCTCAGGAACTGGATCACGGTGGACGAGGCGTCAACGAGAGCCAGGCCGTCGGGACTGCCGTTCTGGATTCCGTTCGTCGGGTAGGAGATAGTGATGACGCCGAACCCGCTACACAGATCGGGAATGGTTCCCGCCAGGGCCTGAGTGTTGTACGTGAGTCCGTTGGCGCCATTGTAGAGCACGACGCTCCAACCGGTCAGATCCGACCCGGCGGGGCCGGCCACCTCGATAGCCTCACCGGCATCGGTGCCCGTGTTGTCGTAATGGATCTCGTTGAAGAAGATCGGAGTGCTGGTCGCCGACGGGCTCGCGTCCGGAGTAACTGCCGGTGTGCGGGGCGCAGGCTCGGTAAGTGAGTCGGCGCAGGCCACAAGCCCAAGCGTCGCGAGTACCGAGATGTATGTGATTGAACGCATGGTTCCTCCCAGTAGAGTGCCGTCGGGCTCTGGTGAGCCGATCAGTTACAAACGATATAAGAAACGGCACGCACCCAACCGGTTACGTGCCGTCTAGTCTTTGTCGTTCCCTGTCGAAACTGCGTTGGTGATCATACCCGAGACCCGCGAAAGAACTGGTTGCGGCCCGAGCCCATCCCCGCCTTGTTCAGTTGCAAGGTGCGAGACCCCACACGCACTGGCAAGTGGTATTCGGCAAGAGGGAGAGGGTGCGCGGACGGCAAGACGACGAGCACGTCGAGCGTGGAATCTACCTAGCCGTCTCGTGCGTCCCAGACCCAGCCGAGGGAGGGCGCGGAAGAGACTGACGTGATGTGGCAGGGGCGGCCCCGGTGGAGCCGCCCCTAGCTCCATCCTTCTGTGGATGGTCTGGCGCGTGGCCTTTAGCCTCCGAGCACCCGCACGGAGTCGCAGCCTTTGATGAACGCCCCAAATGGGCCACGCAGTTTTCCGGTGAGGCACGCGGAGGTGTCACCCGGCGCGAGCCCGGTGTCCTTCTGCGGATAGTGCGACACCAGATCCGTGAAGCCGTCGGAGTTCACGTCCTGCAGGTGATCCGCATACGTGAACGGATTCGTCAGGTCGTGCTTGGGCATGGCTCCCGAGGGCCCGAACGCGAGCGTGGTCACGTCCACGGTCCTCACGTCGAAGGTCGGGGTCCCGAGGATCGCCACGGGCACGACGCCCATGCTCTTCGGGTTGATCGAGTTCGGGAAGCTGCCCGGCTTGATGTCGAGGCGAACGCGGATCTCCCGCTGGCATCGTACGCGCCCGATGGCGAAGCCGAACGGGTTACCGGCGCGGACGAGGACGTCCACCCGATCGATCGGTCCGCCGGTGGACTGCGCGGCGAACAGACGAGCACCGTGGAAGCCGGTCACTGGCCGGGTGATCGAGCCCTCGGGCACGGCTCCACCGCCGCTGTAGAAAACGGCCGTGAACGGGAAGGTGAGGAACGAGTTCGGTTCCAGCTCGAATCCGAAGATCCCGCACGGGACCGACATGGTCAGCGTCCGCGCATTCGTCGTGGAAAAGAGCACGTGCGGGCGGAAGACTTCCGTGAACGGCGGATCGCCCCACGTCGCCCACCCGGAGACTTCAGCGTGACGCTTACTCCAGGCTGGGGGCGCCCCCAAGCTCACGGTCGTGCCCGCGCCGGTGATCGCGCTCACGAGGCTGAAGTTCGGGATGCCCGAGATGTCGATCAGGCCGGTCGCCCCGGTGTACGCCGCCGTGGGCACGAAGAACGGGTTGATGGCACCGATCGCGGCGTCCTCTGTCGTGGCGGCGGGCGCCGCTTCCGCGCCCTCGCAGTCGCCTACGTTGCACGTCGCGGCCGCATCGATGTCGGCGCTCGGCGGCGGCGGGCTCATGACTTGTGCCTGCTCGCAGGCGGTCACGGCGAAGGCCGCAAACACCAACGAGGCGGCAAGTTTTCTAAAGCTACTCACTTCAACCTCCTAGCTCAGTGAGAGCTGGTTCTAGTGAGTCACAGAGAATCAGGATTCTCTGGAGAGATTCGTGAGGCTTCGCTACGTGAAGCCGGAGGTTGGGGGACCCTTCAGACTGGAGGGTCGAACGGGGACTCGACTCGCGATCGTGATGGTTCCAGATCGAGAGTCGGGAACCTGGCGGTGCCGCTTCTGTACGTTTGAGTTGCCAAACACGTACGCCCCCTTGCGGGTGTCGTGTGGCGGTAGCTGTCAGCTGGTGTGTTTCCCCAAGATTCCCGCCAGCTGGCAGCTTTTCGTTTATGGATTCGGTCCCGTCACAATCGTGCGAGAACCTGCTACCTAAATCTCCCTCTTGGCTCCAATCGTTCGTGACGCCGATCCGGCCCAGCCCGCTCTAACGGCGGCGGAGCCAGCCAGGGATTCGACAGGGTATCCGTTCGTGTATGCGGTCGGTGGAGTCGCCATGGTTGGACCGTCCACCGAAGAAGCTCATGCGTGGGGCGCGGGTCTGCGGGGAAACTACAAGTTGAAAGTGACTGATCGGGAGATCCGGCCAGCCGTCGGACTCGACGGACTGCTCGTACTGCGGGCACGGCGGAAACCTCAGAAACGGATCAGGTTGTCCGTTTCATAGGTGAGGAACATAGAACGGGCTTACCTGAGGTGACAAGACCGCGCCGCGAGATTCCCCGACCGAGGGTTCAGACGCGGGCGGACGGGGCGTACGGAAGAAGCGTCGGAAGCGGGCTCCGACCGAGGCTACCTAGCTGTGCGTCGCAAGGACGTTATTCACCCTGAGCTCGACCAGACGCTGGAAGGGTGTACGTCGTCCGATTCCGGCATGACGCCGGGTGAGGTTGTAGTAGCGTAACCAGTGGCGAAGCGCCTTCGTCCGCTCCCTAGAGTGGTGGTAGGGCCGTCCATAGGCCCACTCCTCGGCCGAAGTGCGGATGAAGCGCTCGACCTTGCCGTGCTCCTTCAGAGTGCGCCGAAAGAGCTTGGATCGGTACGCAGGGCCATTGTCGGTCATGAGCTGGCTGATCTTCACCCCCTGGTGCTCGAAGAAGGCCACCACGCGTAGGAGGAACGCGAGTACGTCTTCCTTGCGCTCGCTCCCCAAGACCTCGCCGTAGGCCACACGACTCGCGTCGTCGATCGCCGCGTGGTAGAACTCCCAGCCCACGCCCGGGCTCCGCTTACTTCGGTCGCCGTGAATGCGGTGCCCTATCCGCCTGATCCGGCCCAGCTTCTTGATATCCATGTGTACAAGAGAGCCCGGCCGCGCCCGCTCATACCGCACGACCGGATCCGGAGGGGCCAGCCTCGAGAGTCGGTTCAGCCCCAGCCGCCTCACCTCTACCGTCACCGTCGAAACCGGCATCTTGAGGTCTTCCGTAACCGCTCGATCTGACGACGCCGTGCCCTGGGGATCCGTCTCGGGTGTCGGTGTGGCCTCGAGCTCCGGTCTTCAAGTCCCACCTCCCCCTCTTCCCGGTAGCGCTGGAGCCACTTGAACGCCGTCCGGCGGCTCACACCCATCTCCTGGGCCACTACCTCCGCCCGCTCTCCCGCCTCGATCCGCTCCACCAGCAGGGCTCGCCCCGCAGGCGTCAGCTTCGCATTCTTGTGCACGTTCACCGGATCCCCCGACGAGTGGGTTTGAAGGCTTTAGTCACCTCCAGCTTACTCGTCGGCTTCCGGTGAACAACCATCCTGTTACTTAGATCTAGGTAGCCTCGGTTGGACGCCCTCCTAAACTCGCCTCGCGCCCTCACTGTTGGCGACGCGTCAGGTCCGATCCGGGTCGGTGCCGTGTCGTCGTGTCGAAGCCCCTTCTTGCCGAATGCCTCTTGCCGGTGCGTGTGCGGGTCTTGTAAACTGCAAAAGTTGGTGGGTTGTGGCTCGGGGCGGAAGTGGTCTTTGCGCAGGTCTCGGGCATGAGCATCAAGATCCAACGCTGTGGTTCTCCTGAATGGCTTGCCGCTGGTGTCGTCGTCTATTCCCCTTGCGGTCGGCTCGGATCTCCGAAGTTCAACTCGCTCGGTAACCACACAAGTAGCAGCGGCGCGTAACACGTCGGTTGCGCGCCCTTTTCTTATTTGGAGTTGGCTGTTGCCCCTTTCAGAGGGGTGAGGGGACCTTCAACCCGCAAGCTTGAGGAGGCCCATGATGTCGAGAACCAGAAACCTCACGGCACCGGTGCTCGCCGCCGTATTCACTGTCGTGGCGTGCGAGAACGCGGTGGAGCCCGAACCGAACATGCCGGGTCCGAGCTTTTCGGCAAACCCCGTTGTTCAGTCCGTGAGCGGCAGCGGTAGCTTCATAGCCCCGGCGGGGGATTGGCGCACGTTCTCCTTCACCGCCCGGAGGCACGCGGACGGGACCGTTGCGGGACAATGGCAACGGATCCGCCGTCAGCCAGGAAACGCGTCGCAGTCCAAATCCCACGGGATCGTCACCTGCTTCACCATCGTCGGCACCCAGGCTTTCCTGGGCGGTGTGACCACGACCGGACTGTTCAGCACGCCCCCCAACAACGAGAACGCCTGGCGAGTGGTGGACAACGGTCAGGGCGCGAGCGCTCCACCGGACCAGATGAGCTTGGAGTTTGTGGGTGCACCGCCAGGCTTCGCCGCGTCCTATTGTGCCCTTACTCAGGCGGCCCCGCCGCTCATCAATCTCCAGGCAGGCAACATCCAGGTAAGACCGTAGGTTGATGGGGAGTCTGCACGCGTAAGATGCTTGGGGCGGCTCCACCGGGGCCGCCCCTCTTCGCATCAGGTTAGCTTCATCCGCGCTTCGGAGCGCACCTGTTGCGTGTTCGCCACTCTTGCGGAGCCTGAGAACGGCGATCCATGGTTGAAGACCTCTTTGTCCCGTTCCCATCTGTCCGCAGGAGGGTCTCATGAAAAAGCTACTCGCAGTATTCGTCGTCGTCGCGGTTGCCGCGTGCGACGCGCCACCCACGGGGGTCCAGGGGAATCTCGACGAGACCGTCCCTCCCCCGAGCTTCGCTGCGGCGGATGCCAGTCCGGTGTTCTTCCCGTTCGCGTTCCCGGTGCTCAACTGC
>JBDHAF010000216.1:0-8090 GCA_039588255.1 Gemmatimonadota bacterium | reverse complement strand
GTTCGCGACCAGACCGACCAGTTCGTGTCGCCCAGAATTCAAATCTTTCTCGTCAGGATGAACTGATGCGCACTCTTCCTGCGGTATGTCTTCTTGGAATGGGGGCGGCCCTGGCGGCGTGCGGCGGTAGCGGAGGGGGTAACCAGATGGCCGCCATGGCCCCTGAGACCTTGGTGGGTCGGATCGCGCTGACGGGGAGCGCTCCGGCTGTCCTCGTGACCCTGAGGACCGCCGACGGCCGATCGGTGGACCTGGTGGGAGCGTGGCGGGAAGAACTGCAGAACCTCACGGGCGCAGAGGTTGCAGTGGAAGGAACGCCGACGGGCTCGCTCCGGGATTTCGACGTCTCGAGCTACGAGATCCGGGCCATCGAGGGGGAGCGCCCCTTGGTGGGCGTCTTGGCCGCCCGTGACGGCGCCCTGTGGCTCGACGGCCCTGTGGCTCGACGGCGACGAAAGTGTGCGGCTGGTCAACGTTCCGGCCGGGCTCAGGAGCCAAGTCGGTGCGAAGGTATGGATGCTGGTTCGGCAGAGAGACGGCGGCGTGTATCCCCAGACGTACGGGGTGATCCGGGCAGCGGGTGGGTAGTCGGGAATTTCCTTCCTTAAAGAGTGCCTTCCTCTCGAAGACACTCCGCCGCGGTCACAGCAAGAGGGCCACCAGGATCATCACCAGGACGACGACGAGCACGATAAGGGCGACGACGGCCAACACGAGTCCGCCGAGCCACTTCCAGCCGAGCTTCTTCAGAAACTCCAGGATGCCGATCTCGATGATCCGTTTCAGCCAGTCGAGCAAGGTCTGCATGGGGTCCCCTTTCTGCCCGTACTACGTAAAATCGACGGTGAGGTTTCCGTGACTCGGAAATGACCCGCCACATCGTTAGATTGGCACCGGTTTCTCGGGGCGGTAGCTCAGTTGGGAGAGCACCGGCTTTGCAAGCCGGGGGTCGTGGGTTCGAATCCCATCCGCTCCACTCCCCCCTCATCAAAACCCCGCCCGCCAGAGCATACCCACCGGTTGCCTCGGTTGGGTTTGGATGCCAAGATGCAGCGTGAACCCCAGGGATCTCGCAGAGTTCAACCGTTTGCGACGGCGACTCGCCATTTCGGTAGTCGCCTTGGTCTGCGTGACGGTGGTTGGCGTGGTGGGATTTGCCGTCATTGGGAGCTCGGAACACGGGTTACTCGACGCCCTCTACATGACGATCATCACCCTCACCACCGTCGGCTTCGCCGAGATCATTGACATGTCGAACAGTCCGGGGGGACGGGCGTTCACCCTGGCGCTCCTGTTGGTGGGGTTCGCAATCGTGCTGTATGCGGTGCCGATGATGACCGCTTTTGTCATCGAGGGCCAGCTACTGAACGTTTTTGAGAGGCGCCGAATGGAGAAATCGATTGCGGCGATGAGTGACCACTATGTCGTGACGGCCGGCGCGGCAGAGGCAGGTCACGTCGTGGAGGAGCTCGTCAAGACGGGGAGACGAGTCGTGCTCGTGTCTCCTGAGGGAACGCGGCCGCCCGAAACCGGCAGCGCGGTCCCGGTGGTGACGGGAGATCCGACGGACGACAGTGCGTTGACCGACGCCGGAATCGAGAGGGCGGCGGGTTTCGTCGCCTGCATGGAAAGCGAGAAGGACAACATCCTGGCGGTGCTGACGGCGCGGCGCCTGGCACCGAAACTGCGTATCGTGGCCGCCACCGAGCGGGCCGAGACCGAGGGCAAGCTACTGACCGCGGGTGTCGACGCGGTGGTGAGCCCGAACCGTATCGGCGGTCTCCGCATGGCGTCGGAGATGGTGCGGCCCAAGGTGGTGTCCTTCCTGGACAACATGCTGCGGGACGAAAAGGGTGGACTCCGAGTCGAAGAGGTCACCGTGCAACCGGAAACGAGCGTGGTGGGGGAGTCGCTGGAGTCAAGGCTCGAGCCGGGCATGACGCTCATTGTGATGACGAACGTCGAGGGAAGGAATCGCTTGGAAAAACTCCTGCAGGGTGCCCGGTTTTCCAGACCCTGAGGTGGCGGAGTCGCCGACCGCCACCTCAGGCCGTTGCGATTACCCCGCTGCGTCGAAGCGCTTCGCGACCTCATCCCAATTCACCACGCTCCACCACGCCTCGATGTAGTCGGGGCGCCGGTTCTGATACTTCAAGTAGTAGGCGTGCTCCCAGACATCCAAGCCCAGTATGGGGGTCTTGCCTTCCATGAGCGGGCTGTCCTGGTTCGGAGCGCTGAACGCCGCGAGCGCGCCGTCGCTCACCGCTAGCCACGACCAGCCGCTGCCGAAGCGGGTCGCCCCGTTCTTGAAGCTGGCGAAATCTCCGAAGGCCTGATTGATGGCAGCTGCCAGAGGGCCTGACGGCTCGCCGCCCCCGTTTGGCCCCATGACCTGCCAGAAGAGCGAGTGATTGGCGTGGCCGCCGCCGTTGTTGCGGACGGCACCACGGATGTTCTCCGGTACCGAATCGATTCCGGCCAGGAGTTCCTCGATGTTTTTGTTGTGCAGCTCCGGGTGTTTGTCCAAGGCTTCGTTCAGCTTCGTGACATACGCGTTGTGGTGCTTCCCGTGGTGGATCTGCATGGTCTGAGCGTCGATATGTGGCTCCAATGCATCGTGTGCGTAGGGAAGATCTGGAAGCTGGTGCGCCATGAGTCGTGCTCCTTCAAAGCAATAGCATTAGGATTCATTCAGGAAATGTGCGGATGGTGGTAATTAGCATTGGAGCTCCGGTGAGGCAAGGTGGTTGTCGGTGTTGCCTGGCAGCGTGCCGAAGACCAGATTGCTGAACCACGGCGGACTGCAAATTCCGTCACGCCAACGAGTTTCGACCCCAAAAGCCAGTGGACGCACCAGATGACGACGACTGCAGCCGGTCTCCCCGCCGTGGGCGAAGAGGCTCCCGATTTCACGCTCCGATCGACGGCCGACGAGGACGTCACCCTGTCTGATTTTGGCGGGAAATCCAGCGTCGTGCTGGCGTTCTTCCCGTTGGCGTTCACGTCGGTGTGCACGACCGAGATGTGCAGCTTCACCGATGATCACTCGCTCTTCGAGGGCGTGAACGCCAAGGTGTTCGGGGTCAGTGTGGATTCCGTGCCTACCCTAAAAGAATTCCGGGCGAAGCACGGCATCGGCATCGACTTGCTGAGTGATTTCAAGCGCGGCGTGTGCCGGGCGTACGGGACTCTCATCGAGGATGCGTTCTTCTCTCGACGTGCGTATGTGATCATCGATAAAGAGGGCGTCGTCCAATGGTCGTTTGTGGAGGCGGAGTTGGTGCAGCGGCGTGACAATGCCGAGCTGCTGGACCAACTACGGTCGCTGGCGTAGCAGGGTGAGATTGTTTCAGAGCTGGAGCGTGTGGATCAGTGAGTGAATCGGATTCGGTAACGCCCAATCGGGTGAGAGCGACACCATCGGCCCTCACGGCACTGGCCGACGTTGCCACGTACCTCCAGGCCGGTATGGGGTCCAATGAGGTGCTGTCGGGTGTGGTCGGGGCTTTGCGTCGCGATTTGGATCTAGTGGACTGTTGCATCTGGCTGAAGAACCAGGACGGAGCAGGGTACCGCCCTATCGTGGCCGCCGGGACCGAAGCGCCGGACGCCACCCGGTCCGAGGTGGTGAATGAATGGGTACAGGATTCCAAGCTCCGCGAGGGCGGCAAGGGGCTCCACATTCGCTTTCCGCTGTTCAATGAGGGAGATCCCATCGGGCTCCTCGAGGCGACGATTCGGGACGAGGCGCTCGCGGACGCGGAGCGCCGCATTCTGGCCATCGTTGCCAACATCCTGGCTCCATGGCTGGCCTCCATCGAGCTGTCGGAGGATCTCGCTGCGGAGGTGGCCTACCGGACGCGGGAAACCGATTCCCAACGCCGGTTCACCTCGAAGATCATCGACTCGCTTCCGGTGGGCCTCTACGTCGTCGACCGCGACTATCGCATTCAGGCGTGGAACGCCAAGCGGGAGGTCGGTGCGACGGGTGTGTCCCGGGACGACGTTTTGGGTCGCGAGGTCTTCGAAGTGATGAGCCGGCAACCGCGAGATCTCCTCAAGGAGGAATTCGACAACGTCTTCGCCACCGGCGAGATGGAGCAGATGGAGATTGGCTCGACGGCGTTCGGCGAGCTGCGCCACTATCGGATCAGCAAGATCCCCATGCGTCTACACGAGGACGAGATCACGCACGTCATTACCATCGGCGAGGACATCACCGAGTGGCGCAACATTCAGCAGCAGATCGCTCAGACTGAAAAGCTCGCGGGCATCGGGCAACTCGCCGCAGGCGTCATGCACGAGATCAACAACCCACTGGCGACGATCGGTGCGTGCGGCGAAGCACTGACCTTGCGTCTCGAAGACCTCCCGGTGTCTGCCCGCGCGGGATTCGAAGAGTACTTGCGCATCATCAGCTCAGAGCTCGATCGGTGTCAGGACATCGTGGACGGCCTGTTGGACTTTTCCAATCCGAAGGCCCAGGTCAAGACATCGGCCTCCATGAAGGAGATCGTGGATGATGCGCTCTTCTTGATCAAGCACCACGATCGATTCCGTCGCATTCATTTGGTGAGGCATCTCGCCGAGTCGCTGCCGGCGGTCTCCGTGAATTCCAAGCAGCTGATCCAGGTGTTCCTGGCCTTGATGATCAACGCGATCGATTCGATGGAGGAGGACGGAACACTGACGGTGACGACGGGACTGAACCCCGACCGGTCCGACGAGGTGATGGTGGAGCTTGCCGACACAGGTGCAGGGATCAATCGCGAGGACCTGTCGAAGATCTTCGAGCCGTTCTACACGACGAAGGAAACGGGACGGGGGTCGGGTTTGGGCTTGTCGATCTGCTACGGAATCGTCCAACAGCATCAAGGTCGCATCGTGGTCGATTCGCAGCCCGGTCGGGGCTCGACTTTCCGCGTGTTCATCCCAGCCACGGCCGAGTCTGGCGAGGCGCCGTGAAGGTCCTCGTCGTGGAGGACGACCGCACCGTGGGACAGTTCGTCCAGCGCGGCCTCGAAGAGCAGCACATCAAGGTCGATCTCGTAGATGACGGTCCGCAGGGACTGGAGCGGGCATCGCATGGGGAGTACGACGTCATCGTGCTGGATCTCAGACTCCCGGGACTGAGCGGCGTCGAGGTGCTGCGCACGCTGCGGGATCGGGGCGTGGGAACGCCGGTGCTGGTGCTCACCGCGCAAGACGCTGTTGACTCGAAGGTACAGGCCCTGAGGACGGGCGCCGACGACTACGTCACCAAACCGTTCTCGTTCGAGGAGCTTCTGGCCCGAGTGGAAGCGCTCGGACGGCGCCCCCGGGAGATCGTATCACCCACGTTCCGGATCGCCGACTTCTCCATCGACACCGGAAGCCGTGAGGTCAGTCGCGGCGATGAGGTCATCGAGCTCACCCCGAAGGAGTACGCAGTGCTTGAGTACCTCGCGCGCAACGAGGGCAGGGTGCTATCGCGCACCCTGATCACCGAGTACGCCTGGGGATACAACTTCGACCCGGGCACCAACGTCGTGGACGTGGTGATCAATCGCCTCCGCAAGAAAATCAGCAAGAGGGGCTCTCCCCAGTTGATCCATACGGTCCGCGGCGTCGGGTACGTCATGCGAGACTAGAGGCGTCGGATGCGAACACTCCGGGGGCGTCTGGCGGTGGGCTATGCCATCGCACTTGCCGCGACGATGTTCGTGTTCGCCGCGACCATCTATGCGGTGCAACGGGCCGACCGGTATGAGCAGCTCGACCTCCGTGTGGAAGGGCAGGCCGACCTCATCGCGGCCATTCTCACCGATGCCTGGGACCGCGGTTTTGGCACCGTCGTCGTCCCCGGGGAGCCGCTGGTGGTCGCTCCGGGTCAACCGTTCTTCGTGGAGGACCCGCCGAGCCCGCCGGTGGTACTCGCGCCCCGGGTCGATGGTCTGCTCCAATCGGTGCAGGATTACGTCGTGATTCTCGATACGGCCGGGACGATCCTGTATGCGTCCGAGGCCGTCCGACAGAGTGGAGCCATCGGGGTCGAGCGCCTGCAAGCCGCGGCGCGCGCTCCCGGGCCGGAAGGACAGTTCGAGGTCGTGGATCTGGCCGGAACGGACGGAGAAGTCCGCTACTTCGCCCGTACAGTGAACTCGGCCGGCCCCGTCGTGGCCGGAGTGCTCGCTGCGGCATCCACGGCTGGCGTCGGTGTGGCCACGTCGCGGCTGCTCGTGGCCATGCTCGTGAGCGGCCCCTTCCTCCTGCTGGCCTCCATGGTCGTCGGCTACGTGCTGGCCGGGCGGAACATCCAACCGGTGGACACCATCGTCGACGAGATCGAGGCGATCACCGACGGGCGCAGTCTCCATCGGCGGGTGATCGAGATTAAGCGCACCGAGGAACTGGCGCGCCTCACGACCACCCTCAACGCCATGCTCGTTCGCCTCGAGCGTAATTTCTTGAGCCTCAGGCGTTTCACGGCAGATGCGAGCCACGAACTGAAGACGCCGCTCACCGTGCTCCGCGCTGGCGTCGAGCGCGCCATCACACATCCCTCCGCGTCGCCGGAGCTGATGGAGGTGCTGGAGGAAACCCTCATCGAGGTGAACTTGATGACGGAGATAGTGGACTCGCTTCTCACCCTGGCCCGAGTCGACGAAGGACGTGCGCCACTCCATCTGGAGACCACCGACCTCCGGGATGTGTTGGCGGAGATCAGCGAGACAGCGAACATTTTGGGCGAGCAAGCCGCCGTCAACGTGACGGTCGAGGATCCCGCCCACCCGCTGGTCCTGCCAGTCGACCGAGCCCGGGTCAGACAGCTCCTACTCAACCTGCTGACCAACGCCATCAAGTACACCCCCAAGGGTGGGCAGGTCTCCATCACCTGCGCGGATAGCCCCGAGTCCGCGGTGGTGGCTGTTGCGGACACGGGCATCGGGATTGCAACCGGAGACCTGCCCCATGTGTTCGACCGCTTTTGGCGCGCCGAGGCCGCCCGGAGTCGGGTACAACGGCAGGGTGCCGGACTAGGGCTCGCCATTTGCCGCTGGATCGCGGAAGCGCACGGGGGCTCCATCGAGGTCCAGAGTCGTCGAGGCGAGGGAACCACCTTCACGGTAACGCTCCCCCGAGAGGCGAGCGACGCACAAGAAGTCGCCAAGATCTGACACTCCTACAAGACCTGACACCCTAGCGGAAGAGATGTACGCGGGATAGAATGGGCCGCTGTGCGACCGCCGATCCCTAGCCATTCGCGGTCGTCACAAGCGGTGTCGGGTCTGAGCCGCGATGTGTAATCCAGGTTTCATGGTTTTGTAATGTTTGACCCACCGTTCTGCCAGTCAGCGGTGGTTTGGCCGGGGTACATTTTGGTTGTAAGGACTGCTCAGGAGGGTGCGCGTGTTTGACAACCTGGTCGTTTCGGATCCGAAGGATAAGAAATTCGGCAGAAGCATCCCCAGCACGTTGATGTCGAGCGTCGTTCACGGTGTCCTGATCTATGCGGCCGTGACCGCCACCATCTCGGCGGGCGAGCAAGCCGAGGAGGTCGCCGGGGACACCACCATGATCTTCCTGACCGAAGAAGAGCCCGAGCCGGAACCCGAACCGGAAGACGAGCCGCCTCCGGTGCAGCAGGTGCTCACGCTCGAGCCGCCCCCGAAGGGCTTCCAGACACTCGATGCCCCCATCGACATCCCCACCGAAATCCCGCCCGTCGATTTCACGGAACGGTTCGACCCCCGTGACTTCTCTGGTGTGGGTGTGGAGGGTGGTGTGTTCAGCGGCGTCGAAGGTGGGACGGGGCCCGTGGACTTCACGCAGACGTTCCTCGAGACCGCTGTGGACGAGCGTCCCGAGCGGTTGTCAGGGCCGATGCCCCGCTATCCGGAGATGCTCCGGCAGGCCGGGATTGAGGGCGTGGTCCTGCTGGAATTCGTGATCGACACGACCGGTCGTGTCGAAACCGAGTCGATCAAGGTGCTGCAGTCCACCAACCGGGCGTTCGAGGGACCGGCGAAAGATGTGATTCGCCGCAGCATCTATCGACCCGGTCGCGTGCGGGGCCAGGCCGTCCGCGTCTTGGTGTCGCAGCAGATCGG
>JBDHAF010000215.1:0-5794 GCA_039588255.1 Gemmatimonadota bacterium | reverse complement strand
TTGTTGATCTAAAGGCAACACTGAAGCCGCACCACCGCCGGTGCCCTTGGGCGAGCGTGGCCGTGATCGGTGCCTGGCTCGCCCTACTGGGAAATGACGCCTATGTTTGCCGACAATGCCTGACGTCACCACCCGTCTCTCCACCGCCCTCGCCGATCGCTATCGGATCGAACGCCGCCTCGGCGCCGGTGGCTCGAAGCGGAGCCGAACTACGGCTGCGCATGCGAGCTACATCGCGCACATCCATTGCTCGTCCCTTGAAGCTAAGCGCCGGACTCGCGGCCACCACGTAGTAGAGCGGGTAACGTCACTCGTACTATCACGCGGCGATTGCCGCGTCCGCCGGACAACTCGGCCTGAAGGAAGACGCACGAGCGGCGGTCGAAGAGCTGCTGGAATTCGTTCCCGATTTTGGCCACCGAGCAAGGGCGACCTACGCCACCTTCAATCATTCCGAGGAGTTCATCGAACTCATGTTCGAGGGATTCCGCAAAGCAGGACTCGAGATCAATTGCTGAGGTTCGCGTCAGTGCGCGCGCCGCCCGTGTTCGGCCGCCCTTCTTTGGGCCCTCGGTCCGCGCTCCGCCTGCCCGGCATTCACTGGTCGCGGGGTGATCGCGAGGCGGAAGAGGCCGTGTACGAGGAGCTGGTGAGCCGGGCTCGAAGCGGCTACGTCGGCGAGTCGTGGATGGCGTCGGCCGCGGAGGCCGCCGGACGGATCGACGAAGCTCGCGCTCATGCTCAAAGAGGAGTCGATGAGCGGGAGACATGGGCGTTGTATTGGAAACGGACGACGGATTGGGCCGCCTTCCGCGAAGACCCAGTCGGCGTCGAGATCATGAAAGCGTCGGCGTTGTCGTGATGTCCGAAAGCGCCCGCCTCACCACCGCCCTCGCCGACCGCTACCGCCTCGAGCGGGAGCTCGGGGCCGGCGGGATGGCCACCGTCTACCTCGCCGAAGATCTCAAACACGATCGCAAGGTCGCGGTGAAAGTCCTGCGCCCCGAGCTCGCCGCGGTGCTCGGCGCCGAGCGGTTCGTGCAGGAGATCAAGACCACCGCCAATCTGCAGCATCCCCATATCCTACCGCTGTTCGATTCGGGCGAAGCCGAAGGGTTTCTCTACTACGTCATGCCCTACATCGAAGGCGAGACCCTGCGCGACAAACTGAACCGCGAAACGCAACTGCGAATCGAGGAGGCCGTAAAGATCACGACTGAGGTGGCGGACGCGCTCGACTACGCGCACCGAAACAACGTCATTCATCGCGACATCAAGCCTGAGAACATTTTGCTCCACGACGGCCGCCCCATGGTCGCGGACTTCGGCATTGCGCTGGCGGTGAGTGCGGCCGCTGGTGGGAGAATGACGGAGACTGGGCTCTCACTCGGTACGCCACACTACATGAGCCCCGAGCAGGCAACGGCGGAGAAGGATCTCACCAACCGCTCGGACATCTACTCGCTGGGCAGCATGCTGTACGAGATGCTGACCGGCGAGCCGCCCCACACGGGCGCGACCGCCCAGGCGATCGTGATGAAGATCGTGACGGACGACGCCCGTCCCGTGAACGAGTTGCGCAAATTGGTGCCCCCACACATCGCGGCCGCCACCGCCAAAGCGCTCGAAAAACTCCCGGCCGACCGGTTCGATACCGCATCACGTTTTGCAAAGGCACTCAACGACCCGGCCTTCGTGACCGCGACACGACAGGTCGCCACGGAAATGGGTTCATCGTGGAAGCAACGGGTGGCCGTCCCCGCGCTCGTGTCGGCGACAGTGTTTTTCGCTACGACCCTGTGGGGGTGGTTTGGAGCGTCGAGGGGCGGCCCGGCGCTAGCGACGTATGACGTCGGTCTCCCCGACAGCGCGCCGTTGCTCATGGAGTTGGGCACAAACATGGCGATATCCAGCAATGCTCACTTCGTCGTGTACGTTGCGGCCGATCGCACGCGGCAATTGTGGTATCGCAGTCTGAGAGACGGAACGGTTCGTGCGCTCCCGGGCACGGACAGCGTTTCGATGAATGTCGCCATCTCACCTGACGACCAGCGTATTGCTTTTGTCTCCGGAGGCCTGCTCAAGGTCATGCCCATTGCGGGAGGAACGCCAACGAACGTCGCGGAGGTTTTCGAGCCACTCGGCCTGCGGTGGATATCGGAAACCGAGGTCTTCTTCAGCAACGCCGACGGCCAGTCGATTCGATGGATCGACGTCGACACGGGAGTCGAGCGCATCCACCGGACCGATCGCTGCGTGATACCCCATCTCCTGCCGAACGGTGAGCAGGTGCTGTGCGGTGGAGGCGCGACGCAGTATGCGTCGGTGATCGATCTTCCGACCGATTCGCTCCTGTTTCCCTCGGACCGCAGTCTGGCGGAGGGCAACGCCGCTGACCTTCTCCGCGGCGCGGACTTCCGGTTGATCGACGGCCGCTATCTGACCTACATGTCGGTCGCGGGCGATCTCCGTGGCGTGGCGTTCGATCCCTCAACGCTCGAGTTCGGGCGGTCGATTACGCTCGTACCCGGAGTTCGGCGCGGGGCCTATACGGGAGCAGGACAGTGTGTCATCAGTGCCAACGGCACCCTGCTTTTTGCGGAAGGTCCAAACGGGGACATCGGACAGATCGTCAGCGTGACGCGGAGCGGTGCACCGACGCCACTGTCAGACGTCTCCGCATTTTTCCTTCGGTTCGACCTGGCGCCTGACGGTCGCCAGGTTGCGGTGGTGATCGAGGGCATTCGGGATCAGGAGCTCCACGTGTACGACCTCGAAACCGGGCAGGATCGTATTTGGTTCAGGGGTCCGTATATTGGAGAGCCCCTCTGGACACCTTCCGGGGACCAGTTGATGGTCAGCACGTATGAACCACGAGCCCGTCAGTGGGCGATTGTCGCGGGACCGCCCGACGCCTCGTCAGCGCCCGATACGTTGTTGTCCGGTCCGGGGAACATTGCCGACCTCCTCACGCATCACCCGAACGGGGTCGCGGTCGGTAACACCTGGGACGATCCGGCGGCGGCTATCTCCATCGATCTTTCGACCGAGCCGCTCACGCTCGATACGATCGCTGCGAACGCGTTTTTCGCGACCCTGTCACCCGACACACGGTGGCTCTCATACATGCGGTCGCAAACGGGAGAGCAGGTCGTGTCTCCCTATCCGTCACTCGATCGCCAGTATCAGGTCTCGAACGCACACGGCGAAGGTCAGTGGCTGTCACCGACAGAGTTGATCATGTGGCAGTGTTGCACGACGTTCTTCAAGGCGACGATCAATCCAACGGCGGCGAACCCGGTGGTCTCGCTCGAGGAGTGGTATCACGACTCGCGGTTTTCGGACACTCCTGGGCAGTCCTTCACGCTCACCCCGGACCGACGTCTCATCTACGTTCAGGCGCCGGAACGTAAACCCGCCTCGTATCTCCGAGTGATTCCGAACTGGGTCGAGCAAATGAAGCGGGCCGTGGACGAGGCGAATCGATGAGCGCCCATGAGTGAGCCGGTAGGCCGCCTCACAGCGGCTCTCGCTTCCCGTTACACCATCGAGCGCCAGCTCGGCGTGGGTGGGATGGCGACCGTGTACCTCGCCCACGACGTCAGACACGACCGCAAGGTCGCCATCGAGGTCTTGAAGCCCGAACTCGTCGCCGTCCTGGGCGCCGAGCGCTTCGTCCAAGAGATCAAGACCACCGCCAGCCTGCAGCACCCGCACATCCTGCCCCTGTTCGATTCAGGAGAGACAGACGGGTGATGCCGTTCATCGAGGGGGAGACCCTGCGAGACAAACTGGACCGCGAGACGCAGCTCGGGATCGAGGAAGCAGTACAGATCACGACCGAGCTGGCAGCGGCATCAGTCGCTCTACCGCCGGGCCAGAAGGTCCCGCGCGATCATGCGGTCCGACGCCACCTTCCACGTCCAGAGATTCGCTGCCCACTGGTCGGTGCGGATGGAGACGCCCTCGAACCGGTCGTGCACCCCGGCCACGGCCACCGGCTCAATGAGCCAGATGGCAGGGGCGTCGGCATTCATGACCGAGATGGCCTCTTGCCACAGGCGACGCGCCTCTTCCAGGTCCTGTGCGGTTACGGCACTGTGAATCAGGCGGTCGACCTCAGGATTCGAGTAGCGACCGAAGTTCTGCCCGTCGATCCCGGCGGTGCTCCAAATGTCCTCGATGGATGATGGGCTGGGATCCTGCCCCCACGCGCCGAAGTGCGCGTCGAATTGACCGGCAGCGGATCGGGCGAAGAACGTGTTGAACTCGAGCTCGGTGATGGTCATGTCGATGCCCACGCGCTTGAGCTGATCTTGCATGATCACGGCGGCCTGCCGCCGGAGCCCGCTGGAGCTGGGTACCAAGAGCTCGAAGGCCAACGGGCGTCCCTCGCGGTCGAGGATTCCATCGTTATTCGAATCGGTCCAGCCGAGTTCGGCCAGTAACTGGCGGGCGCCGGCCGAGTCGAACGGCAGTTGCCGGATGTCTTGGTCCCAGACCCAGATTGGTCGCGTGACGGGACCCACCGGGACGTTCCCGTAGTCGCCCATGAGGGCGCGGACCAGGGTCTCACGGTCCACCGCCATGCTCACCGCCCGCCGGAGCTGGTGGTTCGAAAACAAGGGGTGGGGTTGGTCCCGGTTTTCCGCGTCGCGGAAGTTGAAGCCGATGAACATGTACACCGGCACCGGATAGGGTACGGGCCGGAGGTGCTCGGCGTTGGCCACGCGCTCGATGTTCGGGGGTCCGCCCAGTGCGTGCATGACGTCCGCGTCGCCCGCCACGAGCTGTGTGAGGGCGGTGTTGGGATCGGGTGTGAAGCGCCAGATGACGCGCTTGATCCCCGGCCGCCCCATGAAGAACTCCGGGTCGGCGGCGAGCTCCACCAGCTCGCCGCTCTGCCACCGGACGAACCGATACGGGCCCGCCCCGATGGGCTGTCTGCCGAACGCGTGGGTCGCGAGCTCGCCCCGCGGCGCGCTTTCGAGCAGGTGCCGGGGGAGGATGCGCATGTGATACACCGCATCGAAGAACTGCTCTGGGTAGGCTCGCTCGAACCGGAAGACCGCTGTTTGGGGATCCCGGGCGGTTACCGATGCGACATGTGCGATCCGTGGGCCCGCCGGGGCGTTCACGAGGGTGTCGCGGTAGACATCGAAGGTGAACGCCACATCGTGCGCGGTGACAGGTGTCCCGTCGTGCCACCGGGCGTCGGGATGGAGCCTGAACGCGATGGTGAGGGAGTCCTCGTAGTTCCATCCGGTGGCCAGGACGGGAACGAAGCCTCTATCTCCCACTGTGTTGAGCTCGGATCCCAGGTCGGCGAGCTTGGCGAAGATCAGGTCTGTGAGGCCCACGCCGACGTCGGTGTGAGTTGCCGGAGGCAGCAGGATGTCCGCCTCCGCCGTGGTGACCACTACTATGGTCCCGCAGCCGTCGCCTTCGCAGGCCGCTTGCTCCGGGCTGCAGGCCCACGGTCCTAGTACCAGCAGTGCGCACAGCGCTGCGCGGATCCCTGGTCGCGTCATGATGGCCTCGCCGAGGACGGATGGCTCGATCGATTGTCAGATTCGGCTATACGGTGGCGTGCCTGCTGCTCCCGCTCCTCCCGCCCATTCCGCCGCTCCCGCCCATCCCGCCAAGCCCATGAACGCCAGCCGTCAGCCGGCCTTTCCCAAGACCCTGATATGGAACGACCTGTCAATTCTCAGCCTTTAGGGGCCTCGTCTCCCCTGGCTCGGTGGAGCGGCCCGAGGCAGCGGCCGAGGCGGCGGTCGCGACGGTTGATCAC
>JBDHAF010000214.1:0-5962 GCA_039588255.1 Gemmatimonadota bacterium | reverse complement strand
TCCGTCGCCCCTTCGGTGCCGATGGTAAAAATGCGGGACGCCCCATCCAAACCCAGCTGCTCGCGGGCGGATTTGTCCTGGGCCACCGCCAACACGGCGGCGAGCCCCGCCACGCCCGCTTCCCCTCCCTCCACCGGCGGGTCGTTCCCTGCCAGGAGCCGCATCGTGTCGATGGCGGCCTCATCGGGGATGGTCACACAGAAGTCCACACCGGTATCCAGAATCGCCCACGCGGCTTCCGACACCTCTCCGGCGGCGAGACCACCCATGACCGTGTCGAGGGATCCCGTCACCGATTGGGGACTGCCTGCGACAACGCTGGCGTAGACGCTGGCGGCATCTTCCGGCTCCACCACCACCACCGTGGGTCGGTCCTCTCCCCAACGCAGCTCGGCGTACGCCGCTCCGGCCGCCGCCAACCCGCCCACGCCGCACTGCACGAACACGTGCGTCGGTGCGCCGACGACGACGCCCCACTGCTCCGCACACTCGGCAAAGAGCGCCGAGTAGCCGGTGAAGATGTCGACGGGGATCTGCAAGTCGCTGGCGGTAGCCATCTGGGAGACGAAGGACCAGCCCTCCCGTGCCGAGTCCGTCGCCGCTTGTCGCACGGCGGCGTCGTGATTGCCATCCGTGCGAACCACGTCGGCGCCCAGCCCCCGGATGGCGTCCTCCCGGAGCGCGCTCACGTGAGAGGCCAGGTAGACCACCGCCTGGCACCCGAAGGTCCGCGCCGCCCAGGCCACCGCCCGGCCGTGGTTTCCATCGGTGGCGCACGCCACGGTGAGGAGCTTGAGCAGCGGATCGTACTTGTCGCTGAGGAGATCCTCGGAGCTCACGGTCGCCGCACCGGTCTCCCGCATCACCTGCCGGGCGAGAATGCGGGCGACGGCGTACCCGCCTCCGAAGGGCTTGAAGCTCTTGATGCCGAAGCGCTGCCCTTCGTCCTTGTAGTGCAGCCAGCCTACATCTACGGCCTCGGCGAGCGCGTCCAATTCATACAGCGGCGTGGGCGCGTACCCGGGCCAGGAACGAATTTCCGAAAGGGCCCGGCCAGTGGCGGCCAGCCCGTCGGCGAACGGCGCCAAAGAAACCCCCGCACCGCGCGTGGCCCTGGGGTTTGCCATCAAGGAAAAGGTCGGGGCGGGGAGCTTCAACTTTTTGCCGGCATCGCCGGATAAGTGCCGGTGGGGAGGTTGGGCGGGAGCCGCCCGGCGAGCAGCTCGGCCACCGGCCGGGTCATCTCTAACCGGCCAAGCACGATCCGCAGCACCGCGGTGATGGGCGCCGCCAAGAGCATGCCCACCACACCCCAGAGCAGACCCCAAAACACCAGTGCCAGCAGGATGGTCACCGGGTGGAGATCCAACCCCTCACCCATGACCAACGGCTCCACAATGTTGCCGATGGTGAATTGCACCGCACCCGGCAGCAGCACGACGAGGGCAATGGCCACACCGCTCTCGAACTGGATCAAGGCGATGGGGAGGGGCAGCAGCGTGGCGATCACCGAGCCGATGGACGGAATGAAGTTCAGGAGGAACGCCATCACCCCGAACACCATGGCGAGATCCAACCCGAAGAGGGTGAGGATGATCCCCGTCAGCAGGCCCGTGGTGGCCGACGTGATGAACTTGATCACGATGTAGCTGCGAATCTTGCGATCGATCTGGGCGTAGAAGCCCTCCCGGAACTGGTTGGGATTCCGGCCGATGAGGAGATAGATCACGAAGATGAACACCAACACGCCGTTGGTCACCAGCTTCATCGCCGCGCCCGCGGTGGTCTGGAGCACGTCGAGAAACGGGATGTTCTGCAGGATATTGGGATCGTCGAGCAACGCGATGATCTGACCCTGGCCCAGGTCGATGTTACGCACGTCCAGGACATTGAAGATCCGCCGGACCAGCCTCACGATCCGGTCCTGGTAGAGGATCACGTTCTCCAAGAGGTTCTGCGTGGAGGTCGTGACCAGGAGACCGAGGAGCGTGAAGAGACCGGCCGCAACGAGGACGGCGATGGTCACCGCTCCCGCCTTGGGGATCCTCAGCCTCACCCGGAGAAAGTCCACCAGCGGCGCCACGAGGTAGGAGATGAAGATGGCTAGGACGAAGGGCACCATCACCGGCGCGGTGTAGTTCAGCGCCACGGCGATCGCTACGGTGGCCAGCACCATCATGGACACCGTCGTCAGCAGCGAATGGTCACTCCTCGACTCGGTCATTCCTCTGCAACCCCTCCGCCGTCCGAAGGTGTCGCCGGCTCTCCCGACAACTCACGCTGGACGACCAAGAAGTCGGCAACCACCCGCCCTCCGATGAGATGCTCCTGAATGATGCGCTCCAACACTGGTGGATCGCATTCTCTATACCACGCTCCGTCTGGATACACAACGGCCATTGGGCCACCTTCACATATTCGCAAACAGTTTGCCTTCGTCCGGTACACACCACCCTGCTTGGAAAGACCCAACTCGTCGAGCCTGCGCTTGAGATACGTCCAAGCTTCCAGCGAGCGGTCCAGGTCGCAGCACTTCGGATTGGTCTGGTCGCAACACAGAAAGATGTGTCGCCTGAGGTCCGGCACCGCCAGCGCCTCAGCCGTCAAGCGCTGCCGCTCCGCGATCTCGCTCGCCGATCGCTCCTCCGAATTTGTATCTACCACCTTAGCGGGGGCAGTGCTGTGACGTGTGGACCGCATCTGCGGCGACGTGTGACCAGGCCATCAGGATGAGGGGGTGCAGGCACCAGGCGAACCGTCGTCTGTTCCAAAGAGTAACGTTTCTCCCCGGGTCGACAGGTGCGTCCTGTTCTGGGGACGATTTGGCCCTTCAACATACAACTTAACGCTATATATTACAATAACTTACGTTCTGGCACACAACTCGCTACAGGTTGTGAGCAGACGCCGGCTCGATAGGATGCGACATCCGCCGTCCGTCGTTCCCCTCGAGTTTGCCAACGCAAGGCGTCACAGACAATATTGGCCTCAGGACGTTTGGAGGTACCATGTATTCCGTCGCGCTGTTTGCACTGCTGATGCCTAACCTGATGGCGGTCGAGATGTCCACCCCGGCATTGACCGTTCCGCAGGACCCACCCTTGCAGGTCTGGCTCGATCGCAGCGAGGACTTGGAGTTCGGCGACCGGGTTCGGGTGTATGTCCGCTCGGAGAGCGACGGACATCTCCTGGTGCTTCACGCGGATCCGGAGGGGCGGATCCGCGTCTTGTTCCCCCTCGATCCGTTCACGGACGACTTCATTCGGGGCGGCCGGGATTACGAGATCCGAGATCGGGACAACAGCGACGCACTCCAGACGGGCGAGACGGAGGGGTACGGCACCATCTACGTCGCCTACTCCCAGGACCCGTTCCGCTATGGCGATTTCACCCTCGGCGACCATTGGGATTATCGGGCCTTCGAACAGTATGAGATCCTCGGCGAGGCCGAGGGAGTGCTGACACAGATCGCCCAGCGGATGGCGGTGGGGACGGCGTTCGTGTACGACACCGATTCCTACTACCTCAATCCGCCCTCGGCGTATACGACGGCCTACCGCAGCTACCGGACCTACGGGCGCCACGACCACCACAACGTCGGGGTCAGCTTCGGGCTCCACCTCGGTTACGCCGGGTGGCCGCTGCATCCCTATCGCTACGGAGGGTACTACGGCTACGGAGGGTACTACGGCTGGGGAGGATACTACGGGTATTACGACCCGTGGTACTACGATCCGTGGTATTTCGGTTTCGGATTCGGCTATGCCGGATGGGGGTTTGGTTTCGGGTTCGGCTACGGATACGGCTACGGAGGCTACTGCTGCGGATACTATCCGGGTTACTACCCGCCCAATTACTACAGGCCGGTCCACTACGCCACGCCGGTGTACGTGAACCCGCAGTACACTGGGAGGAGCGGGTCCGTACCGGGCTCCACGTATCGGGACCGCCGCACAACCCCGTCGGGAGTCTTGGCCGGCGCGCGGCGCACACCTTCGACAGTGAACCGACCGCAGCCGCGACGGGCATCCACGGTGGCGGCGCGGAACACACCGAGCAGGGCGACCGGTGCGGCTGCGGGACGCCGGGCGGCCGGTCAGGCAGTATCCGGCACGCCGACCCAGGGTGTCCGCCGGGCCACGCCACAGCGCTCCACCAACACCAGCGCCGGCGTGCAACGGACCACGCCGACGCCGCGCCGCACGACCGGAGCGGCGCAGGCGACACCGTCGCGCAGCACGACCGGACAAGCGACGGCGAGGCGAACGGTGGAGTATCGGGTGGCACCGCGGGTGTCGTCCCGAGGGACCGGAGCCACCAGGGCGCAGCCGACTTCACGGCCTCAGCCCCAGCGCCGGGCCACTCCGCCGTCCAGTCGCAGCTCGGGGTCTCAGGCTCGCCCGACCACCAGTTCCGGCGCCCGGAGGGCCGCACCCGTCCGGAGTTCCACGTCGGGCTCCCGGTCGCAGGTCCGGGTCCCCACCGGCAGCTCGCGGACGACGACACGGTCGGCGCCCACGCGGTCCCGTTCGACGGTTCAACGCAGCGCCCCGAGCCGGTCATCCGTGAGCCGGCCGTCGCCTTCGCGGAGCAGTAGGGGACGCACAGCCACACGCAGCTCCGGCCCCAGTCGCTCATCGGGCAGCGCGGTCCGACGCAGCTCCGGCTCCAGTCGCTCTTCGGGCAGCGCGGTCCGACGCAGCTCCGGCTCCCGGAGCTCCGCGTCGCCGGCGCGGAGCTCGGGCTCGAGCCGCTCGTCCGGCAGTGCCGCCCGGAGCAGTTCCGGATCGCGCAGCTCCGGGGCAGTGAGAAGCTCGGGCTCCCGCACCAGCGTCCGCCGCAGAAACTAAGCCCCACCCGAAATGCCAGAAAAACGGCCCATAAATGGGCCGTTTTTCGTTGTCCGTGGAAGCTCCCTGGTCGCCGAGTGTAGGTTGTGGGATCGGCCGGACGGGCCGGCTCGCCCTCACCCCACGGACGTAGGGATGCCCACCAACGCTCCGCATTCATCGACCCCCGAGAGGCGCATCCTGTTGGCAGACGCCGACGCATTCTACGTATCCGTCGCTCGTCTGGTCGATCCCGACGGCGCCGGGAAGGAGCCCCTCCTCATCGTCGGGGGATCGTCCAACCGCGGCGTGGTCACGTCGGCGTCCTACGAAACGCGCAAGTTCGGCGTGCGATCCGCCATGCCCACTGCCCACGCGCTCCGTCTCTGCCCCAAGGCAGTGGTGGTTCCCGTACCCCGGGACGTCTGCAGCCAGAAGAGCCGTGAGATCCGTGAAACCCTGGAGGGCCTGGCTCCGGTGGTCGAGCCCGCGAGCATCGACGAGTTCTACCTCGACCTCACCGGGACGGAACGCCTGCTCCACGAGACCCTGTCGGAGACCGCCGCCCGCATCCGCCGGGTGGTTCGCGAGTCCACCCAATTGGGTGTGTCAATTGGTGGCGGCACCTCTCGCCTGATCGCCAAGCTCGCGGCGGAGGAAGCCAAGCGGCGGCCCGACCGAGAGCAGATGGGCGTGTTCATCGTCCCGCCGGGAGAGGAGGCAACGTTCATGGGCGGCCTCCACCTGGCGGACATCCCCATGATCGGTCCCAAGTTTCAAGAACGCCTCGCCCGGTACGGCCTGCGAACCGTGCGTGACGCGTTGCCGCACGACGTCGAGATCCTCCAGGAATGGCTCGGCAAGCGCGCCGGTCGCTGGCTCTACAACCGCATTCGCGGCATCGACGGAGGGACGGTGGAGGCGAGGGTCCGTTCCAAATCCCTGAGTCACGAGGAGACGTTCTTCGAGGACCTGGCCACGAATGAGGCCCTTCACCAGGAGGTGTTGCGCCTCGCCGGGCGCGTGGCCGCCGACATGCGGAAGACGGGATTCCTCGCCCGAACCGTGTCCGTGAAGATCCGGGACAGCAACTTCAAGACCCGCCAGTCGAGCCACACCTTCCCCGAGCCGAT
>JBDHAF010000213.1:0-6015 GCA_039588255.1 Gemmatimonadota bacterium | reverse complement strand
AAGTCTACTTCGACCGGGAAAAGCTCTTTCATCACATCGTGAATTCACGGACGGGCAGATCGCCCACGCAGAACGTGAGTGTTTCCATTGTGGCACCCTCGACGATGGAGGCCGATGCTTTGGCCACCAGCGTCTTCGTCATGGAGCCGCACGAAGGAGTCGCGTTCATTGACTCGCTCCCCGGCCGGGAGTGTCTGATCATCGATAGAAAAGGAATGCGCTCGACATCGCGAGGGTGGAAGAGCGCGGTTCATTAACGAAGAAGAGGCGGAGCCTATGCAAGTACTCGCAAAGCCCTACACCAACTTCCAGGCGACCGTGTTGGTGGCCCTCCGAATGCTCATTGGGTGGCATTTTCTCTACGAGGGGCTTGCCAAGTTGACCAACCCTTACTGGTCCTCGGCGGGTTACCTCTCCCAATCCCAGTGGTTGTTCGATGGGACGTTTCTCAAGATCGCTGCCAGTCCGTCCGCCTTGGCGGTGGTGGATTTCCTCAACGTGTGGGGCCTGATACTCATCGGACTGGGGTTGATGCTGGGGTGCCTGGCCCGTCCCGCTGCGATCGCCGGCGTGGTCCTGCTGGCATTGTACTACATCGCCGCGCCGCCGTTCGTGAGCTTTGCATATTCCATGCCGAGCGAGGGCAGTTATCTGGTCGTCAACAAAGTGTTGATTGAGCTGGTTGCCGTTCTCGCGCTCGTGGCGTTTCCCACGAGCAAGGTCTTCGGACTGGACCGATTCATCCCCTGGAAGAGCGCCACAGGGCACGAAGCCCTGGGGAGTACATCATGAACGACGAAAACAAGAATGCCAATGTCGAGGTGAAGGAACCCGCAGCTCCGACGCCGCAGGGTTGGAACAGCATAAGCCGCCGGGGGCTCATCAAGGCCCTCGTTTCGATTCCGGTCCTGGGAGTGTTCTTCTACAACTACTTCAAGAAAAAAGCAGCGGACAGCGTCAAGAAGCAGGCCATCCTCTCTGAGTTGGGCGTTACCGAGGGCGGTCCGGCGTTCATCCCCGAGGCGATCTCGAGCCCGCCCGGCGATCGGATTCGGGTTGGCATCATCGGGTTCGGCGGTGAAGGCGAAGCACTGGTGCGAAACGCCGGGTTCGCCCACCCCCAGTGGGTGGAAGACGCCCGCCAGGCGGCCAGGGAGGATCCCCGCAACAAGTCCCTCGAGGTCTACCTCGGTCAGGAGAACCTGAACATCGCCATCACCGCAGTCTGTGACGTATTCGACACGCGGGCGGAGCGGGCGATTGCTGCGTCGCAGGTCGAGGTGCGTTCGGGAGGTGGACCGGCGATGCCCGCCGCCACGCGATACCGGCGGTACACCGATTTGCTCGAGAGTGGCGACGTGGATGCCGTGATCATCGCCACGCCAGACCATTGGCACTCGCGGATGACCATCGACGCCGTCAATGCCGGAAAGCACGTGTACTGCGAGAAGTGCATGACCCGAACGGAGAACGAGGCCCACGCCGTTTACGCGGCGGTCAAGAACTCGGACATCGTCTTCCAACTCGGGCATCAGAACCGTCAATCGGAGAGCCACATCAAGGCGCGGGAGATCGTCGACGCCAATATTCTCGGTCCCATAACGCTGGTCGAGGGTACGACGAACCGGAACACGGACTGGGGCGCGTGGGTGTGGGACATTGCCGAGGAGGGTAGCCCCGAGACTATCGATTGGGCCCAATTCGAAGGGCCGGCTCCGCACAAGGTCCCGTTCAACCTGGAGCGTTTCTTCCGTTGGCGGTGCTGGTACGACTACGGCACGGGCCTGGCCGGCGATTTGCTGTCCCACGAGTACGACGGCGTCAACCAGATCCTGGATCTCGGCATCCCTAAGACGGCCGTGGCCTCGGGAGGCATCTACTATTTCAAGGATGGGCGTGACGTTCCGGACGCCTTCCAGGCCGTGTACGAGTATCCCGAGCGGGATCTCACGCTGGTGTACAGCGCCACGCTGGCCAACAGCTACTATCGTGGCCTGACGTTCATGGGTCACGACGCATCGATGAAGGTGAGTGGCAACCTCACCGTATCGGCGGACCCGCAGTCCACGCGGTACTCGGAGAAGATCGAGAGCGGGGTGATCGACCCATCACGGCCCATGTTCACGTACCGACCGGGTTTCAGGGGGATCGACGCCGTGACCTCGGCGACGGCGGACTACTTCGCCAGCCGAGGATTGCTCTACACGTACCGAGGCGGCCGGCGCGTTTCCGCGTATCACCTCCTCATCAAGGAGTGGCTGGACGTGATTCGCAACGGCGGCGAGACGAGCTGCAACATCGATCGGGGATTCGAGGAGGCGATCACATGCCACATGGCGACTCGATCGTACATGGAGGGTCGCAAGGTGGAGTGGGATCCCGTTCGCCGGAGGATCGTGTAGCGAGGGGCGAGTGGTTTAGATCGGTCCGATCTTGCGCCGCCTGAAAATGCGGTGCAAGGTCGGCCGATGCTTTGCTCCGTTCAGGTTCCGGTCCGCGTCGAGGATTGCCCGGGCACCCCGGGCGAAGGTGGTGAACCCGTCGAGCTGGAAGTGACTCTCCACAATGATGCGGTCCGCGGTCTCCCGCCCCAAACGCTCCCGGATCTCCCACAGCGTCGCCGACCAGATTTCCCCATTGAAGTGCTCGGGATGTTTGGGATTGAAATCGTCGTAGGTCCAATCCCAGTCCAGTCGACGGAGGCACGGGGGATCCGCGTCGGGATCCTTTAATCCGATCAACAGTCCGTCCCACGACATGACGCAGGGGCGGTACCGCTCGGGTTTCTTGTCGGCGAAGAGACTCGCGGCGAAGTAGTCGCCGAATCCCTCACCCATGGCGGCCGCTTCCTTGGATTGACCGAAATCCGGGCAGATGGCGTCCTGCAGGGCGTGCCCCAACTCGTGGATGATGGTCTCGCCGTCTTCGGCGTCGTCGATGTCCCCGGTGCCAAACGTGAGCAGACGTTCGAATGGGCTGTACCAGGAGTTGTCCTCGGTCGTGCCGTTGACGTTGACGCGCACCGGATCCTTGAAGACGGCGCGGGCGCCCCGGAACCCCAGGCGTTCGAGGTGCCGGATGGCCGAGTCGATGTGGTAGTACACCATCACTTCCTCGAAGCCCTTCTTCGTCGACTCCAGCAGGAACTCTCGGTTGGTCCGTCGCACGCGCCGCTTGGGGTTGGTGGGTGCGGTGGTAACGCGCGTACCCTCGAGGCGGCCGTTGGTCTTGAGTCCCCACAGTGTCACGGACCGGTACGCTTCCGGCGGCGGCTTGCGGGGCCGTTTGTGGTCGCCGAGCAACGTCCCGTGCCCGTCGAGAGCCGTCACGGGGCTGGGATCGAACACCAGGGCTCGCCCGCGGGCGGCCTTACACAGATTGTCCCTCTTGCTGAGGATGCGCCCCGTCCGCGCGCTCAAATAGACGATCCACTCCTCCTTCGGCTTCACGTACGCGAGACGGACACGCCACGCAGGGTGAATCGTGCCTTTCTTCGGAAACCACATCTCCTCCGTGTCCTGAACGACCACCCGAAGGTTTTTCTTGCGAGCCGATTGCCGGGCTCGTTTGATTGCGTCGTCCTTGTTTAGACGGAAATCTGCTCGTGTGGGGAGGAGAGGCTGGGGCAGGGCCCGGTTCTTTACGAGATAGATCCGGCCGTCCCTGTCCATGTGGATCGAGACGTATGCTCGATGCACCCGGCGACCGTCATGAATCTGCTGGAAGATGAGGTGGCTGGCACCGAGGCTGAGGATCTTCCTTTGGAACTCCACCCCTCGGAGGTCGGGGGTCAGGCCGAGAACGTGATGGTTTGCCCGGAGGAATTCGGTGGCGATGGTCTTGGGTGAGCCCTGTCGCTTTCGCGTTCGAAAACCCCACAGCTCCTTCGGCGTGCCATAGTGTTCGCCGGGAACAGTGTTGTATGATCCTCTCTTTAATGCCCCCATCGCATCACTCCGGTGTCAGGAGCTCCAGACTGGCGCGTTTTGATGGCCGCATGGCGGGTTGCGGCGATGGCAGCCCGTCGTAGCACGCAGAAGTTTAACGTAAGAGATCGGACCGTGAACCGTTGTTCGCAGGTCCAACCTTTTCGCGTTGTGGGCCGTCTAATACAGGTTGACTGGCCAACTCAACTCATTCCAGGGGATGACATGCAGCTGCTTCTCCAGGACCTCCGCCACTCCTTGCGTACCCTACGCAAGGCCCCCGTCTTCAGTACTGTCGCTGTGCTGACGCTGGCCCTGGGGGTCGGCGCCAACAGCGCCGGACGATGAACATAGTGGTACGAACGACGGTACCCCCGACGTCCTTGGCGTCGGCCATGCGCGAGACCGTGTGGGGACTCGATGCCACGCTACCCGTTGCCGACCTGCAACCCATGGAGCAGGTGTTGTACGAATCGGTGGCACGTCCCCGGTTTCTCACGCTGCTCCTGGCCATCTTCGGGACGGTCGCGTTGGCCCTGGCGGCTGTGGGAACCTACGGCGTGATGTCGTACACGGTGGCGGAGCGGACCCACGAGATGGGCATTCGCATGGCCCTGGGCGCCGAGGCCGGCGGCGTAGTGAAGCTCGTGCTCCTCCAGGGGCTCAAGGTTGCCGGCATCGGCCTGGGATTGGGTGTGGCCGGGGCGTTCGGACTGACGAAGCTCATGTCGTCGATCCTTTACGGGGTGAGCAGTACCGACATAACGACCTTCGTCGCGGTCCCGGTGCCCTTGACCGTGGTGGCAGCGGTGGCGGTGCTGATTCCGGCACGCCGTGCTACGAAGGTCGATCCGATAGAGGTGCTGCGGGTGGAGTAGGGACGTCAGTGAAGGCGTGAGCGGGTCAGAGGCCGACCACGCTGCGGTTCTGGTACAACATCCAGAGCCCCATCACCAGGAGGAGCGTAGCGAACGCCCTCCGGATGAGGAGGGGCGGGACCCGCTGGACGAAGTGGGCGCCGATCCAGATCCCCACGATGGCGATGGCCGTGAAGCCGCCCATGAATCCCCACTCCACGTTCACGTGTCCCAGGTACCCCACGAAACCGGCGAACGACTTGAGGGCGATGACCAGGAGGGAGGTCCCGACGGCCTCCCTGACCGGGAGCCCCATGAGGAGGATGAACACCGGTACTATGAGGAATCCCCCGCCGACGCCGACTAAACCGGTCAGAACGCCCACAACCAGCGCCTCGACCACCACCAGGGCGGCGTCCACCACGGGGTGACTGCGCTTCGATGGGGGCGTTTCTTCTTCCCGCACCATGAAAAACGCCGCGGCCAGCATCACGGCCCCGAACATGGCGAGCTGCGCCGCGTCGCTGATGAGCATGGCGAGATGGGCGCCGAGGTAAGTGCCCACCATGGCCACCGGCGCGAAGACCAACGCGACGCGGAGATTGACGTGTCCCAATTGGCCGTGTCTGAATGCGCCGACGAGGCTCGCGGCACCCACCACTCCGAGGCTCATGGCGATGGCCTGCTTCGCCTCGAATCCCAACAAATAGACGAAGATGGGAACGCTCAGAATCGATCCGCCGGCGCCGAGCAGGCCCATGGCGAGCCCAACGACTAGGGCCAGGGCGAACCCGGTGATCAACATGGGGGTGGGATCAAATGTTGTGGCCCCAGACGGTAAAACGCTGCTATAGTGTGTGGTGCGGGCTGAAACATAGCCACTTCCGGGACGGGGCCAAGCAGAGAGACCACCCGGCTGGTGAAACGGACTCCGCCGGGCCGACGTACGGAGAGGATCACGTTGTTCCCGGGCGGGTAATCATTGGCAACCTTACGAGAGTCTTGGAGGTGACGCGATGCTCTTCAAGAAACAGTCCCCGGATCCGACGGGCCCCGACCACACCGCAAATGATCTCTACGGGGTGGACGCGGTTCCCGAGGAGCATCGTGTCGCTCACGGGCGGTACACCGTCATTCCCAAGACCAAGCAGTTACACAACAGCAACTGGATCGTCGAGATCGTCCTCGAGGAGACCCGGACGGAGGGAATCAGGCGGTACGACTTCTTTGGA
>JBDHAF010000212.1:0-6145 GCA_039588255.1 Gemmatimonadota bacterium | reverse complement strand
GCGGTGCTGACCGGCGAGCTTCTCGGCGTCGGTTCGGGTTCGTTCCTGGCGCAGGCTCGAGAACTGGAGCCCGCCGTGGATGACGGCGCCCTTGCCGACGCGGCTGTTGAGGCGGAGGGTGCCGGTGGTCCGGTCGGTGTCTGGAATGAAGGCGATGGTCTGACCTGTCCCCTGGTCCGGCGGCGCATCCTCGATGAAGCGCTGGTGGTCGATGTCCAGGGCCAGCGTGAAGAGACCGGCGGGATTGAACACGAGGCCCGCGCCGCCGTCCCTCACCTGCTGATCCAGCTCGGACGTGAGCTGGTTGAGGAAGGACGTACGGGTCTGGCGCCGGCCCTTGCGCTCTTCGACGCCTCCTCGCAGCGCGATCTCGGAGAGGAAGTTCGCCAGCGCGCCCCGTTCACCGGTGAGGAGCTCGCGGGGGCGGAGTCGAAGTTCACCCCCGATGCGGCTCCGGCGCACATAGAAGCGGTCAGCCGGAGCCGTATCATCGACGAGCCAGCCCGCGTTGTTGAACACTCGGAGCTCCTCCGTGCGGAGCCGCCCGTAGTCGAGGTCGAGCGCGAGACCCGGCAGCCGGGTGTAGAGCTTTCCTCTCTGGTTCAGAAAGGACTCCGCCATGGCGAAGCCTCCGCCCGATACATTCAGGTTCGAGGTGGGGCTTCGCAGGCGAAACTGGAGTCGGGGCGTTTCTGAAGCGCCAAAGAGGTCGAGGTCGAACTTGCTCAGGCCGAACTCTATCGTGGGCTCGTCGTCCTTGTTCCGGGTGAACTCGTACTGATCGAAGAACCCGGTCTTGTCATCGTCATCCACCGGCGACTCGAAGTCCTGCAAGCGCAGCTCGAAGGTGCCCGACCACTCGAAATCAAGGTCCTGGTCGGCGAAGGTCACGCCGGCCACGAACCAGGTCGCTGCCAGGAGCACTCCGAGACGGGTTGCCCAGAGCATGTGGTTCACCTCACCTTAGCAGCCGGCGGCTCTCGTAGGAGCCGTGGATGGCGCCGTGGCAGTCCGTGCAACGCGTGTGGTACGCGGCTCCGGGCGCATGAAAGGCCGGAACCGTGTGACAGGAGAGACAGAGGGCCGGTTCGATCGAATCGAGGAGATTGTACGAGGCGCCCCCGTGTGGGTTGTGGCAGGTACTGCAGCCTTCTGCCACCGGGGTGTGCTCGAAGATCCAGGGCCCCGCATGTTCCTGGTGGCAGCCCGTGCAGAGCTGTGTCCGGTCGCCGAGGGCCGTGCGGCGGTCCCCGTGCGGGTCGTGGCAGTCGGCGCACGAGAGCATGCCCTCGCGGACCGGATGATGCGAGAGAGAGTTCAAGCGCGATGCCACGTCCGTATGACACTGGATGCACAGGGTCGAGTTCGTGTCGAGGTATCCGAACCCCGCCGCCTGCACCGTCCGGACGTGCAGGGGCTCCCGATTGTGCACGTCGTGGCAGTCGGAGCAGATCACCCCGGCCCGCTCGTGCTCGCCCGTAGCCCACGCCAGGTGCCTGGTCCGCCCCGACTCGTGGCAGTCGAGGCAGTCTGCGGAGGCCGGGTACCGCACGTCCACCGGCTCCTCGCTGTCAACGTGGAGACTACCCGGCCCGTGGCAGGCCTCGCAGTCGGCATGGTACTTGGGGCTGGGCGCGTGCTCCCTCACGTCCTCATGGCAATCCAGACACTCGTCGGCCCCGACCAGCTCGGCGCCTGCAATTGCGGCCGTGCGGTGGTAGGGCTGGCTCGGAGGCCGCCAGACCGTGACGCAGCCGGCGAGCACCGCCAGCGATACGGCGAGCACCCGCACCGGCCTGCGCCTGCCGCTGTTCGTCTCCACCCGCTCTCCACTCATCCGGGTCTCGCCTTGCAATACCTGCGCCCGCGGGGGCCACTGGCATGTATCCGGCAGCTCCCGCGTTCGCTGGGCGCCCTTATGCACCAACCGAGCACCGAATAGCAAGACAGGAAGTGTCGCGATCTGCCGCGTACCGAGGTTTTCTCACTACGGGTGTATGGGCTTAGCTGAGAGTGCAAGCTCGGATGCATCCCATGGCGGGCCTCTCGATCCCGTGACGGGGATCATAGGATCGTGCTGATGTCATCCGAGTCGCAGGCTCACGGGGCGACTCAGGAGCATCCGCCACGCCGAAAACCTCCTGCAGGGTCCACCCCGAGAACGTCGACTTACGAGCATGTTGTCACGGCTTGAAGTCTGACCCTTTGGGCAACGCTTTGGTGTCGCCCCCCTCGCGTTCAGCACTCGGGCATGAAGGACGAGGCGATCGATCATCGCGGCGGCGATGGTCGCGTCTCCCAGCACCTCCCCCCAGCCCCCACCGGGCTTGTCGAGGGTCACGATCAAGCTGGCTCGCTCGCAGCGCGCCGGCTCCGCCGAATGGGTCGCGACCGCATCGTGTTGCGTCCCCCCCCCAGCTTCCGGAAGATCCCTTTGGTTGATCGCTCCCTTGCTAGGTGCAACTCCCGGATCTCGGAGCCGCAGATACCGAAGTAGAACAGAATGCCTAGATGAGGCAATTTGACCAAATACGGCAGGAGGTCCTGTGTAAGAATGTCTCATCCTGCTGCAACTCGGGCCCTGTACGACGCGCAATCGGGGCTGAAATACGCACGTTCTCGGGTACTTAGCACAACAATACAATACCTGAAACTTCGGAATGCTCTTTGCTTGCCCCCTTACGATTAAGCGATTCGCCTGCGCCTAGCAGCAAGCGGAAAGAGCCTTCCAGGACATAGTGGCGGAGTGTGCTGTACGGGTGGGAGAGAGTGCTGTATAGAAATGTCCCAATATGCCGTCCCAATGTGCCACAATCGGGCCCAGGAGAACCCGCTGGCGAGGCCAAAATGCACGCGGCTGTAGCAGTTAGCCTACTCATCAGATGCCCCGAGGTCCGGAGTTGCCTCCGCTTCAGACTTATACGGCCAAACGCTTTCCCCGGACCCAGTGGCCAGGACGGGACTTTCGTGGAAGATCGGGCATGACAACCCGGCTCGAAGACTGGGACCTGGCTGAGACCCGCTACGGCGGGCGCAGCACCGCGGCTGAGTGGGGCGGCGACGGCGAGGGATTCCTCCCTCGCGATCGCCGGCGATCACACCGGGCTCGGGAGCCGGGCCTAGCGGACCGTTCAGCGCAGCGCGCAATAGCGAGCAATTGGCTGACACATTTCGGCGTCTGGTTTCACTTGACAGTGTGCACCCTGCGTGCGCCTACTAGCTCAGGCGATTTTGGGGGTTGACGCATGACCGCCCCCCCCAAGGCCACCAGAACAGGAGAAAGACGGTGAGGAGAATAGCGAGCCTTGCAGTCATGGTTATGACCCTTGCGACTGTGGCCTTGTGGGCCGGGAAGGCGCACGCATACCGGACATATTCGGATCCGATTACGAAACTGGGGAACTGCTGGACGTGCCACGGCACTAATTCCATCGGAACTTCGCGCCATAACCTGCATGTAGCGGACATGCTGAGCAATGATTGCTCTACGTGTCACAGTGAGCCTGGGGTATTTTTCCCAGTTACTCTAGACCTTTCCTTCGGGGGAGCTGGACTGCAGCCCATCGCTTGTATGGGTTGCCATGGGAGAGAGGAGGATATGGGCAACGATTCCGTCTCCCTGGGCAGGGGGGCGGGTCTGCGCCAGCACCACTGGAACACCGGCACGACGTTTTGCGTAGGTTGCCATTCGGATTCCAACCCGGCGGGCTACACCCCGGTGGGAGAGAACGTCGCCCCGGACTACTACCTCACGCCCGACGGGGTCCACCCTCTTAAACCCACCGATGCGTGCAACCCGAACGGGGAAGAGGACCGCGACGGCGACCCGGCAAGCCTCGGTCTCGACAACGACGGGGACAATGTCTACGACACGAATGATTTGAACTGTCAGGCGATCGAACCCGTCTGCGGCAACGAGATCGTCGAAACGGGCGAAGACTGTGATGATGGTAACACTCTGGACGGGGACTGCTGCAGTGCGGGCTGCCAGTTTGAAGCGCAGGGGAGCCCCTGCCCGGACGGGGATTTCTGCAACGGCGACGAAGCCTGCGACGGCGCGGGATCCTGCGTGGCGGGTACTGCGGTGGACTGCAGCGACGGGGTCGACTGTACCGTGGACACCTGTGACGAGGCGGCCGACGCCTGCGTAAACACGCCCGACAACGCGTTCTGTGACGACGGCGCGTTCTGCAACGGCGTCGAGAGCTGCGACCCGGTGAACGATTGCCAGCCAGGTCTGCCGGTGGGATGCGGGGATGGAGTTGGGTGCACCGACGATGCCTGCGACGAGGCGGCCGATGGGTGTGTGAACACCGCCAACGACAGCCTGTGTGCGGACGATGGGCTCTTCTGCAACGGGACTGAGTTCTGCGACGCGATCAATGACTGCTCCTCGATGGGGGATCCCTGCGCCGATGGCACGGCGTGCAACGATGCGACCGACACCTGCGATCCGCTCGCAAGCTGCGGCAATGGGATCACCGAAACGGGCGAAGACTGCGATGACGGCAATACTTCGGACGGGGACTGCTGCAGTGCGGGCTGCCAGTTCGAAGCGCTGGGCAGCCCCTGCCCGGACGGGGAGTTCTGCAACGGCGACGAAACGTGTGACGGCGCGGCATCCTGCCTGGCGGGTACCCCGGTGGACTGCAACGACGGGGTCGACTGCACCGTGGACGGCTGCAACGAGGCGGCCGATGCCTGCGTGAACACGGCCAACGACAACCTCTGCGCGGACGATGGGCTCTTCTGCAACGGGACTGAGTTCTGCGACGCGATCAATGACTGCTCCTCGACGGGAGATCCCTGCGCCGATGGCACGGTGTGCAACGATGGGACTGACACCTGCGATCCGCTTGCAGGCTGCGGCAACGAGATCGTGGAAACGGGCGAAGACTGTGATGATGGTAACACCATGGACGGGGACTGCTGCAGCGCGGGCTGCCAGTTTGAAGCGCAGGGAAGCCCTTGCCCGGACGGGGAGTTCTGCAACGGCGATGAAACCTGCGACGGCGCGGGATCTTGCGTGGCGGGTGCCCCGGTGGACTGCAGCGACGGGGTCGACTGTACCGTGGACACCTGTGACGAGGCGGCCGACGCCTGCGTGTACACGGCCAACGACAACTTGTGTGCCGACGATGGGCTCTTCTGCAACGGGACTGAGTTCTGCGACACGGGCAATGACTGCTCCTCGACGGGCGACCCCTGCTCCGCCGGCACGACCTGTGACGATGCTACCGATGCCTGCGTGTCTGAGGGGAACGGACCATGCGCGCCAGGGGACGACTCGGATGGCGATGGTGTCTGCACGTCCGGCTCACCGCCGCCGGCAGACAACTGCCCGAGCACCGCCAATCCGGGTCAGGAGGACGACGGGGGCTTCAACACGGGGGTCCCGGACGGCATCGGCAACGCCTGCCAGTGCGGTGATGTGAACGGCGATGGGAGCGTCAACAACACTGACGGGACGATCATCAAGCGTTGTGTACTTGGGCTCTCGCCGTGTGAGGGAGGGGGTCCTGAGCTTCTGCCCTCGCCTGGCAATTGCGATGTGAACGGCGACGGCGTGTGCAATACCACGGATGGGACGATCGTCAAACGCAATGTGGTGGGACTATCGCCCGCGGACGTGGTCATCAGCCAGAAGTGCCCAAGCGCCCAGCACTCGGACCCCGTTCTTGAAGGGACGGTGACCAATGACATGACAGGGGTGGGTCTGGCGGCTGTCAACATTTCCATCGACGGGCTCGCTCTATCGACGGCGGCGGACGGAACCTACTCGGCGTTCCTGCCGAGCGGCGTATACACCGTGAGCTTCGAGAGAGAGAACTTCGAATCTCATACCGAGACGGTCGTCCTGTTTGTGGAGTCGACCGTGACCTTGGACGTTGGTCTGATGCCCACCGTACCGGTCATCGTGAGTGCCGGCGTCGCCGGGGAGGCCGCGCCGGGCGCTATGGTGACGGCGACGGCCACGGTCGAGCTTCTGGACGGCTCCACAGTCGAGAGCATCTCCTGGACGCAGGTCGAAAGCGTGACGGTGACGATCGACGGGGCCGATACCGACACCGCCACGGTCACTCTCCCCGATGAGGTTGCTTACAAGGACGAGCTCATGCATGTGCTGGCCGAGCCTCCCATTGGA
>JBDHAF010000211.1:0-6155 GCA_039588255.1 Gemmatimonadota bacterium | reverse complement strand
CCATGACCACTGCGAAGAGCACCCCGTTCAGCAACAGTGCCGGGGTGATGCGGAAGGCAAACGCAACTTCACTGAACGAGTTGAAGTTGGTCGTGCTGGTCAGGAGCCCGTTTATCGGGAGGACTATCACGCACCCGACGATACCGCCTAGGAGCGCGATCATGACCGCCTCGAACATAAACGAGCTCAACACGCTGAACGGCTTGAATCCCAGGGTGAGCAGCACCGCAATCTCCGACGTCCGCGACGCCACCGCGGCGTACATGGTATTGATGGCGCCGAACACCGCACCAATAGCCATCACGCCGGCGACGAAGATTGCTATGAAGTTGAGAATCTGGCTGAGGAGCGTCGATTGGTTCTCGTAAAACTCCCGCTCCTGGAGTGCATCGACGGTGAGCCGCGGATCCTCCTCCAACGCCTGTTTGACCGCGGTGAAGGCCGACGGATCGGCAAGGCGAATGATAACCGTCTGAAAGACTTCACCGCGGAACACGGGCATGAACTGCTCGTTCTCTCCCCACACCTCCGACTCGAACGACGAGCCGCCGGCACTGAAGTGACCGACCACCGTCCAGTCGGTGCTGGCAAACTGGAGCCGATCCCCGATGCCCGTATTGGGGAAGCGAGTGGCCATCGCGGTGCCGACCATGACTTCCCGGGTCCCCGGACGGAACATCCGCCCTTCGACGATCTCGACGCCGTTGCGAACCTTCAGGGCCTGCTCGCTCACACCGCGGGCGACGACGTTGGCCAACGCGCCCGTGATCCGCTTCAAAGGCACCACCACGAAGGTTTCGGCGCTGGCCAACGGCCGGCCGTCTTCGTCCTTGGCCACAAACGGCGAGTTGGCAATGACGCTCGCGCTGGCACGGGAGAGTCCGCTGTTCATCTCGGCGGCGGCGCCTTTGCGAAGGATCAGGATGTTGTCAGTGGACCCGGTGCTCACCAGTGCTGCGTGGAACCCGTTGGACAACGCCATCATCGCCACGAACACGGCGACTACGAGGGCCATGCCCCCCGCCGTCGTGGCGGTGGAGACGGGCCGCTCCTTCAAGCTGCGAAGATTGTAGACGAGAGGGATCTTCATGGCCGCCCCCTACGCCACGCGCCGGAGGGCCTGGACGACCGATAGTCGGGCCGCCTGCCACGCGGGAACCAGCCCGCTCACGATCCCCAACACCACTGCAATCACGAGTCCGTACCACACGGTCTCCGTGCGCACGGTAAAGCCTTGGATGAAGCTCGTCATCGGATTCCCCGGCCGAAAGAGATACCACGCCGCGCCAATGCCGATCACCCCTCCGATCACCGTGATCACCACAGACTCGGCCAACACGATCCCGAAGAGCTGGCCGTTCTGGAAGCCGAGGGCCTTCAGCACGCCGTGTTCGTTGACCCGTTCGCGAGCAGCCATCATCATAGTGTTGGCCGCAACGAGCAGGATCGCGAAAAACACCGCCAGCCCGATGGTGCGCACCAGCTGTGCCACGTTCCCGAACATCGTGATGAACTCTGCGTTCAAGGCCTTTTCCGTCTGGGTCTTCGTGGGGTTGCTGGAGTTCTCGAACATGGCATCGATCCGCTGGGAGATCGCCGCCGCCTCGGTCGGGTCATCCAACTGGAGAATGAACCATCCGGGGCTCAGCTGATCACGAGCCGCCTCGTACATGTAGTCGTAGTGGAGATAGAAGAGCTCCTCGCCGAGGCTAGGATCGTCGGGGGTGTAGACGCCCCGAATGGTGAACTCGTAATCTCCCGGCAGGAAGGTTCCCTGCAACACGACCGTCTGGCCCAACCTCCATCCGAAGCGCCGCATCAGCCCGTTTCCCACGATGGCCGCCGTGCGCTCCGCCATGAACGCCTCCATCTGGTCCTCAGGAACGCGTAATTCAGGATACATGGCGAAATACGATTCTGCATCCACGGCGAACTGGGCGAAGAAGTTCGACTCGTCGATGTAGATCGCACCGAACCAGTTGGCCCACGACACCGAGCGCACGCCCTCCACCGCCACCAGCCGATTGTAGTGGGCTTGGGGGAGGAGAAACGTGATGCCCGTCGCAGAGAGCGTCATGAGACGGGCCTCGCTCCCCACCTCGGTGGCCGCATCCAAGGCCGTGATGACCGACCGGAGCGTGCTGAAGAGGAACAGCGCGACACACACGCTCAATACTGTCAGAAGGGTTCGGAGCTTGTTGCGCAGCAGGTTGACCCAGATGAGACGTGCGTATTTCATCGGCGCAACACCCCCTTGTCGAGCAGCATCACCTCGTGGGCCCGCTCCGCCGCATGGGCGTCATGGGTCACCATCATGATGGTCTTGGAGAACTCCTGATTCAGCCGCTGTAGCAGCGTGAGGATCTCGTCGGCGGATTTCGCGTCGAGGTCTCCGGTGGGCTCGTCGGCGAGGACGATGGTCGGATCACTCACGATGGCCCGGGCGATGCCCACCCGTTGCGACTCTCCACCCGAGAGCTGGCGGGGATAGTGCTTGGCGCGGTCGTTGAGCCCCACGACGTCTAAGGCCGTGCTCACATGCTCGCGGCGTTCTTTCTTGGACAACCCCGTGAGGAGCAAGGGAAGCTCCACGTTCTGGTACGCCGTCAACACGGGAAGGAGGTTGTAGAACTGGAACACGAAGCCGATGTGTCGCGAGCGCCACGTCGCCAACTGCCGCGCCGACATGGTGGTCACCTCCACACCGTTTACCTGAATCGTGCCCGAGGTCGGCTGGTCGAGTCCGGCCACCAGGTTGAGGAGCGTGCTCTTTCCACTGCCCGAAGGTCCCATGAGGGCCAGGAACTCGCCGGGCTGCATGTGGAAGTCCACGTGGATCAGCACCTCGAGCGTCTCCGCTCCGCGAAAAAATGTCTTCGTCACGTCACGGACTTCGACCAACGTGCTGGTGGACGCGACCGCACTGCTGCTACTCGACTCTGCGGCGTGGGACATGCGCGTTCTTCCCCTCTAATAGTTGAGCGGCCCGCTGCGGCTACCGCTTACTGCTCATCACTCACGATTTCCACCACCATCCCATCAGCCAAATCTTCGAACCCGTTGATCACCACCCGCTCCCCCCCCACGAGCCCCGAGCGGATTTCCCGACGACCCCCCGACACGGGGCCGGCCTCCACCGGTGTGCGGGTGACCGTGCCGTTGACAACCACCCAGACAAATGCCTGTCCCGCCTCGTCGCGGACCGCCGCACCGGGAGCGAACACGCGAGGGTGCTCGTCCGCTTGCGGCGTCGCCGACGGGTCCTCGAGAAAGTCCACCCGCGAGGCCATTTCGGGAAGAATCCTCTCGTCCCGTTCAAGGAAGCTCACCTTCACCAGGACGGTAGCCCGCTGGCGATCCGCCGTGGGGACTATCTGGCGCACCGCCCCTGGGTAGTCGTCACTGGGATAGGCGTCGAGAACGATCCGCGCCGGCTGACCGCTCCGAATCTGGGCGATGTAGGCCTCGTTGACGTCGACCTCGACCTCCAACGTCTCCATATCCGCCATCGTCACGACGGCGCCCCGGATGAGCCCTCCTCCCGTAGCCACGGGAGCTACCACTTCCCCCACCTCGGCGTCCTTGCGCAACACCGTGCCGTCGAACGGCGCACGAATGATGGTGTTCTCCAGGTTGGCTTGCGCGACACCGATGGCCGCCGTCGCCGCTTCCACCACGGCCTGCTGGACTCCGACCCGCGCTTCCGCGGCCGTCAGCTGGGCCTCGAGGTCCTCGACCTCCTGCTCTGAAATCAGGTTCTGCGACAGCAATTCCCGCCCCCTGGCCAGATCCCGGCGCAGCTGATCCCGCCGGGCCTCGGCCTCGAGCAGCGCAGCCTCGGCGCGTCGCTCGTCGGCCTGGACCTGGGCCACGACGGCGCGGTAGTCGTCGTTCTCCAACCGGGCGATGATCTCCCCCCGTCTTACAGTGGAGCCCTCCTCCACACCCAAGTACGCCAGGCGACCGGAGATTCTGGACGCCACCGAGGCCTTGGTTCGCGCCACCACGTAGCCGTTGGCGGTGATCCCCACCGTTTGGCCCGCGCCTCCACCCACGACCTCCACCAGCGCCACCGTGACCTGATGACCGCCCGAGCCCCGGGTGGTCCACCACCAGACCGTGGCGACGAACACCACGGCCACGAGGGCCAGGGTGGCGCTGGCCCGGAGGGCACGGGCGGAGGCCGGGGACGGGCGGTCCCGGTTGATCCGCAGGCGGGAGAGGTCGTGTACCGGCTCGGTCATGGGGTGTGGTGTTGGCCTTTCCATTAATAGGGGCGCGTCAATTGGGGCGCGTCGGCGACGGAGGATTCGGCCACGTGGCACCCCAATATCGACGGGACCCCACCCCTCACGTCAAGAAGACGATTGCCGGCCGGTCAAAATCACGCGCCGGACGGCTCCATTAATATATATATTGAAGATACGATCTGAAAGTTATATATTCTTAAGATATATAAGGAGAGTCTGTGGCTCGCACCAATCGGACCCGGTACACCGTCCTCGGGACGCTCTCCCTGCGGCCCATGACGGGATACGACATCAAGAAGTTCATCCAACAGTCCATCGCCAACTTCTGGCATGAGAGTTACGGGCAGATCTACCCCACCCTCAAGCAGCTCGACGGGGAGGGGCTGGTCACCCGGAAGGTGCAGACCCAAACGGGCAAACCCGACCGCTACGTCTACTCCCTCACGGAGGTGGGGCGCACCGAGCTGCGGGAGTGGCTGGTGGAACCGGCTGAGCGCCAGGTCCCCCGCGTCGAGTTGCTGCTCAAGCTCTTCTTCGGCGCCGAGATCTCCCCGGAGGAAAACCTGCGACACGTGGAGCGGCACCGCGAGGAGCTGCGGGGCGGTGTGGCGTTCTGCCAAGAGACGGCTCGCCGACTGCAGGAGCAGAAGGCAGGCGCCCCCGGGCTTCCGTTTTGGCTGCTCGGCTTGCGCCAGGGGATCTTGGTCCAGGAAGCCCTGTTGGCGTGGTGCGACGAGGCTGAGGAAGTCCTCAAGGCGATGTGACGTCGCGGCGGCCGGGTTGTCATCCATCACCACACCCATCATCTTGTCCAGCCATTAGGACATCCGGAGGCACGTTGCCCGCGTTGCGATTGCCAAGGTTCGCTTCTTTCCACGCCGCCGCTCTGGTGGCGTTTCTGTGTCACGCTCCGTCAACGGACGCCCAGCAGGCATCCGCCTTCTTGCCGGGTGGCAAGCTGGTGCCGGTCATCCGGGCGAATCCCCGCGAGCCGGCCGCCGGTGTCAAGCTCGTGGGCGTCTTCCAGGCCGCGACTGAGTTCGGCGCGGGCATGGAGGGCGAAGCCATCGTCGGACACTCACTGCCGCTGTGGTTGGTCTCCGGAGAGTCGACGGACAGGGCGACCGTCCTGGGGATTGAGGGAGGTGTGTTTGGCCGGTTCCTCTTGGAGACCATCGAGCGAGACCTCATCTCCACCGATTGGACGTTCGCGATTCCCCTCATCGTGTGGCGCGGCGGGAGCTGGTATCGCTTCCGTTATCGACACATCAGTTCCCACCTCGGCGACGAGTACATCGAGCGGTTCGAAAAAGAGCGGCTGGATTTTTCACGAGACGCTTTCGAAGTCACCGTGTACCGCAAACTCCCGGCGGGTTTCGCCGCGTATGCCGGCGGAGACTTTGCCGTGAACGTCGAGCCCATCGGGAGCGAACGCTTCCGCTTGCTCGGGGGGGTCGAGTTCGCCGGCGCCGCAACCAACGGCTCGGTCCAATTCTTCGGGGGTGTCGACCTGGACCTGAACCAGGATGTCTCGTGGAGCCCTCGCGTGAACATCCAGCAGGGGGTGCGTCTCTTTCCGGAAAACGAGCGGAACCTCAGCTTTGTCCTGGAGGTTGCGTTTGGGAAATCCATCCAGGGAGAGTTTCACCGCGAGAACGAGACGGTGGTGATGCTTGGGGCGCTGCTGGAGCTCTAGGCGAGTGGTGAGCGGCGGCACCGAGCGGAGCACACCATTTGTCCCTTCCGCGCGCTGCGGTTCTCTTCAGTGCAAGATCTCAACATGGCCCACCATGCGAACCAACGCGCGCTGCAGGGAAAAACGGTGCGCTCCGCTCCTCGTCACCCCGTGGTGAGTGTGCTGTAGCCAGGCGAAGGCGCGCGGCCGGAGCGCGCATAATCAACAAA
>JBDHAF010000210.1:0-6156 GCA_039588255.1 Gemmatimonadota bacterium | reverse complement strand
GGCGGCCGAGCGGAGCGCGCCGTTTGCCACTGCAGCGCGCGTTGGTTTGTACGCCAGCGTATCCCTCAGCCTTGCACTGAAGCAAACCGCAGCGCGCGGAAGTGGCAAATGGCGTGTTCCGCCGGTCACCTTAACCGCAACGCGCGAAAGGGACAAATAGTGTGCCGCAGCACGCAACTAACCCGCCTACTGCTCCCCATTCCTCACCTGATCAGATGCAGTTCGGTTTGACGCCGCAGCACCCAGCGCACTTCTCCGTCCGCCGTGACCTCGGCTTCTTCTTCCTGCATCATGCGCACCGGCTGCCCTACCCATTCGGGAACCGGCGTGGTGACCTGCATTTCCGTGGAGAACCACATGTTGGCCAGCACCGGCACGTCACCCCGTCCGGGAACCCCGTCCTGCCGATCCCACAGTCCGATCAACGGCCCGGCGCCGTGTCCGTGGTCCCCGATGGGATGGGTGTACATCGTGCCGTTCAAACCCTCGGAGCGCATGGTGGACAACACCGACTCGAGCACATCGTTTCCCGAGCGCCCCACCTGCATTTCCTCGAGGAGGATATCCTGCAGGCGATTGCTGTTCGCAAACGCACGCTGCAGTCCTGGCGGCGCGTCGGTTTCTCCTTCGCTCAGGACGTACGCCATGTGCTGTGTGTCGGTGGCGAGGCCGAGGGCAACGATGCCGAAGTCACAGTGCAAAACGTCGCCGTACTCGATGACATTCGACTCCACCTCCCCGCCGCGCCGTTGGATGTCGATGGAGGGGTGAAACCAACTTCCCAAACCCAGGTCGTTCACCCGTTGCCGCATCCACCACACGACGTCCTCGGTGGTGGTCTCTCCGGGTGTGATGACTTGATTGGAGAACGCGGTGGTGATGATGTCGTGGACCACGACCTGCATCCGGCGGTACACCTGCGTCATGGTCGGCGTGCGCAGCGCCAGATAGTCGATGGCGAGCCTGGGCTCGCGTACGACGCGGGACGCCAGGTCGGGGCCGAGTGCCTCCCGCATCTGTTCCCACTCGCCGGCGGCCAACCCGTCGGCAAAGTTGTGTTGCTGGGCGATGTTCACCGCGATGCGGTGGGGATTCCGTTCTCGGACCACACGCGCCAGGAGGTCCCACTGCGCGCTGCCCCACAGCTCCCGCGGGCGGCCGTCGGGAGCGGCCTCGGTGTCCCGCACCGCGTCGTACAGACCGCCCTGGGACGATCCTCCGAGGGCGAGGCGCTCGACGCCGTCCTCCGCCCCGCGGTCGAAGAAGACGTAAATCGTACGGCGCCGGGCGGCGAGGGTCGTGGGGGATACCAGGGCGCGAAACACCGGGTCTTCGTTGTACTCCCGCATGGGGATCACCCACATGTCCACGTCGTGATCTCGCATGACTTTCGGGAGGTTCACTTCGAGTCGCTCACGCAGCCAGGCCTGCCGAACGTCGGCCTGCTCGCGCAACGTGCCGAACGGTCGTGCCGGGTCGAATTGCTGGGCCGCGGCACCGAAGGGCAGGCTCGACGCGGCAAGAATGGACAAAACTTTAAGAAGGCGCAGCATGCGCTGATTCTCCGAGTGAGAAAGTGTGGCAGCCCTCAAATGATGTCGCGTGGCGCCCGTTTTTGCCACGCGCAACAACGGGTGGGCTATCTTAGCGTTTCCTATCGCTCGTTCCGCAGGATCATCAGGTGAGTGTCAATGAAAGATGACGGGTATCCGTTAGAACCGTCGCCGGACGAGATGCGTGAGATGGTGGATCGCGCGACCGATCGCATCATCGAACATCTCGCCTCGCTGCCGAGCCAACCTGCCGCCAACGTGGAGGAGGGCGCGGCCGCCGCCCGCGCGCTCGCGGAATCGCTGCCGGAGCAGGGAGAGCCTCTGGACGAATTGCTGGAGCTGTTGTTCGAGCGGGCCATTCCCGTGTCATTCAACACCGCCGGCCCCGGCTACCTGGCCTACATCCCGGGTGGTGGCGTATTCCCCTCCGCCGTTGCGGACCTGATCGCCAACGCGGTCAATCGGTACGTCGGCGTGTGGCTGGCGTCCCCCGGGTTGGTGCAGCTCGAGATGAACGTGGTTCGGTGGTTCTGCGAGATCATCGGGTACCCGACGAGCGCCGGCGGGGTCCTCACCAGTGGTGGATCGCTGGCCAACTTCACCGCCATGGTGACGGCGCGGAGGGAGCGTCTCCCCGATGATTTCCTGTCGGGTACCATCTACACGTCGGATCAGACGCACCACTCCGTGCGCAAGTCCGCTGTCCTGGCGGGTTTCCCGGAGGGAAACGTGCGGGAGATCCCGACCGACGACGACTACGAGATGCGTCTCGATGCCTTGGAGCAGCGGATCGCCGAGGACCGGAAAAAAGGGCTCCAGCCATTCATGGTCGTGGCCAGCGCCGGAACCACGAACACGGGCGCCGTCGATCCGTTGAACCGCATGGCCGACACCGCGGCCCGAGAGCGGCTCTGGCTGCATGTGGATGCCGCGTATGGCGGATTCTTCATGTTGACGGATAGGGGACGCCAAGCGCTGCAGGGCCTCGGGCGGGCCGACTCGGTCGTGCTCGATCCGCACAAGGGACTGTTTCTGCCCTACGGCAACGGATCGCTCCTCGTGCGGGATGTCGGCGCGCTGCGGCGGGCCCACACCACGTTTGCGGACTACATGCCGGCAATGCAGGACGACCCCGACTTCGTCGATTTCTGTGAAATCTCCCCCGAGCTGTCTCGGGATTTCAGAGGGCTTCGCGCGTGGCTCCCCATCAAGCTCCACGGCATTGAGGCGTTTCGGCGAAGCCTGGACGAAAAGCTCGACCTCGCGTGGTGGGCCACCCATGAGCTGAAGACCATTCCGGACATGGAGATTCTCGCAGAGCCCCGCCTCTCCCTCACCGCCTTTCGCCTCGCTCCCCCGGGGCGATCCGAGGACGCCCTGAACGTGCTCAACCGGGAGCTGATGGACCGCGTCAACGACCGGAAGAACGTGTACCTCACGGGTACTCTGCTACGGGACCGCTTCGCCCTCCGGATCTGCGTGCTCTCGTTCCGCACCCACCGGGATCGGATGGAGCAATGCCTTGCCGACATCCGTGAGGCCGTCGAAGAGGTGAACTAGCAGACCTCTCCTGACAGGAGCCGCCGTGGTGTACTGTCATAGTGGCTCATCCCCAGACCCCGAGGTCAAGAATTCTGCCATTACGACATTTTTGACTGGCATCCCAGTTGCATTACGAGGCAGCGAGCTTCGGTGGCGATGCGCCGCCGGTGAACGTCATAAAGAGCAACTGGAGGTCAAGCATGTTCCCCGTAGTGAAACGCAACAGAGTCAGCCCCGTTGGCTGGGACGTGTTCAATGTCGGTCGTGAGTTCGACCGCCTGTTCGGTCCGGTGTTCAACGATCCCTCGTTGTCCGGATGGACGCCCGCCGTAGATGTCCGGGAGACGGACGGCGAATTCCTCGTGAGTGCCGACTTACCGGGTCTCACCAAGGACGACATCGAGGTCACCGTCAAGAACGGTGTCTTGGCGCTCAGTGGTGAGAGGAAGGAAGAGATCGAAGAGGGTGGTGCGGGTGCCGGTCACCGCATCCTGGAGCGTCGGTACGGGCGGTTCCAGCGGAGCTTCAGCCTGCCGCGCGGCGTCGATGCCGACAAGGTCGAGGCCGAGTTCTCCGATGGGGTGTTGAAGGTCACGCTGCCGAAGACCGCAGCCGCGAAACCCCGTCGGATCGAGATCGGTTCCTAAGGCCGGGTTGCGAGGAGACTGGGACACAAGAGAGCCCGGCCGGTGGCCGGGCTTTTTTTTGGTGGGACCTACGGGCTCGATGAGATCCGCGCCGCACCCATATACGCTAGCCCTTGAAATATTTCATGAAGAAGGACTAACGGGTGATTCTATGGCGCGTAACACACCCGCGTTTAGAAGTGCTATCCTGGCACGGCCACCCACTTCAATGTTCGGATCACCCTGCCATGACTGGACCCCGCCGCGCGGTCCTGGCCCACACCCGTCGGTATGAGACGAGGAGCTATAAAATGTTAGAGAGAAACAAGGGTTTCGATATCGCCACCGAGATTGGGGGCATCAGGACCGCCCAGGTGGCGGACGAGCTCTTTCAAAAGCGCATGGACTCCGAGCACCTCGGCCGGATCAAGAAGATCAAGAATGATGAGGTCCTCATCAAGGTCGCCAATGCTGTCTCCCTCTGCGACCCCGAGAAAATTTTCGTCTTCACCGGCTCGAAAGATGACGAGGCTTTCATTCGCCAGCTAGCCATCGACCAGGGCGAAGAGAAGCAGCTCCCCATGAAGGATCACACGATCCACTACGACCTCAAGGAGGAGCAGGGCCGTATCATCGATCGCACCTTCTACATCGTCAACGAGGGCGAAGCGACCAGCTCGCTGGGCCTGAAGATGCTACGAGACGAGGGGCTAGAGCTTGTCCGGGAAAACATGAGCGGCATCATGAAGGGCCGCACCATGATCATCGGGTTCTACATCCGCGGTCCGGCCGGCGCGCCCGTGTCCAACCCGGCGCTGGAGATCACCAGCTCGGCGTACGTCGTGCACAGCGCGAACATCCTCTACCGCAACGCGTATGACGTCTTCGACCGTGAGGTCGAGAGCTGCGGCCACTTCTTCGCCAACATTCACAGCGAGGGCTTGAACCGGGCCGAGGACCTGCCGAATGCGCGCGTCTTGATGGACCGCAGCTTCTGGACCACCTACGCCATGTTCTGCACGTACGCCGGTAATACGCTCCTCATGAAGAAGGGCAACCATCGGTTTGCGGTCGACAAGGCTGTGTACGAAGGCCAGGACGAACAGCTCTCCGAGCACATGTTCATCACCGGCATCGACGGTCCCGGCGGCCGCACCACCTGGTGCGCCGGGGCGGCGCCGAGCGGCTGCGGCAAGACCACGACCGCCATGGCCGGCGACAGGTTCGTCGGTGACGACCTGGCGCAGATGTGGATCGCCGACGACGGCACCATCCGCTCGGTCAACCCCGAGTGCGGTATTTTCGGCATCGTCCAGGATGTCAATCGAGAGGGAGACCCCCAGCTCATGGACCTCCTGCGGGAGGAGAAGACCGAGGTGATCTGGTCGAACGTCCTGGTTGACGACAACGGCGTGCCCCACTGGGTCGGCAGCGGGGAGGAGCCCCCGAAGAAGGGCTTCAACTTCCAGGGCGAGTGGGAGGAGGGCAAGGTCGACGACAAAGGCACGCCGGTGCCCATCTCGCACCCCAATGCCCGCTGCACCGTGTCGGCAAGCGCTCTCGCCACCTACTCGACCGAGACCGAGAACCCGGCCGGCGTCATCACGCGCATGTTCACCTACAGCGGCCGCGATGCGGACACCATGCCGCCGGTGTGGGTGGCCAAGACCTCGGACGATGGTGTGGTCATCGGCGCCTGCATCGTGTCGGCCGCCACGGCGACCGAGGTCGGGGCAACCGGTGTGAAGCGCGCCCCCTGGGCCAATGCGCCGTTCACCCCGGGTCCGCTGGGCGATTACATGGCAGCCCAGTTCAAGTTCTTCGACAACCCGAAGATCGCCGACGAGCACAAGCCGGTCCTGGCCGGACTCAACTACTTCCTCACCCACGAGGCACGTGGCGGCTCGGGCAAGCAGTTGCTCGGTGAGAAGAAGGACGTCAAGGTCTGGCTCGGCTGGCTCGAGCGCAGAGTCCACAACGAGGTCGATGCCATCGACACCCCGGTCGGCTACCTGCCGATGTACGACGACCTCAAGAAGCTGTTCGGCGACGTCATCGAGAAGGAGTACCCGAAGGACCTGTACGACAAGCAGTTCTCGCTCTACATCGACAACATCGTTGCCCGCATCGACCTCCAGGCCGAGGCCTACGGCAAGGAGGAGCGAGTGCCCGAGAAGTTCTTCGAGCTTCTCAAGGTGCAGCGCGCCGGCCTGATGGAGTTGAGGGAGAAGTACGGGGCCATAGTGACCCCCGACCAACTCGTGGAGCAGCTCGTCGCCCATTGATCCCCCGGAGTGGGAAGTGGTGCAGGGAAGACGCCCGGCAGTAGCCGGGCGTTTTCTTTGCCTTCAACGGCATCGAGGTGGTTTGGGGGCCCAGAAAACGGGATTCGACAACGAAAAGGCGCGGCCTGGGGCCGCGCCTGCGTTGCAAAG
>JBDHAF010000209.1:0-6166 GCA_039588255.1 Gemmatimonadota bacterium | reverse complement strand
TTTCGCGCCGCTACCTCGTCCCCAATCCTCATCCAGTCCAATGCCGGCCAACCCATCATCGAGAAGGGGGTCGTCCTCTATCCGGAAGGCCCCGAGTTCTTCGCCGATCACACGCCCGACATGATTGCCGCCGGCGCCTCGATCATCGGTGGTTGCTGCGGCACGACTCCCGACCACATTCTGGCCGTGCGTAAGGTGGTGCGATAGCCGAACAAGCGCCGCGCGAAGGCGGGGACTCGGTGCGGCGTCCCCGTCGCGAGCACAGGTGGAGACTGCACACGCGCTCAATCGCCCCTCAACGACTCGATCGGATCCACACTGGATGCTCGCCGCGCGGGCAGGTAACTCGCCAGCAGCCCCACGAGCATCATGGTGGCTGACATTCCCAGAAAGGTGCCGATGTCCGCGGCCGCGACTCCGAAGAGCAGGTTACCGAGAACTCGCGTGGCCGCAACGGCAGCTCCAATACCAATGGCGACCCCGATAACCACCACCCGGGCTCCCTGGGCCACGACCATGCTCTGAACCCGCGTCGCTTCTGCGCCCAGAGCCATGCGCACGCCGATCTCCTGGGTCCGCTCGGCGACTACGTAGGACAGAATGCCGAATAGACCTATCGCTCCCAAGATCAAGGCCATCATCGAAGCGATCCCCAGCGTGAGCATGGTGAACGAGAGTCGCACCATCGAGTCCGACGCCAGCCCGGCCATCGTGAACACGCGGTACATGGGAGCCTCCGGCGCGACCTCACGTACCATCGCGCGGATCTCGGGTGCGATGTGATCCGCCCGGCCGGTCTTCACCACGTATGCCGGAGAAGAGATGGCTCGACTCGTGGGAGATCCCGGCTGTCCGACGAGAGGAAAGTAGACCAGCGGCTCGGGCGTTTCCCGGAAGTCGGACTGTAAGACGTCCTCCACCACGCCGACCACTGTTTCCCAGTTCTCCGAACCGGCCTGCTGTATCCGCCGGCCGATGGGATCCTCGCCCGGCCACAAGAGGCTTGCTGCGGACCTTGCGACGATGACGTTGCCCAGGGTCGATTCATGGTCGGCCCTCGTGAATGCACGGCCCCGCACAACCTCGATCCCCATGGTCTCGAAGTAGGCGCCGGCCGCATAGGTGAAACGCAGCAGCGTCCCGGCGTCTTCGTCGCTCCCGCTGTCCTCGGTACGGAAACGCCCGCCCGCAGCGCCTTCGTTCAGCGGGACGTTCTCCACTATGCCTACCGATTCGACTCCCGGCAGCGCCGCAATCCGCTCCATGAAGTCCGTATGGAACCGGGCGTACGCCGGCGCGTCCGGCAGGTGATCTCCCTCCGGAGCGATCTGGAAGGTGAAGATGTCATCCGTATCGTAACCCGGGTCCACGTTCCGCAGCTCCCAGAAGCTCCGAACCAGGAGACCGGATCCGATCAACAGCACCAGGGCGAGCGCCGTCTGACCCACGACCAGTCCATCCCGACCCCAGTGTCGCCCGCGCGTCGCACCGCGGCCCGCGTCGGACAGACGCGTCAGCTTGGGGGCGGAGGATCGGATGGCCGGGATCACGCCGCACAACAGGGCCGAAAGCAGGGACGCGCCGAGGGTGAAGACCAGCGTCGACGCGGTGAGTCCCACCTCATCGAGACGCGGGATGTTGGGGGGAGCGGCGCGCAGGATCATGGGAACGGTTGCCCAAGCGAGGAACACCGCGACAATCCCCGCCAGCCCCGCCATCACCAGGGACTCCGCCATCTGCGCGCGGATCAGCAGGCCCCGAGTCGCGCCGAGGGCCCGCCGGAGGGCGAGCTCCCGCTGTCGCCGCTCGGTGCGGACCATGAACAGGTTCGCGACGTTGGCACAGGCGATCAGCAGGACGACCCCTAGGGCTCCGAGCAGGATCCAGAGGGGACCGGAAGCGGCACCCAGGAGCCGTTCCTCGAGCGGGCGTACGATAGGCCGGTGCTGCTCGATCAGGCGGGCGTAGCTCGCCGGTCCGCCGAAACGCTCGGGGAGTCGTAGCGCCAACGTGGTAAGCTCGTCTACCAAGGCGTCGGTCCCGGCCCCGGGCGCCATGCGGGCCACGAGTGATTGCCCGAAGCGGCCGGGAACGATCCCCTCCGCGCGAACGACCTGCGGGATCCAGAGCAGTACACGATCGCTGGGGAACCAGAAGTCGGACCCCATGACGCCGATGACGGTTCGATTGCCTCCCGCCATCTCATATGAGCGTCCGATAACAGCCGAATCGGCCTCGAACCAACTCGTCCAGAGCGTATGGCTGATGACGGCGACCTGACTTTCGTCTTCCGCCACCGGCAGCCTCCCGAGGATGGGGGACACTTGGAGCGTACTGAACAAGGATGGTGTCGCGACAGCCATCCGCACGCGCTCCGTGCGGTCGTTGGTCCGGAGAGTGGCGGTGAAATCGGCGAAGATCGAGACGTCCTCGAGGAGGGTGGCCTGCTCCTTGTACTGGAGGTAGAACTCCGTCGATACGCCGAACTCCTCGGGGAAATCGGACCCCGGTGCAGAGGCGGCGATGTACACCAATTCGTCCGCATCGGGATAGGGCAGAGGATCGAGGAGAACGGTGTCGACTACGCTGAAGATTCCTGCGTTCGCGCCGATAGCGAGGCCCAGCGTCCCGACGGCCACCACGGCGAAGCCCGGCGATCGCCGCAACGCGCGGACCGCATAGCGGAGGTCCCTCGTCCAGCCGCTCATCGTCATTCCCATTCTCTCCTCGGTGGGCTGTGGTGTCCGGGTGATTCCCCAGGTCGGACGTCGCCGCTCCGCTACGTTGGATCGCACGAGATCCAGTGCCGTGACGAGCGCAAATCCCAAGGCCCTCAAGCGACCGCGCGACAATGCGCGGTCGTAGTCCGACTGGACCTGCTCGACCATGTCCGCTCCGAACTGGCTCCCGAACTCGGCCGGGAACAGCCGAACGAGCAACGCCAAGAACGATCTCACAGGCTGCTATCGCGCGTCCCCAGACGCTCCTCGGCCAGGGCGGCGGCGCCTCTCTGTCGATGCGCCTCGGCGGCGAGAGCGCGGCGCCCCTCGGCCGTCAGGCCGTAGTACCTCCGCTCGCGGCCCGGATGAGGCGAGGTCGCCTCCGCCGGCTCGGTCTCGGTGAGCAGCCCCCACGTCATCAGTCGCGCCAGAACCCGGTAGAGGGATCCGGCGCGGGGGGTCAGGGTCCCCGCGGACTCGGTTTCGACAGCTTCCTTGATGGCGTAGCCGTACAGGGGCCCGTTCGCCATTGCCAACAACGCGTGGTACTCGAGGCGGCTCATGCCGCTTGCGCTCCGTCCGGTCATGACTGGTGTGACTCCTTCGGAAGTACTCCATCAGTATATATGTTGAAAGAGTAATTAGAGACGGCGACTCCCGCTACCCCTCGATCTTGGGGACCGACGGGCTTTACACATCTATCACTCTTCCTTCGACGGTCCTTCATCACTACCGAGACTCTTCCTGGTACCGTTGGCCCAGCGACGAACGCGGCCGGCAGCGGCGCGCTTCGCGTCTCATGGGCCCGATCCAACATCACCATCGAGTCCCGTCGAGACGATGACCGTTCACGGTGTGCTCGCCGGCACCCGACGGTAACCCTGGATGGAGCGGACGATATGAAACAGTTGTTGAGCGAGATGGGAGTTGCGGCGAGGTCCTTGAGGAGACGACCGCGATTCACCCTCCTTGTCGTGATGACCATTTCATTGGGTATCGGTGTTTCCAGTTCGATATTCTGCATCGTGAATTCCGTGTTGCTTGCGGACCTGCCCTACGATGATGCGGACCGGCTTGTCTTCTTCAGGCTCAATGCGGGCCAACTGCTGAATAGCGAATACGCATCGCAGGGCGAACTCGACGAGTTCAACAACAACACGGTCAACTTCGAAGGGGTCGGCGCCGTCACGGGCGGTGGCCCCGGTTACGTGTTGGTCGATGGTGTCCCGCACTCCGTAACATTCAGTTCAGCTACAGCCAACCTCTTCCCGATGCTCGGGGTTCGTCCGGTGTTGGGGCGCACGTTCACGGAGGAAGACGCTCAGGTACCGATGGGTCAGGGTCCTGAACCCGGAAGGATCATCAGTTACAAGACCTGGCAAACCGTTTACAGCGGTGACCCTGGAATAATCGGTGAGCGCATCGAGTTCGAAGGAAGCAACGGTCAACCTGGTCCCGAAATCATCGGTGTGCTGCCGGCGGGGTTCGAGCTCGAGTTGGCCAATGGCGTGGATAGCGACATCGGGATCTGGGGTCCGCATCGCCCGCGGATGATGCCAACCTACGGCAGCCGGTTTTTGCGTGGCATGATCGGGAAGATCAAACCAGGCGTTGCCCTCGGCACGGCGCAAAGCGAGGTCGACGTGATGATGCAGCGCATCGTTGCCGAACACCCTGAGGCGAACTCCGACGGCCCCGACCCACGGTTCACCCTGGTCCCGTTGTTCGATGACCTTGTCGGGCCCGTGCGACCGGTGATTCTGATTCTCTTTTCGGCAGTCTTGCTTGTCTTTCTCGTGGCGTGCGGAAACGCAGCGAGTTTGCAGCTGGCGCGCACGACGATGCGTCAGAGAGAATTCGCGGTCCGAACCGCACTCGGGGCGGGGCGAGCCACGATAGCGCGAATGATCCTCAGCGAGAGTTTGCTGCTGGCCTTGCTGTCGGGGGGAGTGGGGGCATTGATCGCGACGTGGGGAATCAAGCTCCTGCTGCTCGTCGAGCCCGGACGTCTTCCGCGAACCGATGGTGTTCGCGTCGATGCAAGCGTGTTGGCCTTCACCATCGGTCTGTCGTTGCTGGCGACCCTCATCTTCGGGTTGCTTCCGGCGGTCAAGGCCTCAAACCCCAAGATGATGCATGACAGTCTCAGGTTGGCGGACCGATTGGGTGGTGGTATCGGCAGCGGTGCGCGACGTGCGCTCGTCGCCGGGCAGGTGGCGTTCTCCATCATGCTGCTCATGGGAACCGGCTTGCTGGTCCGAACCTTCACCAATCTGAGACAGACAGACCTCGGGTTCACCCCCGCGAACGTAACGACGTTTCGCGTACGGCTTGATTTCCAACAGTTCGGAGGCATGGACTTTGAAGAAGCCCGCATGGCCAGATGGAGCCTCTTCCGTCAATTCCGGGACGCGATAGGAGAGGTCCCAGGGGTGACGGCAGTGGGTTCCAGTAACTCCGTGCCGCTCGATGGACTCGCCGGGATCTGGGATTCTCATGCCGAGGGAGGTACCGTTTCCGCCAACGCGTATGTCAGGCCGATCATACCCGGTTACATGGACGCAATGCGCATGACCCTGACTGCGGGGCGCAAGTTGGATGAGAACGACAATGTCGCGAACGCCTCGGTCGCGGTCATCAATCAGGCGGCGGCACGTGCCCTTTGGCGCGACGAGTCACCGATCGGGCAATGGGTGGCATGGAATCAGGGTGAGGATACCGATCGACGCATGCAGGTGGTGGGTGTCGTGGGTGATGCCCGTATTACCTCCGTCGACACGCCTGCTCTACCCCAGGTCTATGTCCCGTACATGCACTTCCCGATGGGATTCCAGCGTTTTGCCGTCAGGTATGCCGGACCGATGTCGGGGCTCGTACCCCAAGTCCAACGACTCGGCGAGGAGGTCGGGCTCGGGAGAGTGGTGGATCAGTTCCGTACGGCGGACTCATTCGTGGAGGCTTCGACCGCCGACGCGGAGTTCGCCGCCATCATCATGTCCGTCCTCGGCGGTGTGGCGTTGCTGTTGAGCGGCATAGGGATCTTCGGCACGATCTCCTACATCGTGACGCTCAAGACCAGGGAGATGGGGATCCGGGTTGCCCTGGGAGCCCGGAGCATCAACGTGCTATCCCTCAACGTCGTCGAAGGACTGCAGATGACCGGCGCGGGCGTTCTCCTCGGGGCGATCGGTGCGTTCATCTCGATGAGATTCCTGGGCGCGCTCCTGTACGGCGTGTCGCCGCTGGATCCGTTTACATTCGTGGGGGTGGTGGCGGTGGTACTACTCCTGGGCGGGGCGGCATCGTCAGTGCCGTCACTGAGAGCCGCGCGGGTGGACCCGATGTTGACGTTGCGCGAAGAATGACGATTGGGAGATAGATAGTCCGACCGTCGGCGGGCGGTCGGAGATGGTTGGGCGAAACGGATGCAGGAGCGGCGCGCCTCA
>JBDHAF010000208.1:0-11947 GCA_039588255.1 Gemmatimonadota bacterium | reverse complement strand
ACACTCGGTGTCGAATGCGTCGAGATAAAATGGGGGCAAGGCGCCAAGAACATCGGTGGCGAGGTCAAGGTCAAAGACCTCAAGAAGGCACAGATGCTGTACGACCGAGGATACGTCGTTCTCCCGAACCCCACTAACCCCAATGTCATCAAGGCGTTCGAGGCGGGAGCGTTCAAGGAGTTCGAGCGGCACTCCCGGGTCGGAATGGTCACGGAAGAGGCGTTTGCGAAACGAGTCGAATACCTCCGCAAGCTAGGTGCCAAGTACATCTTCCTCAAGACCGGTGCCTATCGGCCCGCGGCGCTGGCACAGGCGCTGGGATACTCCTCCCGGTACGGGATCGACCTGGTGACCGTCGATGGGGCTGGTGGCGGTACGGGCATGAGTCCCTGGCGGATGATGAACGAGTGGGGTGTGCCGGTGCTTGAGTTGCACTCGCTGCTCTACCAGTATGCGTCTCGCCTCGCGGCCAAGGAACTGCATGTTCCGGCACTTGCGTTGGCGGGTGGTTTCACCTTCGAGGATCAGATCTTCAAGGGTCTAGCCCTCGGCGCACCATTTGTAAAGCTCATCGGCATGGCAAGAAGCCCACTGGCAGCCGCCATGGTTGGAAAGACCATTGGGCGTACCATCGATGCGGGTCAAATCCCCGTGTACGTCGAGAGGTTCGGCAGAACACGGGATGAGATATTCGTCACCGCACATTCACTACGTGAGGAATTAGGTGCGAAGGAGTTTGAGAAAGTCCCAGCAGGTGCGCTCGGATTGTACACATACTACGAGCGGTTGGCCCAAGGACTGCGCCAGTTGATGGCGGGCAGTCGGAAGTTCTCACCGGAGTATCTGTCCCGGGACGACCTCGCCGCGCTGACACGGGAGGCCGCGGATGTCACGGGCCTGCCCTACGTCATGGACGTGGACAAGGCACAAATAGACGAGATTCTGGGCGTCTCGTCGGCCATCACGGCGGCCCACTCGCCCGCTACGTACTGAGTGGGATGTGACAATGGGAATCCGTAGCTCGGTCGCGCGCGGCACACGTCGCATACTGTCGATGCTTAAGACGACGCGGGATTCGGTGAGGTGCTCTCTCCGGGATGGCACCCCGGTCGTGATCCGCCCGTCGTACCCCACTTAGCATGTCGGCGAAAGCACCGGGTCCCATCTTGCTCCCGAGGCAGCGCAGCAGCCTTTGGCAGGCTCTGGTCCGTTACAACCGCGCGCTGGCATTGACGGTGGGTTCTACGGGCACAACGGGGAGTGATCTGAAATGATCGATCTTTCCAAGTACAGAGTGCTTGTCGTTGACGATGAGCCAGATGCTCTCTCATTCATCTGCACAGTCCTAGAGGACAACGGCGTAACAGTATATCAAGCCCATGATGGTGATGAAGCATTGGAGGTAGCCCGAAGAAAAAACCCTGATCTAATGACACTGGATATCTCGATGCCTGGAAAAGACGGAGGTCAGGTCTTCGAAGAAATGCGCAAAGACCCGCAGCTCGAAAGCATCCCAGTGTGTATAATCTCCGCACACCCAGAGCTACGTCGGTTAATCTATCAGCGCACCGTACCGCCGCCAGAAGGCTACTTGGATAAGCCCATCGACGAAAAACGCCTACTGCTGAATGTTAGGAAGATCCTGTCGCTTTCGCGCGGGCGGCTTGGGCGTTCCGCGTTTGGGCCATACTGAGGTTTCGGAGGGTTCTTCGTTGGGAGCAGTGGGTGGCAGTCGGTCGTTGGCCCGTGAGTGGCAAGGCGGAGATGTGGTCTTTCTGTGGCTGTTTCCCTTGCGCGCTGGCTGAGCCACCCCATCTCGGCCAACAGTGTTTCCAGGAAACGCCGCGCAGGTGCTGGCCCTCAATGTCCGTTGCAGGGCTTGAAGCTAGTGAGTCGGGACGGCGGGATTCGAACCGGCGACCCCCTGAACCCCATCCGGACAGAAACCAGGTCAGATACGACAAAATGTCGCATTAAAGCGGTGTTCTGGGCATCGGTGTCGTATCTCGGAGCCATTTGGTGGGCCGGATGTCGTACGAAACTCACAGCACAACTCACAACACGGGCTCCAGCCTACCCGCGCGGTTTGCGCGGCCAAGCTGGCCGGATGAGGCTTTGGCGAAGGACAGCTCCTCAACATCTCGGAAGCTCAGACAGAATCGATGATACAGCCAGACCGCGTGACTAATGATCTGGGCAGGAAACCGGTATCCGTGGTAACAGCTCACTTTGCTTTTCATCACGGGAGTCTGGCAGGTAATGGCTCAACTTGACAATACCAGCACTTGGGCGGGCGGAGCGAGGAGGCTGCTTCCCGGGGGGAGTTGACTCACAACAGTAGATCATGCGGGCTCCGGGTGGTAGAATCGGTGGACACCATGTCGCAAGAACTCCCCATCCTGGTCGGTTCTGCAGCTGCCATCGGCGCCGTGCACACGCTGCTCGGGCCCGACCACTATCTCCCATTCATCGTGCTATCCAAGGCGCGGCGCTGGTCGCTCCGCAAGACACTCGGGATCACCGCCCTCTGTGGACTGGGCCACATCGGCGGCTCGGTTGCCCTGGGACTGGTGGGCATCGCCCTGGGAATCACGGTCCGGCGGCTCGAGCTGGTGGAGACTCAGCGCGGTGAGCTCGCGGCGTGGCTGCTCATCGCATTTGGCTTCGCCTACGCTGCTTGGGGTACCATCAGGGCGTTGCGGAACAGGCCGCACACCCACACTCACGTTCACGCCAACGGCGTAGTGCACGCGCACGCCCATTCGCATCACGGTAACCATTTGCATCCCCATGGCGCGGACGGCAGGGCACTCACACCGTGGATCCTCTTCGTCATCTTCGTGTTCGGCCCGTGCGAGCCGCTCATACCGTTGCTCATGTACCCGGCCGCCGCGCTCAGTCCCTGGGCCGTCGCCTTGGTGGCCGGCGTGTTCGGCGCGGTCACCATCGTGACTATGAACGGGGTGGTATACGTCTTGTACCTGGGCCTTGGCCACGTCTCGACCGCACGGCTCGGCCGATGGAGTCACTCCGCGGCGGGAGCGACCATTTTTTTCTGCGGGGTCGCGATCTTCCTGGGCCTCTGATCCGCGGAGCCCGACGAGCTTCCACCCGGTGTCTTCACCTGAGAATCCGGCTTGATGGTTCCAGAACACGCGGTGAACCAGAGGCGTGGGGATCGGACATTCCTGCGGGGTGACACAACCCGCAACCGCGAAAGCGCGACCAATGAGATACACCAAGTACATGGCCACGGGGGCCGCCCTCGCCCTAGCCGTCGCGGCGTTCCCGGCCTCTGCCCAGGAAGGGAAGCGGCCGATGACTATCGTCGACCTGATCAATGTGCCCAGTGTCGGCGATCCACGGATCTCGCCCGATGGGTCCCAGCTCCTCTAAGTGGGCAGGGACGCTGACTGGGACGAAAACGGAACCAGATTGCACATCTGGCGGGTTGACTCCGACGGCTCCGGATCCGTCCAGATGACGAACGGCCAGAACAGCGAATCGGGTTCCCGCCTTGCTCGGGCAGATCGACCATCGAGTGGCCTCCAATCTCTGCAGATGGTGCCTACGATACCGAAGGTGTTTACGAAGCCGCTCATACGCAGGGTGAGGGACGAGCTGTGAGGGTGCTCATCGCACCTGGACGCGACGCGCAGCTAAGTCCAAGACCGTCGGCAGCACTGAAGGAGAGGAACATCCGCTCTATCCGCAAACTCCGTCGACGCGAGTGGCACAAGCGATCGGGCTACAGCAAGCGCAGGATGGTCGAGAACACGGTCTATCGGTACAAGACGATCATCGGCCGGGGCGTGAGGAGTCGCACCCTGGCGGGCCAACGGGTGGAGGTGCAACTCGCGTGCAAGGTTCTCAACTCCATGAACCATCTCGGCATGCCCGACAGCTACCGAGTGGGGTGATTCTCTCTCGGGGAACGGGGGACCTGGGCTCAATTCCGCCATGCAACAACGCCGCGTATCACCACCATCATGTGTCGTTTCTTCACTTGCAGGTAGTTGGCCATGAGCCCCTCCATCGCAAAGACGATGAAGGATGCCCCGTGAGCCGGTACTTGCAGTGGCCGCTTTTCAGGGGTTCCGTCGTGACCGCATTAGGGGGTTCGGTGACATGCTTCGCGGACAGTACCATGCGATCGCGCTGGCCTCCGATAACCCCTACGGTCCCCACCGCTGCGGTTTCTTGTGAGTGTCGGTCGCCGCGCGAGCCATGACCGCCGCAGGAGGCAGTCTGGCGAGATCCGCAGACAGGGACCCCACAGCGCGATCCTCTCCTGGCCGCGCCGCGCCCAGCACCGTAGCTTCTGTCTGAGATCCGGTCCCGGCGTGTTGTATCTAGCGACCGTCCGCGGTTCGCCGCGGCTAGCGCAAGAAGGAGAGTAGTGAAATGATAGGGATGGATTTCATCAGTTTCTTGATCTTACTAGTCATCGCTGTGGTCGTATCAGCAATCCTGCACTTCGCACTCGGGTACTACGTCGTCCCCGGGCTGACTTCGTACTTCGGCAAGGTCGTCGTTGGCTGGATCGGGGCGTGGCTAGGCTCGCCAGTTCTGGGTCACTGGTGGGAAGGACTGAACCGTGGCGAGGTGTACTTCATCCCGGCCATTCTGGGTTCGCTGGCATTGGTTGTCCTTGCGGTAGACATCGTAAAGACCTTTGGTGTCTCGGCAAAGCCAGCGGAGGAGCCCCAACCAGCACAACACGCGCAGCCGATGTAACAGCAACAGAAGCAGAAACCCCGTCCACCCAAGCGCCGGGACCGGTGGGACGGGTAGGTTTGGGTAGTGAGGCCCGGTTGATGGCATTTGCCGGGAGCGCAAGGCAGGAGAACGGAGATCTTCCGTGGCGCCCGCTCGGACGGGGATCGACCGCCGCAGGTTTCTGCAGCTGGGTGCGGCCGCCTCCGCCCTCGCCATCGGGTGCGGTTCTATGGACTCAGCCCAATCGCGAATCCGGTATGAGGACCTCGAGTACTTGTACTGGCTCCGCTTCGGGTACTTCATCGGTGGTGACTCCGGTCGGGTGCGTATCACCACCATCATGTGTCGAAGCCCGGAGCCATGCACCAACTCCTCTCACGACCGCCGGTCCAGCCTGCGATACTGGACGGCCTCACTCACGTGGTGCGTTTCGATCGTGGCAGACCCCTCCAGGTCGGCCACGGTCCGGGCGATCTTGAGCACCCGGTGGTATGCCCGGGCCGAGAGCTTGAGGCGGGTCATGGCAGACTTGAGCAGGGCCTCGGCGGTGCTGGTGATCTTGCAGTGGGGAACCAGGTCCCTCGGCTCCATGTGGGCGTTGGCGTAGACACCCGGCCGCTCCGCAAACCGATCCAGTTGTAGCTGGCGCGCCCGCGCCACCCGCTCGCGGATGACCCCGGAAGGATCTCCCAAACGATCGCACGACAGCTCTCGATGCGCCACGGCCGGAACGTCTACGTGAATGTCGATCCGGTCTAGCAGCGGTCCCGACACACGAGACAGGTATCGTTCGACCACCAGTGGTGCGCACCCGCAGGTTCGGCGCGGGTCGCCGTGGTAACCGCAGGGACACGGGTTCATCGCCGCGGCGAGCATCAGTCGTGACGGGTAGCGCACCGAGGCGGCAGCCCGGGCAATGGTCACGCTCCCATCTTCCACCGGCTGCCGCAACACCTCCAGCACGTTCCTGCGAAACTCGGGGAGCTCGTCCAGAAACAGCACGCCGCCGTGCGCCAGGCTAACCTCGCCGGGCCGGGGGTGTGATCCGCCCCCGGCCGGGCCGGGGGTGTGATCCGCCCCCGATGAGACCGGCATCGCTGACCGTGTGGTGGGGTGCGCGAAAGGGACGTTCCATCATCAGGCCGGCTCCGAGAGGCAACAATCCGGCCACGCTGTGGAGCTTTGTCGTCTCGAGAGCCTCTTCTTGCGTCATCGGCGGGAGAATCGACGGGAGTCGCCGGGCCAGCATGGTTTTGCCCGATCCCGGTGGTCCCACCATGAGTACGTTGTGTGCACCCGCTGCAGCGATCTCGAGTGCACGTTTCGCGTGCTCCTGTCCTCGCACGTCGGCGAAATCCAGGGAGTCACGACCGGAAGGCGTTCCGGTCTCGACGTCGTTCCCCGCCACGGGGAGCGCCCGCCCCGTCGTGAAGAAGTCGACGACATCCGATAGCGACTCGGCACCCATGACGTCCACTCCCTCAACCACCCCGGCCTCGGCCATGTTTGCCTGCGGCACGATGACACCCTTCACCGCTGCGTGGCGGGCGCCGGCTGCGATGCACAACGCGCCCCTGATCGGCCGCACGTCCCCATCGAGTCCAAGCTCACCCACGACCATGTAATCGTCGAGGCACGGCACGGAGTTGGCTCCGTTTGCTTCGCCTGCCCCGTTCAGTTGGTCGGTGGCGGCGAGGATCCCGAGGGCGATGGGAAGATCGAAGGCCGACCCCGCCTTGCGGACGTCGGCCGGGGCGAGATTGACGGTGATGCGTTTCAAGGGAAACTCGAGACCCGAGTTGGCGATGGCGGCATTGACCCGCTCACGGCCTTCCTTCACAGCGCCATAAGGCAGCCCCACGGTGGCAAAGGATGGCAAGCCCTTCGCGATGTCCGTCTCCACCACTACCACATAGGCATCGATACCCAACACCGCCGCCGAACGTACCCGCGCAAGCACCACCGCCCTCCCATGAGAGTCGCGCCGATCACATTACGCGCACTACGGTTGCCAGTGTGTACCACTGAGACGCCGGTAGTGATGTAGTATTGCGTCCGGTCCGGTAGGCTGTGGAGACACGGCAATAGCCGATGGCAGCGTGGCAGCCCCGTTGGTTGGATGAATTGTGGTTGGTGACGTTCATGGCACCTTCTACCGGGCCTCTATGTTTATCATATACGGCTAGGCGTATTGTGTCAATATCCGCTTACCCGTATATTGCCAATCATGACTCCAGTCATACTTACCATCCGTGAATGGCGGGAACGACGAGGGATGACGCAAGCCGAACTCGCGGAGAGGGTTGGTGTGCGTCAGGCCACCATCAGTGATCTTGAGACAGGACAAAGCAGACGCATTGAGCTGGACCTCTTGGATAGGCTGGCCAAAGTCCTACGGTGCAAGCCAGGCCAGTTGATCGAACGGAACAGATAGACGGGGGGTTAGCCGGGGCTGGGGTCGGCCCTCAACCGGGCTTAGGCTTGAGACTCCGCTCCCTACGTATAGGTTGAGCGCCACAGTTGGAGTCGAGAATCTGGCTGTGAGGTTTTTTGCCCCCCACCGGCTGGCCTTCTCTAATCGTTGTTCGGGCTAAAGTACACAAGGACCATCCCTGCCCCCCGTGCCCCGTCCCTCGATTGCCCAGAATTGCACGACTAGGGTACCCGCCAGAGGACCGCCGGCGCGACTGCCCCGTCGATTCTCACACGTTCTGAGTAATAAACAACACCTTCGCAGGCCCATTCCAGCATCGCGTGCGGGCGGGGGTAACGCCGATAGGTTATGTTGTGGTTGACAGCTTGATATGGGAGGCCCCCATGCTCAGCTCTTCGCAGAAATCCTCTGGCCGCGCCCTGTTGCCACTCACCCTGCTCGCCGGTATCCTTGTCGGCCTCCTATCCGGCTGCGCGCGTTCGACCGCAACGGGCGAGGCTGAGCCCGAAGTTGCCCCGCGGCAAGACTCAACCAGTGCCTCCACCCTCACCTCGGGCGAGGCTCCGAAACGGGACCCCCGCGAGCCCATCGAGAGCGTCCTGGCACGCCGCTATCCTGGAGTCGATGTGTCGCGGATTGCCGACGGCACGCTCAGAATCCGCATGCGAGGAACGGCGTCATTCTACGGCAGCAGCGAGCCGCTGATCGTGATCGACGGCGTCCCCCTCGCGTCGGGACATGGTGGGAGACTTGCTGGCATCAATCCTTACTACATCGAGTCCATTGAGGTGTTGAGGCATCCGCCCGAGACGACACTGTACGGGGTGCGGGGCGCCAACGGCGTCATTCTCGTCACGACGAAGCAGCCGGATATCACGCGACCGGACGACTACGACAAGCTCCCCATCCACGTCGGAACCCCACAGGAGTCACCCACGATCCTCACACGTGCGGATTGGCAACCGACTCTTCCCGTGCCTTGGGCGCATCCCGAGGCGAACGGTTTCTGGAATCTCGAAGCGGTTGCCGGTGACTACGACATCACCCTCCATTTTCCGCAGTGGTTTGAGGCAGGCACCATTACGCTGGTCGTCGGCGTCGAGCGCTACTCGGCTATCTCATCTCCGGGCAGCCGGTTACACACGTTCGAGTCGATTGTGTTGGCCCAGGGTCCGGTGCTCCTGCTGGCGATGCTGGACGACGGTGGCGTCATGTGTGGGCCGTGGGAAGTAGAGGTCCGGTGGCATTGGGACAACTGAGCACCGAGACCGGAGTGGGCGACGGCGGCGGGGGTACTCTGGCGAAGATTTCCGCATGCGGTGCGCTGCTCGCCAGGTCGAGGAATCGGTCCATGAAAGCTGCAAAGTCCGTTGCACCCAAGGCCACGTATTGTTGGCGAGCCCATTAGGAAGGAATCCGCCCACTGCGCGAGTTGACGGATTCCGTTAACTGTCCCGGCCAACGCTGCATAGCACGTTAGGAATCTGCTTTCCCCTCTCCCGAGTATCGCCCTTGGTAGTGGAGGCGTCCAGCCAGTGGGATGAGGGTACCCCGAGCGTCCCAGCGGCGTTCGGGGCTTTGGCGTTGTGTGAGATACTCTTGTGGTCCCGTGTACCACGCCGCATTATCGACATTGCAGCGCCATCGGTGGCCCATGCTGGCCACGCCGCCGACTGACGCGCTCCCCGGCACGCCACGCCTGACGACGCGACCCCCCGGTCACCAAATAACACATCTCATCACAAGGAGGCTGGAATGAGGCGTACGGGCAAGCCGAGCTTCGTGGTCCACCTGCTGACCGGCTTCCTGGCGCTGAGCCTGGTGAGCTGCGGTGGGGACGACTGCCTCGAGTGCACCGACGCGGAGACTTGTCCGGCGTTCACCAAGCAGTGCCAGTACGGAACGGCCACCGTGCAGCAGTGCAGCGGGGTTGTAGGTGAAAAGAGTTGCTGCGCGGCGAGCGCGGGCGAGGTCTCCTGTCGCATGGTCGCGCTCCTCGACACCGACGTGGGCTACCGGCTCGAGAACGGGCTCGTGCGGTTCCGGATGATCAGCGCCAAGGGAAGCCACTGCGTCGCGATGGACCCCATCGAGAACGGCTGGTTCTCCAAGGGGATGAGCGCCGCGGAGCAACAGGCCATCATCGATCGGAGGATGGCCGAGGTGTTCGCGATTGCGGCGACCCTGGATGACGACGATGTCGCTCCGCGGAGCCCCACGGCAAACACGCCGGTGGATCCTGGCGGGGGGTGGTAGCGGCAGGCCCCGCGTCTGACGAGATAAAGCCTCGTCACTCGATAAAGAGGTGGGGCGGTAGGGTCGGACCATCGGCGGGTAACGATCCAGCGTCTTGAGATCCAATGAGGCCGAAGGGGTAGGGAGCGTGGGTGACTGCGTCGGGGCGAGGTCTGTTGCCGGAGGATCTCTTATTGCATATCTCTCAAAAAGATATGTGACATGTGCATGGAGGTCACTCGTGGGAGCTAAGAGACGACTCCCCCGACCCCTGGCAGGAAGGCGCTTTCGGGGCTTCCCTCTCCCGCTGGCAGTCGTCTTGTTCCTCTGGGCCTGCGGTTCCTCCGGTCCAACCTCGGAAGAGATCACGGATGAGGATTCGCGTGCCGATTGGCTCCGGAGTCACGCCTCTTCCATCTCCGTCCTTCCGGACGATACGGACTTCTCCGATCTCGAGCCCCTTCGGCAGGCGATAGGATCGGCCCGGGTCGTGATGCTGGGTGAGCAATCCCATGGAGACGGCACCACTTTCCACGCCAAGACAAGGCTGATCAAGTTCCTGCATCAGGAGATGGGCTTCGACGTTCTGGCCTTCGAGAGCGGTCTCTACGACCTGCGCGAAGTCTGGGAGCTCATGGAAGGTGGTGAGGACGCGGCGACGGTCATGCCGATGGGGGTGTTTTCCATCTGGATGGGTAGCGCCGAGGTCGAGCCCATGGTGACCTACGTGGAAGAGGCCGCTAGCACCGCCCATCCCCTTGAGCTGGCGGGCTTCGACTGTCAGTTCACTGGTTCGGCCTCCAGGGATCTAATGATCGACGAGCTGACAGCTTTCCTCACGGGGCAGGATGCCACGGTTGTGTCGGATGAGGGATGGGATGGCTTCACCTCGGCGCTCCAGGGTCTGATCGATGGAGAGTGGTGGAATGAGAAGCCCAGTCCAGCGGTGAAGGAGTCTCTCCAGGAGTTCCTGGGGCGTGTTCGGACAGAGGTAGCCGCACTCCCGGCCGGGGATGAGGTGGCGTTTTGGTCTCAGATGCTCCGGAGCATGGAGCAGCAAGTCGAGTTCAATTGGCTCTATACGGTGGGGGAATGGCTCCCTGAGGTGTCGAGCATCCGAGACGAGCAGATGGGGGAGAACCTCCTCTGGCTGGTGGATGAGGCGTTCCCGGGGAGAAAGGTGATCGTCTGGGCCGCCACGCTTCACATCGCCAGAGAAGTGGAGGGGATCGAGTGGCTGAGCTCCGCCGCTTCGTACGAGGGATACACGACGATGGGACAAGTGGTATGGGAGGGGATCGGCTCGGATGCATACGCCGTTGGATTCACCGCTGGAGAAGGTCAGGCCGGAACGTGGTGGACCACGCCTCGGCAGCTGGATCCACCCGAGGAGGGCAGCCTGGAAGACCACTTCATGGAGGCGGGTTATCAGAACGCCTTTCTGGACCTCCGCGGTATTCCTGCTGGAGGAGAGTGGTTAAGTGAGTCTCTTCTGAGCCGCCCGTTGGGTTATACGTACATGAGTGCCCGCTGGCCTCGCCACATGGACGCCGTCATCTTCACCAGGGTCATGGAACCCAGCACTCGGCTGAATTGAGCGATGTGGAGTGGGCCCTCCCTCCACGGCATCTGCGCTCACTCGTCACCCCAAGTGTGTACCGGCACGTGGCGTAATCCGCTCAAACCTCAAAGCCCCGAACGCAGCTTTCGCCGTGTAAACCTGGCTGAAGGCCGATCGATTTGGGTGGTTGAGTTCACGCTACCGATCGGGCGATTCGTTCTGGAGGACCGAGTTAGCGACGTATCCGATGCGCTTGCCGTCTATGTGCACGCCCCACCAACGCCCTTGGAGGCTGTCGACCTCTACGGGCTGCCTTGGATCGAGGATTTGAACGATCCGTGTGTCGCTTCCGCGTCCTTCTCTGACATTCACCCAGGTCGATGTCCACTTCGTTTGGGTGCTCGGGCCAGTGGTCCTGGGTGTTACAGTCGGTGGAGAAGTAACGGTTGCGGGGGTCAATTGCGCCGGTGTGCTACTCGTCGGCGGTTGGGATTCAGTATTGATCCTCTTCGGTATCCCGAGAATGGCAACCGACAACAGCAGTACCGTCACGAGCACTGGGACCGGCCAGGAGATGTGACTTCTTCTGGGGGCGGCCCGGTAGCCAAAAAAGTACGAACATCGTGGGCACACCGACGCCACACTCGCCACTTTTTGGCCACACTCCGGGCAGTCTATGAGTGACATTGGACCGTGAGGCGGGTGATGACCGGCGAGATACAATCGCATGATGCCACCCCCAAGACAAAGTGCATCCAGTGCTGCCGATGCGATGGTACGGTCTCGTCGTCGGGCGGGGCGCCTGCTGCGGGGGCGTCTACTGCGGCGACGGGGCCATCATCGGCCACCGTCTAGGACAGAACAATGAAGCGAGGTACGCGGGACCACAAGGTTGCGCCGCAGGGACGGGCGACGGTGTCCTGAACCCCCGCGCCAATGGCCCGGAGAATTGTTAACCCCGCGGTTGCCAGACGTTCGCCACTGGGGCGGATAGAGTG
>JBDHAF010000207.1:0-6246 GCA_039588255.1 Gemmatimonadota bacterium | reverse complement strand
GTCACGGACGATGAAGCACGTTCTTGGCACTGCGATGAGCCCGTCGGCGTCCGGGCTTGGTGGGTGGATGGTCGGTCGCATCGGCTCACGCATCTCGCTACCGGAGCTTCGCCCCTTTTTACCGAGTCACTAAATCCGGCGGGCACCTCCAATCCGCCTTAGGTGACACCTACCGCGTCCAGAAGGAATTAGGCGGAGGCGGGATGAGCCGCGTCTTCCTCGCCGAAGAAATCGAACTCGGTCGCAAAGTCGTGATCAAGGTGCTCCCTCCCGACATGTCCGCGGGCGTCAACAAAGAGCGTTTCCAACGCGAGATCAAACTCGCGGCCTCTCTGCAGCACCCGCACGTCGTGCCGTTGCTCACTGCGGGCCAGGTGGACGGCGACCTCCTCTACTACGTCATGCCCTACATCGAGGGCGAATCCCTACGCGCCAAGTTGGCGCGCGAAGGCGAGCTGCCGGTCAGCGAAACCGTTCGGATTCTTCGCGAAGTGGTCGATGCTCTCTCCTATGCCCATCAGCACGAGGTTGTGCATCGCGACATCAAGCCCGACAACGTAATGATCACCGGAAATCACGCGGTGGTGACCGATTTTGGCGTGGCCAAGGCGGTGTCGGCGTCGAGCGCTGGCACGCATTCGTCGCTGACGTCGTTGGGTGTGGCGTTGGGTACGCCTTCCTATATGAGTCCCGAGCAAGCCGCGGCCGATCCGCATGTGGATCACCGCGCCGACATCTACGCCGTTGGCGCGCTGGCGTACGAAATGTTGACCGGACGCCCGCCGTTCCTGAAACAGACGCCGCAACAGGTGTTGGCGGCACACGTGACCGAAGCACCCGAGCCGGTGACGTCACATCGCAATTCGGTGCCCCCGGCATTGAACGAATTGGTGATGCGTTGCCTCGCAAAGCGCGCAGCCGATCGTTGGCAGACCGCCGACGAACTCCGCGTCCAATTCGAGACGATGAGCACGCCACAGAGTGGTGGCGTCACGCCCACGGGTACGGAGCCCACCGAGGCAGTGGCCTCCAGTTCCATGCTGCGCAATCATTCGGTGCGCGTCGCCGCACTGTTCGGACTCGCCGCGGCCGTGACATTGGTGATCGTCTATGCCCTGATGATCGCGCTCGGCTTGCCCGACTGGGTCTTCGTGGGCGCGATTGCGCTGTTGGCGGTTGGGTTGCCGATCATTCTCGTCACGGGTAAGCACGAGCGCGCCCGTGAAGTCGCCGCAACGACCGGCTTGCACCATGCGACGCCAACGGGTATGCAGAAGCACTTCACGTGGCGCAAATCGATCTTGGGCGGTGCGGTCGCCTTTACCGGATTGACTGTCGTGGCCGGCGGATACATGACCAGCCGCGCGATTGGGATCGGCCCAGGTGCCACGCTGATGTCTGCCGGCGTGCTGGATCAGGAAGAAGAATTGATCTTGGCGGAGTTCGAAAACCGCACCCCTGACAGTACCCTCGGCACGACGGTCACCGAGCTCATGCGCGTGAGCCTTTCGCAGTCTGCTGCGATACGTGTGCTCGACCCCGCGCGTGTGTCCGAGAGCTTGGAGCGCATGCAACGGGATCCCGCCTCGCGCGTGGACGAAGGCACGGCACTCGAGATCGCCGAGCGTGACGGATTCAAAGCGGTGCTCTCAGGCGGCGTCGCGCCGTTGGGGAACGGTTACATCATCTCGGTCCGGCTCGTTGCGGCGAATGGTGAGATCTTGGTCGCCAAACAGATGTCCGCCTCGAGCCCAGACGACTTGATCGATACGGTCGACGAGCTCACCGACGGCCTACGAAAACGCATCGGTGAGTCGTTGCGTTCCATCCGCCGCACGATTCCACTCGACCTCGTCACGACCGGCTCAATGCAGGCGTTGAGATTATTCACGCAAGCCTCGATGGCCGAGGTTGCGGGGGACGACGACCGAGCGGTCGATCTGTTGGAAGAAGCGGTGACCGTTGATTCTAACTTTGCGATGGCGTACCGAAAGATCGGGACAATTCTCAGCAACACCGGTCAACGAGCTACCACGTCAACGGGAAGCTGTGACGAGGGCGTACGAAGTGCGCCACCGCCTCACAGACTTGGAGCGGGGTTACGCCACCGCGGCGTATCACTCGTCGGTCACCGGTGATTTAGCGGCTGGGCTTGCAGCCTACCGTACGCTGCTCCAACAATACCCTGGTGACCATCGAGCGCTCAACAACTCGGGTGTCCTCTATTTTGCACTCGGAGACTACGAACAGGCCTACGACTATTGGTCCGCGGGCGTTGCTGCCGACTCCACCTGGCCCATCGGGTTCACCAACGTTGCGTTCATCTCCACCATGCTCGGACGCGATGACGTAGCGCACGCTACGATGCAAGCGATGGAGGCAAAATTTGGCGACAATCCCCGGGTGACTGAGGGCCGCGGTGACATCGCTTTCATGTTACGTGATTTCGAGCGAGCGGATCGCCACTACCGACAGGTGCTCGTGGGCCAAAGCGGCAATCCACGGTGGCAAAGCGACATCAATGACAAGCTCGCATCGTCTGCCGCCGTTCGTGGAAAGATGGGCGAGGCCAATCGATACTGGCAGGCTTCGCGATCGGCGCTTCAACAGCGTGGGCTCCCGGCCAATGTGCTTCAGGAGTCGCTGCAGTGGGCATACACGCACCTCATGACCACTGGTGACGCCGTCGCCGCGACGCGACTGGCGGAATCTGCGCTTCAAGCCACGGCGATCGACGAGCTTCCGGTCGCCGATCGACCGTACGAAGCGGCCGTCCGTTATTTCACCGCGGTGGGCGACGTTGACCGCGCGCGGACGTATCTCAATCAGATGGATCAGTCACAGCAGCGGGACCTTGGCTTGGATTACGGGAGGCAATACTCGCGGAGCCGAGGGTTGGTTCAGATTGGTAGCGGTGACATGCGTGCAGGTATGCAACAGTATCGACAAGGTATCGACGGATGGTTTTGCCGCCCATGCGCCACGGCTGAACTCGCGCGCCTGCACGATACCGCCGGCGATGCAGACTCGGCGCGAGCGTACTGGGAAGAGTACGCGAACACACGCGTTTTTCCAATTGGTATAGATGCCACCTATCTCGCCGCGTCATATCGGCGGCTTGGGGAGTTGTACGAAGAGACGGGGGACCGCGCCAAGGCAGTGGAGTACTACAATCGTTTTGTGGAGTTATGGGACGAGGCGGACGCGGAGTTGCAGCCGTTGGTGAGGGATACCCGGGGGCGGATTGTGCGGTTGGTGGGTGAGGAGGGATAATAGCCCGCGGCTGCAGAAGGGTGGACACGTCGCCGCAACCGCTGTGCTGGGCGGTTGCCTTTCAAGCTCGCCCCTGTGATCCGTCGCATCTATGATCAGATGCCTCAACCCAAATGGGTGATTGCGATGGGTGCGTGCGCCTCGACCGGGGGCATCTTCGACACCTATGCGATGGTGCAGGGGATCGACACCGTCGTCCCGGTCGATATCTATGTATCGGGATGCCCACCCCGCCCAGAGGGTCTCTTGTACGGAATTCTGCTCCTCCAGAAAAAGGTGCGTGGCGAGACGCTCGCTGATTCGTCCATTCGGGAGGAGCACCCTATCGATCCAGGAGGGCTCCGGATCCCGCCGCGTCTCGTTGACGAGCTGTCAGAGCCGTTCGGCAACTCGATCCACCAAACCCGATCGGCGTGACGGGGCAACCTCTGGGTGCGAAGCCCCTTCTCGTCCTGGTCGATGGGAGGTCGTACCGTGCAGCCTCAAAGCGTCTGGAGCGCCGAGTTTGTACGCGCTCGGTCCAGCCTTCCCCTGCACCACGCTGTCCGCCCGCTCTTTCCGCTTGTCGCTTTGCTCGGCCTCAGCGTCTGGCTCGGGTGCGACGGGGTGACCGATGTGCAGGGCCCCGCCGTTGGGGTCCAGGTCAGCCCCGTCGGCGTGTCGGTCTCCGGCGTCGGCGCGACCACCACGTTCCGCGTCGAGGCGCGGAACGCCAAGGGCAACTTGATTGCCTCACCCTCGGTGGCCTGGTCCACTCTCAATTCCCACGTGGCGGCGATGGACGAGCGTGGCACGGCCACGGCGGTGGCGAGTGGCCAGGTGACGATCACCGCTGAGGTGGACGGCGTGGTTGGGTCGGCATTGCTGACCGTGTCGGTGCCGGAGGTTGACCCGGTCCGTACGTGGAGTTTCGACAGGATTCCGGTGCCACGCATCGAGGCTGTGTGGGGTACCTCCTCGAGCGATGTGCTCACCGTGGGGGCCGGGGGTATCATCCTCCACTACGATGGGACCACCTGGAGCCCGATGACCAGCGGGACGAGCGATCACCTCTACGGTGTGTGGGGCACCTCGGCGAACGATGTGTTCGCCGTCGGCAGCGACGGCACGGTGCTGCACTACGACGGGGCCACCTGGAGCCCGATGACCAGCGGGACGAGCGATCACCTCCACAGCGTGTGGGGCACGTCGGCGAGCGACGTGTTCAGCGTCGGCGGCGACGGCACGATCCTCCACTACGACGGGACCACGTGGAGCCCGATGACCAGCGGGACGAGCGAGTCCCTCTCCGCCACGTGGGGCAGCGTGTCGAACGATGTGTTCGCCGTCGGCAGGTACGGCACGATCCTCCACTACGACGGGACCAGGTGGAGCCTGATGACCAGCGGAACGACCGACTGGCTTGAGGGCGTGTGGGGCACGTCGGCGAGCGACGTGTTCGCCGTGGGAGGCCAGGGTGCCGTCTTCCACTACGACGGGACCGCCTGGAGCCCAATGACCAGCGGGATCAACGCATGGCCCACTGATGTATGGGGCACGTCCTCGAGCGATGTGTTCGTGGTGGGTCGGTACGGTACGCTCCACTATGATGGAACCACCTGGAGCCCGATGACCAGCGGGCCGAGCGAGGACCTCCTTGGCGTGTGGGGCACCTCGTCGAGCGATGTGTTCGCCGTCGGCGGGGGTAGGATCCTCCACTACGACGGGACCACCTGGGGCCCGATGGCCACCAGCGAGGTCGAGTTTGGGCTCCACGGCGTGTGGGGCGCCTCGGCGAGCGATGTGTTCGCCGTGGGAGACGGGGGCACCATTTTCCACTACGATGGGACCACCTGGAGCCCCCGGAGCCAAGTGAGCAGCGGGGTCAACGTTTGGCTGGATGATGTGTGGGGCACGTCTTCAAGCGACGTGTTCGCCGTCGGCGGAAGCGGCACGATCCTCCACTACGACGGAAACGCCTGGAGCCTGATGACCAGCGGAACGATCGACTGGCTCGAGGGCGTGTGGGGAAGTTCGTCGAGCGACGTGTTCGCCGTCGGCCACGCCTCCGGCGGCAGTAGCACGATCCTCCACTACGACGGGACCACGTGGAGCCCGATGACCAGCGGACCGACCGAGCAGCTGCTCGATGTATGGGGCACCTCGTCGAACGACGTGTTCACCGTCGGCTTCAGCGGCACGATCCTCCACTACGACGGGACCACGTGGAGCCCGATGACCAGCGGGACGAGCGAAAACCTTCGGGAGGTGTGGGGGGCGTCCTCGAGCGACGTGTTCGCCGTCGGCGGACGCGGCACGATCCTCCACTACGACGGGACCACGTGGAGCCTGATGACCAGCGGAACGACCGACTGGCTTGAGGGTGTGTGGGGCACGTCGTCGAGCGACGTGTTCGCCGTGGGAGGCGAGGGTGCCGTCCTCCACTACGATGGAACCACCTGGAGGCCAATGACCAGCGGGGCCGCAACTGTTCTCAATGCGGTGTGGGGTACGTCATCGGGTGATGTCCATGTAGTGGGAAGGTGGGGAGCAATGCTGCGGGGGCGGCGCTGAGGCTGGCGAATCGAACCCACGCCAGGGGGCGCAGGAGGGCCCGACGGGAGTGGGGGCTGACGGGGTGAGTGGCGGGAAGGTGGCCGCTACTCGTCGTTGGCCGGCGCAAGTAACCCCGGCACCGCCTCGCCGGCGCGAGGCACCATCGAGGCCAGCACGCTCATGATGTGCTCGCCCCAAGCAATGCGCTCGACGGCCTCGTCCGGGAGTTGGTTCAGGTCCAGGTTCGCCAAGGCGCCGTGGAGCTGCACCCGGTCCTTATAGCCCTGTGCAGCGTCTGGTTTGAGGGTCGGTGGGGGCGTACCTCGATTCAGGACCATAAAAAGGCCAAAAAAAGGAGGAACCCTCCGGTCGCGGAGGTTGAGTGAATCGCGATTGGCAACGGCGCGCCGCGGCAGCCCTCTGGTCACCGACCCCGCC
>JBDHAF010000206.1:0-6277 GCA_039588255.1 Gemmatimonadota bacterium | reverse complement strand
CGACCGGTGTGGCCGATGTGCAACGCCGCTGCCAACGTGGGGATCCGTTCCGGCGAATCCAACGCCAATTGCGATGGAGCAGACCGCTCCAGGATGTTGAGGATTTGCAGCACCACCCACCCCGAGCCCGGCGGCGTCGACGTGTAAACATCCCATTCCCGGTACGAGCCCCGCAACGGCTGCAACACACGAGGGCCCGGCGGGTTTCGGAGATCGTCCAGCGTGATCCATCCCCCGTTTGCCGCCATGTCCGACGCGATCTCCTGTGCGATCGCACCGGTGTAAAAGTCGTCGGCGCCCTGTTGGGCGAGGCGACGGAGCGTTCTGGCCAGCGCGGGCTGTCGGAAGACACTCCCTTCCGCAGGAACGTCTTCCCGTTGGGTGAGGAACAACGCAGCCACCACGGGATCCTCGCGCAGCTGATCGACGTGTCTGCGCCACACCTTGTGGCGAAACGGTCCCACGACGAAGCCATCTTCGGCAAACCGAGTCGCCGGTTCCAGCAGCTGTTGCCACGAAACGTCCCCGCTACCGTAGTGCTCCCACGCGTACGCCATCGTGCGCACCGTCGTCGGGATCGTGGTGGCACGGTGGCCGCGGATGTCGTCTTCCGTCGCGCTCAGGGGTGTGCCGTGGGGGGAGTACGACGTACCGTTGACGATGACGGGCGTTGTGTCGGGCGGATGGATCAACATCTGCGATCCACCGCCGAGGCCCGACGTGGCCGGTTCGGTTACGGCGAGAGCGAACTGCACCGCCACCGCGGCGTCCACCGCGTTGCCCCCGGACTCCAGGACGGCAACCCCCGCCTCTGCCGCCTCCGGTGTCGCGGCGGCGACGACGCCGAGGATGCCACCTGTGGGATCTTGCTCGCGTTGGTTCGCAGTTCCACAGGCGGCCACCAGGAGCGTTGCGGTCCAGATGGCCACGGAGTGGCTATTCATAAATGGGCTACCTTGAGGGATCATCTGTCGGGACACGCATTGCAATGAGGGCATACGCGCTGGTCGAGAAGAGCAGCGCCGGGAACACAGCGTGGACGTTCGACACACCCGGAACGTATCGCCACAGCGCCAGCGTGAGAATCCCCGTGGCGAACGACGCCAACACCGCCGCGCCGCTCCCCTTGTTCCAGTAGAGGCCCAGGATCAATGCCGGGAAGAAGCACGCGGCGTAGAGACTCCCCGAGAAGGCCGTGAGAGTCACGATGCCTCCCGGTGGATTGAGTGCGATGACTGCCGTGATGGTGGCAAAGATCGCGACATACCACCGCGTGGCCCGAATCGCGGTCGCGTCGGGAATGGCGCCCTGCCACACCCCCACGATGTCGCGTTCGCAAGTCGACGCCAGCACGAGGAGCACGCTGTCCAGCGAGGACATGGCGGCGGCGATCATCGCGAGCACGAGAAAGGCGCCCACGGCGGGATGAAAGACGGCGCCCCCGCTCAGAATTTCTGGGATGATGCGGTCGGTGTCCGCCATCCCCGCGGGGAAGAGGTGGCGTGCGTAGATCCCGATGGGAAGCAGCAGCGAGTACGCAAACAGAAAGGTCAGGGTGGAGACCCACAGGCCCTGACGCGCCTCCTCCGGTGTGCGCAGGGCGTAGAAGCGGGACAGCTGGCGTGGCTCGACGACCAGCTTGAACGTTCCCGCCACCATGATGCCCAGCAAAACGGGAAACGGCATCGCCCCGTCCCACGAGAACAACGCTCGGCCTTCCGGAAGCTCTCGTACAGCGGCGAACGCCCCGATGCCGCCGGCGGCGCGCACGGTGCCTGCAAAGAGCAAGACCGCCGCCAGCACCATGATCACCCCTTGCACCACGTCCGTCTTGACCACCGAGATGAACCCTCCGACGGCCGTGTAGAGCATGACAATCACGAGGACCAAAGCGATGGCGCTGGCGTAGGGGATGTCGAGGAAGGTCTCGAGCAATGTCCCGGCGCCCTTGAAGACCGCCGTCATGTACAGCAGGCTCGCGAAGACGACGATCAACGCGGCGGCGAACCGGGCGCTGTTGCTCCTGAATCGAAACCCGATGAAATCGGGAATCGTCACCGAATCCAACGACGCCGTAGCGGCGCGTAGGCGGGGTGCGACCCAGCGCCACGCAATAAAACAGAACAGCGTGATGATCGGGACGAACAGCAGCCACGGAAGCCCGTAAGAGTAGGTCTGCCCGGAAAAACCGATGAAGCTGTTGGTGCTGGAATAGGTTGCAAAGAACGAGATGCCGAGGGCGACACCGCCCATCGACCGGCCGCCCACGTAGTAGTCCACCAAACCCTTGGTGCGTCGCTTCCCGGCCACGGCGTGCTGGGCGAGCACCGCCGTGTACCCAGCGAGGAGCAACAGGATTAGCCAGTGTTGTCCGATCCAGGAGATCATGGAACCTCAAACAGGGCCGCTACGTCGGGCTTTTGCACCTTGCCCATGGCGTTGCGCGGCAGCGCCGTCACGCGGAGATCGCGAGGCACCTTGTACGGAGCGAGATGTTCTTTCGCCCAGGAGCGGAGCGTATCCAACGCCAGTGCACTACCCTCCCGCAGCTCAGCGGCCACGCACACACGCTCGCCCAGCTCCTGGTCCTCGACACCCACGACGGCGCATTCGTCGATGTCGGGATGGCGACGCAACACCTCTTCGATCTCGAGGGCGGAGACCTTGAAGCCGCCCGTCTTGATGATGTCGACGCTGGTCCGACCGAGTATGCGGTAGCTGCCGTCGTCCACGTCCGCCACGTCACCGGTGGCGAACCACCCATCTCGAAACGCATCGCGCGTCTCATCCGGTCGTCGCCAGTACTCGAGAAAGACCCCCGGCCCGCGAACGTGAATCTCGCCGGCCCCTCCCACATCGACCTCGTCACCGTTCTCGTCCAGCAGTCGCACCTCGACGCCGGGAAGGGGCGTGCCCACGTGGCCGGGAATGCGCTCCCCCTCGAGGGGATTGGACAGCCCCATCCCGATCTCGGTCATGCCGTATCGCTCGAGCAGTGTGTGACCAGTGATCTCCTTCCAGCGTTCGAGCGTCTGGGTGGGCAGTGGTGCCGAACCGCACACCATCAGGCGCATTTGGCGGCATGCGTCGGATAACAACGGTCGCCGGTCGGGTGCGGCTCGTTCCCACTCAGAGATCAATCTGTGGTAGATGGTGGGGACGGCCATGAACAAGGTGACCGGACAGTCGACGAAGCGCATCCACACCGCGGCGGCGTCGAATACAGGCAACATCTCGCAGCGGGCTCCCGCCCACAGGGCGCACGTCAGCACGTTGATGATGCCGTGTACGTGATGGAGGGGAAGGGCGAGAAGGATGTGATCCTCGGTGCTCCACTGCCACGCGGTGATGAGGGAGGTGACCTGCGCTTCGATGTTGGCATGGGTGGTGACGACGCCCTTGGGTTGTCCCGAGGTACCGCTGGTGTAGAGCATCATCCCGCGCCGATCTGGGGTGACGTCGGGGAGCGGTGTGGTGGAGTCCGGACGAAGGTGCCGGGTGGACACCAGGCGTCGTGGAGTGGTGCCGATGGCCTCGTGGGCGGTGTGTTCGAGGTCAGGATGCACAACGACGAGCGAAACGTCGGCGTCTTCGATGACGTAGCGCAATTCCGGCACCGGGTGCGACGGCGCCAACGGCACGGCCACGCCACCGGCGCGCCAGATCCCCCACTGCACCGCGACGTAGTCGAAGCTCGGCGGAACGAGAAACGCGACCCGCGCCTCGTGGAGATCGGTGCGCTCGGCAAGTAGGAACCGCGCGATCCGCTCGGACGACTCCAATAGCTCCTGGTACGTGGAGGCGCCATCCGCTGTGAGAACAGCTGTAGACTGGCCGTATAGGCGGGCCCGTCGGACCAAGGACAGCTCCGGCATGCGGTCGAAATAGTAGCCGGGAGACCGGGTTGCAAGGTCTGGGATTTGGTGCCCCCTCGCTTCCCAGCCCTTGGCGCGTCATTTTTAAGCCGATGTCTGACTTCCTCGATCATATCAAGGACGCATTTAGGGACTGGTACGCCATCGATCGGGAGATCGGTCATGGCGGCATGGCCATCGTCTATTTGGCTCTGGACCTGAAGCACAACCGCAAGGTGGCCGTCAAGGTCCTCTTGCCGGAGCTCACGAAGTCGGTTACCGCCACCCGGTTCCTGCGGGAGATCGAGATGGCGGCGGGCCTCGCCCATCCCAACATCGTCCCGGTCTACGACTCGGGCGAGGCGGACGGCCTCCTCTACTACGTGATGCCATTCATCGACGGCGAGAACCTGCAGGACTGCTTGCGCGAACAGGGGCGCTTGCCCGTCGAGCAGGCAATGCAGACCGCCCGGGAGGTGGCCGGAGCGCTCTCCTACGCGCACAAGCAGAACATCATCCACCGCGACATCAAGCCGGGGAACATCCTGTTCGTGGAAGGGCATGCCATGGTCACCGACTTCGGCATCGGCAAGGCCATGTGCGACGCGTGCGAGGATGACATCACGTTGATCGGCGGGCTCGTGGGCACGCCCAACTACATGAGTCCGGAGCAATCGGGGGGTGACGCGGTCGATCAACGCACCGACGTGTACAGCCTGGGGTGCGTGCTGTACGAGATGCTCTCCGGTGATCTGCCGTATCCCGCCGACAACGCCCAGGCCGCCATGGCGCGCCACGCGATAGATCCTGTTCCCTCGATCCGAGACGCGCGTCCGGAGGTGCCGGAGCAGCTGGATGCGGTGATCGTCAGAGCGTTGGCGAAACAGCCCGATGCACGCTTCGCGTCCGCTGCCGAATTTGGCGAGGCGCTGGGACGAGTGGGGAAGCTGCAGGACACGGGCATGTGGCAGGCGCCCGTGACGCTGGACGTTCCGGCCAACGTGCCACCGCCGGCACACCCCCAACCCAAGCGCAGGATCGGCGCGATCATCGCTGCCGTCGTGGTGCTGGCCGGTGGGTGGTGGGTGCTGGCCCCGGAGGGCAATACACAACCCATCGAGCGCTTGGCCGTCCTGCCGTTCGCCAATCTCTCCGGCGACCCGGAGCAAGAGTACTTCGTCGATGGGATGCACGACCTCCTGATCTCCGAGCTTGCCCAGATCGGGGCGCTGACGGTGATCTCCCGAACCTCCGTGCTGCAATACCGGGACACGGAGCGATCGCTGCCGGAGATCGCCCGGGCGCTCAACGTGGACGCCGTGGTCGAGGGATCCGTGTTCCGGGTGGGGGACAGCGTGCGGATCCATGCTCAGCTCATCGCCGCACGACCCGAGCGGCATCTCTGGGCCGATGTGTACGCTGGAACGGTGGAGGACATCTTCGCGCTTCAGGCGGGGGTGGCTCGGGCCGTCGCGCGCGAGATCGAGGCGGAGCTGACGCCCCAGGACGAAGCCCGGCTCGCCGCCGCGCAGACCATCGATCACGAGGTGCACGACGCGTATCTCCAAGCACGGTTCCACCACGCCAAGGGCACCGTCGAGGGATTCGAACAGGCCATTCACTATTACAACGAGGCGATCGCGCAGTCCCCGGACTTCGCGCCGGCCCACGCGGGGCTGGCACTGTCGCTCCACCTCCTGGGCGTCTACGGCGGGCTGCCCGCCGAGGAGACAGAGCCCCAGGCCAAGATGCACGCGGAGAGGGCGCTGGATCTGGATGACGCGGTGGCCGAAGCCCACGCGGTACTGGCGGGTATCCGGTCGATGTTCGAGTGGGATTGGGCGGCCGCCGACCGGGCCTATCGACGGGCCATCGACGTGGACCGCAGCTCGGCGATTGCGAGACAGTGGTACGCCTACCACCTCACGTCGGTCGGAAGGCACGACGAGGCGATCGCCCAGGCGCAGCGGGGACTCGAGTTGGATCCCTTGAACCCTATGGGACGGGTGATTCTCGCCGACCAACTCGTCAACGCACGTCGCTACGACGAGGCGATCTCGGCCCTCACCCGGGCGGTGCAGATGGATCCCAACTTCGAGCCGGCGCACGACCTGCTGGAGTGGGTCTACGCCCAGCTCGGCCTCTATGACGAGGCGGTCCGGTTGCGGTTGGCACGACTCGACCGTGCAGGCACCGATGGGGCGGTGGCCGCAGGAATGTTGGAGCAATCGTACGCTGCGAGCGGTGCGGAGGGATACCGGCAGTGGAAGCTGCTGCAACTTCAGCGCGCGGCGCAGTCCGGCTATGTCCGACCGAGCGAGTTTGCGAAAGTGTACGCGGCACTCGGAGACGTCGAAGCGGCGATGACCTGGCTGGAGCGTGCGTACGACGCACGGGACGGCGTCGAGATGCTCAAGGTGTGG
>JBDHAF010000205.1:0-6299 GCA_039588255.1 Gemmatimonadota bacterium | reverse complement strand
GCTGTTGGTCTCGGTCATGTTCAGATCGCCCGCGACGGGCTGCACCACTTCCAGCTCGCCGGCCAGTGCGGTGAGGATCGCTGTGAGGCGTCTGCGTAGATCGTGTCCGTGCATATTAGGAGAGATCCACCTCGATGCCGAAGGCCTGGAAAGTCATATCCGCGTGCGAGCCGCGCACGTTGACCGCATCACCCGCCCCGACCATCAGCCCGGTGGTGAACTCGTACGGCTCGTTGGCTTCCACCGTCACGTCGTAGCAGAGGAAGTCCTTGGTCGCCGCCTCGCCGGCGTTCTCGTCCCCCACGTCGATCGACAGACGGAACGTGCGATCTACCGGAGTCCGGTTGCACACGATGATGCTGGACAGGGTGGCCCACCTGCCGGAGGGGCACTTGTACAGTTGCTCCTCGGTGTCCGCGCCGGCAAGGGCCACCTGTCCAAGGACTTTTCCGCGTTCAGCCATGTCAGCTCGGCGGCGTTCCGATCTTCTCGATCAACGCCGCAAGCCAATCCTGCAGGAACAGCAAGATCGGAATCATGATCGCCCAGTACAGATCCTTCATGGTCTTCTCCTTTTCATGCACCCATCATGGCCAGGCTCCACGCCCGGCTCCTTTTCGTGTGCGTCGTGCCGCCCGCCGCACTCCCCGGGATCCCCGGCGTTTCGTCCCGCAACCGCTGCTCGCGTTTGAACAGCGTGTCGATCGCCGTCCAGATGGCCTCGAGCTCGCCCTCGAGCGTGGGCACGTCCTGGTGCCGGTTGAACTTCTTGGGCATCAGACCAGGCCCCAGCTCTGCACTACGGCGATGGGCAACGCCGGCGGTCCCTCGGCACCGGGCGGCGCGCCCCGGCCTCCGCCTTGGCCGCCACGGCCCGTGGGCGCTCGGCGGTCGATGATCATGTCCAGCTCGACGGTGGACTGATCGCGCTCGCTGACTTCTCGCGTCGCGTCGTCCACGATCTACTCCTCGAGCTCAAAGCGCATCCGGCACGCCACGAAGATGGCATTCAGGTACCGGAACCCCAAGCGACCCGCCGCCGGGATGACGATCTCCCGGTCAGCGTTGGGCGGCACCCACACTCTCGTCCCCTGCTGGTGCAGGGTGAGGGTGTACTGCGTCACCGGCCCCGCCGGCTCGTCACCGTTCTGTTTCAGCACGCTGGTCTGCACGGTGACCGCGGGCGAACCCAAGTTTTTGACCAGGTTGCCGGCGTCGGCGGTCATTCCCGTGGCGTCCGTCTGCGTTACCACGTCGAACAGCAGCGGCGCCGAGGCCGCGGTCGCCCCCGCGGGCATCAGCTCGACGGACTTCAGGCTCACCGGGTGGTTGGCCGCCGCGAGGAACTGGTAGAGAGTCTGGGGGTTTGCATCCGGCGTGATCTCCGGCCCGTTGTAGGTCAGGAATACACGTGCCATAGTTTCGACACTCCTTTTGTAGCGTCGAAGCCCGCACGTGCTTCAGAATCTCGTGCCCACCGGCCTGGCCGAGCCGGTAGCCGTTATTTCCGCTTTAGGCCGCTCCCACGATCTCCGTCTGCATCTCCCAACCGACGATACCCACACCCAGATCCGCCGCCGTCGCCCAGCTCGGCCCTTTAGCCAGCTTGAGGGAGAAGCGTGTGCCCTCACGCCGCACGGGGATGGCCACGAACTCGCGGGTTTCGTCCGCCAGGTCCGCGCTCGCCATGCGTGGACGTAGCTGCTTCCCCTGTTTGAGCACCACCTCGAAGATCATCGGGGCGCTGCGTTCCATACCGATCACGCCCTGAATCACGGTATAGAAAACCTTGGCCGCGTAGACGTGAACCCGCAGACCGCGATCGAGGATCATGTCCCCCGATTCCCACTCGAAGTCGGGCATCGGCAGGTCCGCCGTGTCCGCGTCACCTATCGCCACCGTCCCGTCACGGAAGCCGACCAGGATGGATGACCGGCGCGTTCCGCCCGATCGTTCCCCCAGACTGCCGGCGATCGCCGTTATGGTCTTGCTCTCGTCGGTCGGTGTGGCGTGGGGGCTGACGCCGCCGGCGTCGATGGTGGTCCATATCCCCAGACCGTCGCCGCGGTTGACCCGGTAGTGATAGGCGAGGACCGGATGGCTCGGATCGGAGGCGGAGCGACCTGCGCAGATGTACAGGATGCCCTCCGCCGCGTCGTGCGCGAACTCGAAGGACTCCACACCGCGATCGTCCAGCGACGTGCCCCTGTAACCGAACTCCGACCAGGTCCGCTCGATAGCGTCTCCCACGAAACGCTCATTGACGCCGTCGAAGTCGTGCAGCCCGTGCTTGGCCACGTACATCAACCGGCTGGGCTCGCCCGCCTTGACGAAGTTGTTGCCCTCGATGGCACCCGTCGGCCCGGTGGTGACGTTGGTCGGGTAGCTCCGGTGGTTGCTCTCCAGCGGCTGGGCGCCGGTGGCGTTGGTCTCGTCGGTCGCGGTGTGAATGTCGCCGGCAATCACCTGGATACCACGTTCCTTGCCGACGAACAGCTGGTCTGCCATCGCCGCCATACCGTTGATCCCGTCGTCGGCCTCGCCCTCCAGCGGGATCTTGTCGTCCACGTCCACGTGCTGCGGTTCGCCTATCGCCGAGAAGTAGACGTTTGGTGCGTACTCCGCGTGGGTGAAGAAAAGCCTGTGTCGGTACATCGCCCCCATGGACGCCCGCGGGAGGAGCGTGTGCCGTGACGGCGCAAACGGACCGGTCACATCCGACGAGACGGTGATGTCCTCCTCGGGTGTGACGTCGAAGAACTCGACGAATCCGGCGTCGCTGGGGTAGTCTCCCTCGTGGATCAGGCGCCAGCCGACCTGGCCCAGGGTCAGGTTGCGGCGGTAGATTCGGAAGCGTGCCGCACGCCCCGGGCCGGCGAGCCGTTTCCCGTAGATGGTAAAGGCGGTGGCCTGCCCGTGGACGATCTGCATGGGGGTCGCCTCGGCCGAGTCGTACACGCCGCCCCCGAAGTAGAGCGGGTTGCTCTCGCCCCCGTGCGGGTTGAGAAACGTCACCGCATAGGTTACGGAACCCCACAGGGTCGCGCCCCCGTAGCTTTCCACCTGTGCCCAGACGTCCTCCTCCAGCGTAGGGTGCTCCATCCCCGCGTAGATCGTGCCGTTGGGCTCCCCATCGGTCACCCACATGCGCTGCGAGCCGTCCAGCACGTAGATCAGCCCCTCGTACTTGATGAATTGCGCCGTCTGGTTGGACAGCCCGGTGGCCAGTTGCCGGGCAACCCGATTCCTGGCCACAAGCCACAGCTGACCGCTCAAGGGCACGTCTGCGTGCCTATAGCGTGTCTTGACCAGGATGTCCGGCTCGTCGGTGGCCTCGGAGCGGTTCCAGTGATACATCGAGGCGATGGCTTGATCCGTCCCCAGCTGGATGGCGTCCCTGTCAGAGGTGAAACGCAGGTGACGCCAGGCCATGCGCGGCCGGATCCTGCCGTCGGAGAGGATCACGTTGCGAGCCTTGACCGCGAAAGCCGGCCCGATCTGCGACGGGTCCAGCGTGGTGTTGATTCCCAGGAACGGGCCAAGGAATTCGCCGGGTTGCGGCATCAGCGGCCCCTCCTGTGGCTGGACATGCGAGGTGCCCGCATCGTGTCACCCATCCGCGTGGCCAGCTTGACCCGCATGTCCGCCAGCCCCTCGGCGTACAGGGCGGTCAGATTGCCGGGATCACGGTTGACGCTCATCTTCGCCAGCATGGCCGCCCGGTAGTACAGCAGCTCGTGGAAGTCGTCCGGCACGCTGACCGGGACGTCACCGTTGCCCGCCAGTCTCACCAGGTTGGGGAGCGTGTAGACTCGCAGCGTGGCGTACGCCGGCGGCATGGAGGCCACACCCAGAGCATAGGAGCCCACCACAAAGCTGCCCTGCTCCGCCTGGGGAAACGTCGTCGAAGTCGGCCGGAAGATGTAGACGCCACTGCCCGCCGTGTTCCGCTCCGCCCACCCGACGATGTTGACCTCGAGCTCCTCGTCCCCTTTGACCTCGAACACCGCAAGCACGCGGCGGACGACGCCGATGGTGTACTCCCGGTCGGCGGAGGACGTGGTGATGTCCAAGGTGTCCGCGGCGTACTGAACGTCGAGCGGCCGGGGGATGCGGTCCACCTCGTTGACGATCTTCTGGTACGCCTCGTTGATGTACCGATCCAGACGGGCATTGTCCGCTGCGGGCGCGAACTGGTCGCCGTGGGGGTCGTCCAGCCACTCGAGGGTGCCCTCGCGGAGCTCCTTCAGAGTCAAACGCACGCTTCACCTCCCGTGCCCGGCGCAGCCGGCGTTGTGCCGACCCGTCGGTCGGCCGCCGGCGCGCCCTTTTGAAGGCACTGGGGAACGGGGTTTCCTAAGCCGAGGGCGTACCGATCAGCATCCCGGTCTCGCCGTCGGCGTTAACACCGTAGTTTTCGTACAGGTCGCAACCGGCGGCGTCGATCCAGGTCGTCTCCCCGTCGGTTGCGATTCGACAACAGTTCCGCGCGATGCGCCCGGTGGACGCCGCGTTACAGTAGATGCACACATCCACCGCATTGAAGTTCTCGAGGTAGTTGTCCGCGATCAGCAGGTCGTGCGCCGACACGAGCTGTTGGTAGATACAGGCGTTGGAAAAGTCGCCCGTAATGTGGCAGCCGCGGATCACCAGTCCCTCGACGCTGTCGGTGATGATCGCCTGCTGAGCCCCCGCGTTGGGCAGATCCGCTCGGTAGCCTTCGATGCGGCACCGCTTGGCGTCCCCGGAAATGTCCAGCCACCAGTTGGCTTGATACGCCGCGGTGTCGCTGGCCATGAGGTTGCGCAGCACGCAATCCTCCCCCAGCACCAGGAACGGAATCAGCAGTCCGTCCCGGCCGGGGAAGAAGCGCAGGTTCTCGACCAGCACGCCTGCGCCGCTGACGATCACCCTGGCAGAGACCGTCGACATAATCTCGAAGGCCGGCCGACTCAGACCACGACCCACACCGATGATCTGCACATCATCGGTATCCAGGAGGATATCATCTCCCTCGTCAACCTGCTCCACGTGGGTCGGACCGACAAACACCCGGTCTTGCTCTTGCAGATAGGTGGCGGCCCGCTTCAGCGTGGCCAGCGGTCGATCGGCGTCCAAGCCGTCGTTGCCGGCATCGCGCGCGTAGGCGTGTGCAGAGTGGACGTACAGCGTACGTCCCCACGGCGAGCCGTGTTTGCCGGTCCACACCATCCGCAACCCCTAACCCGACGGTGTTCCGATCAGCACCCCGGTTTCGGCATCGACGTTGACGCCGTAGTTCTCGTACAGGTCGCAGTCGCCGCCGCTGATCCAGCTGGTCTGCGCATCGGTGGCGATCCGACAGCAGTTCCGTGCGATTCGCCCGGTCCCCGTCGCCGCCATGTCGATGCAGACGTCGATCGCGTTGAGGTTCTCGAGGTAGTTGTCCGCGATGAGCACCTGCTCGGCCGCCGTGATGTTCTTGATGCACGCCGCCGAGTAGTCGCCGCTGATGTGGCAGCCGCGGATCTCACAGAACCGCCCGGTGCCGATGGCGATGCACTCGGCGCCCAGGGAGTTGGCGTCGTCGGCACGCAGCCCCAGGATCCGGCAGTTGTCCGCGTCGTTGGCCACTGAAATCCCGATGACCGGCTGGTACCCCGCTGTGTCCGACAGGTAGCAGTCGACGATATCCACGTCGTCACCGGTCACGGTGACCAGCACGCTCACGGCGTCGATCCCCGGCGCGAAGTGCAGGTTTTCCAGGCGGACCCCGCTGGCCGAGACCGTGAAGGTCGAGCCCACCACCGTGTCCATGGTGAACTTAGGCTTGCGCAAACCCTGGCCCACGCCGAGGATCTGCACATCCGCCACGTTCACGTCCAGGGCCGTGGCGGTGGAAACCGTCTCCGTGTGACCCGGGCCGACGATGATCATGTCCCCGGCCTGGGCCAAAGCGATCGCTCGGGCCAGCGTGTTGAGCGGATGGTCCTTACCCAGGCCGTCGGGCCCGACGTCGGACGATCGCAAGTGTGCCGAGTTCACGTACAGCGTCCGACCCCACGGGCTGGGGTGCCAAAGGCCCCTCACCTTGCCAGCCGACACGCTGACGATATCTTTGTCTGTAACAGGCATGTGTTGTCTCCGGCTCGACCCGCACGAAGCCGAGACAACAAAGAGCTACCACCCGTCGACCCGGCCGAGGCCGGGGTGGCCAAAGTTTCTACGTGGTCTGACGCACGCCGCTGGCGTCGGTCAGCGCCGCCGTGAAGAAGAAGCGGACACAGGTCAGGAACACCTTGTTCCCCGTCGCCGTCCCT
>JBDHAF010000204.1:0-6326 GCA_039588255.1 Gemmatimonadota bacterium | reverse complement strand
CCCAAAGATGGTCTCCCGCACGTGGGAGATCACTTCCCGAACGTCAGCCGCCGTTGCACCACCGGTATTCACGATGTAGTTGGCGTGCTTCGGTGAGACCTCGGCTCCCCCGACACGAAATCCCTTGAGCCCGGCAGCATCGAACAATCTGCCCGCCGTGCAGGGTTCCGGAACATTGCCCGTCGCCGCCGCCAAATCATCCTCTGAGGGATTGCGGAACACCGACCCGCAGCAGGGCTCGTCGAAGGGCGTCCCCGCCTTGCGCCAGCGGAGGTGGTCGCGCACCTCCCGCTTGAGCACTTTGGGATCTTCCGGCGCGAGCTGCAGTTGCGCGGCCACCACAACCGAATCCAACCCGCTGGATCGATACCGCCACGCCACGTCACCGCCCGCGACCCGGGACGTGGTCCCGTCAGGGGCAACGACATCCACCCACGTCACCACGTCCTTGAACTCCTGACCGTGGGCGCCTGCGTTCATGAACACGCCGCCGCCCACCGTTCCCGGAACGCCGATCAGCCGGTTCACCCCACCCAATCCCGCCGCCGCCGTCCGCTTGGCCAGGAGTGGCGTGGGAAGCCCAGCGCCCACCGTCCACAGGGTGTCGCCGGGGCCACCCTTCGTCACCCCGGCCATTCCCTTCCCCATCCGGATCACGATCCCGTCGAACCCTTCGTCGGGCAGCAACACGTTGGACCCCAACCCCAACACCAACCATCGCACGCCCAGCTCTGCCGCGAGGCGCAACGCAGCCGATACGTGGGCAACATCTTCTGGTTCCACCAGCGCGGCGGCGGGTCCCCCTATCCGATACGTCGAGAGGAGGGCCAACTCCGTCCCGAACGTGACGACACCCCCCAACTCCTCCCGTAGCAGTGCCCGATGCTCGTCCTTCACGTGGCCGAAGATTCGGGCACCGTGGAGAAGAGATCGGCTCCCGCCACGTTCCATTTCTCCGCCTCGGGGCGGCTCTGATACCACGACTGGAGACAGCGCACGGTTCCCTTGCGACTCCGCCGTGCCAGGACGGCGTCACACGCGGCGCTCGCCGCGGAGATCGTCGTGGTGTAGGGCACGCCGTGTTGCAGCGCGGTGCGTCGCAACACGTAGTCGTCGTGCTGGGTGAGCTTGCCCAGAGGCGTGTTGATGAGGAGGTGGACCTCGCCGGACACGATGAGGTCCGCCGCGTGGGGCCTCCCCTCGTACACCTTCTTCACGGACTCCGCGGGAATACCCCTGCTCGTCAAGTGTTTAGCCGTGCCCGACGTGGCCACGATGCGAAAGCCCATCTCGTGAAACCGGCGCACGATGGGCGTCACGGTCTGCTTGTCCGAGTCGTTGACCGACGCGAAGATGGTTCCCTCCAGCGGCAACTCGGAGTTGGCGCCGCTCTGGGCCTTGGCGAACGCCATGCCGAAGCTGTCGGCGATGCCCATCACCTCGCCGGTGGAGCGCATCTCCGGGCCCAATACCGTGTCCACCCCGGGAAGCTTGGTGAAAGGGAACACCGCTTCTTTCACCGCCACATACGGCGCCATGGCCTCGTCCGTGGCACCCAACTCCTCCAGGGTGCGTCCCACCATCACGGCGGCGGCGAGCTTGGCCAGCGGCACCCCCGTCGCCTTGCTCACGAACGGCACGGTGCGGGAGCCACGGGGGTTCACCTCCAGCACGTAGACCACACCGTCCTTGATGGCGTACTGCACGTTGATGAGCCCCACGACTCCCAGCTCCTTGGCGAACTCCCTGGTGTGACGCCGCATCTGCTCTACGGCGCGGTCGTCGATGAGATAGGGCGGCAACACGCACGCCGAATCCCCCGAGTGGACGCCGGCGTCCTCGATGTGCTGCATGACCCCGCCGATGATGCACTCTTTGCCGTCGCACAGGGCATCCACGTCGGCCTCGAAGGCGTCCTCCAAAAAGCTGTCGATCAAAACCGGGTGGTCCGGCGACACGCGAACTGCGTTGCGGAAGTATTCCCGCAGCGAGGGCTCGTCGTAGACGATTTCCATCGCCCGCCCACCGAGCACGTATGAGGGACGGACGAGAATCGGGTAGCCGATGCGCTCCGCCACGGCCACCGACTCCTCCACGTCGGTGACGGTGCCGTTGGGTGGTTGGGTCACCCCCAGGCGCCGGGCCAATTCCTCGAAGCGTCTGCGGTCTTCGGCGATGTCGATGGCCTCGGGGCTCGTCCCCAATATTGGAACCCCTGCCTCGGCGAGTCCCTTGGCGAGCTTGAGGGGGGTTTGGCCCCCGAGTTGGACGATGACGCCCTTGGGCTTTTCGAGACGGACGATCTCGAGGACGTCCTCCAGGGTGAGGGGCTCGAAGTACAGCTTGTCCGAGATGTCGAAGTCGGTGGAAACCGTCTCGGGATTGCTGTTGATCATGATCGTCCGGTACCCCAGGGCCCGGAGACCGAGGCCCGCACGGACGCAGCAGTAGTCGAACTCCACCCCCTGTCCGATCCGGTTGGGACCGCTTCCCAGGATCACCACCCCCTCGGCACCGAACGCCTCCGATTCGTTTTCGTCGTCGTAGTTGGAGTACAGATACGGCGTGGCCGAGGGGAACTCACCGGCGCAGGTGTCCACCACCTTGTAGCACGGGTGAATCCCCAATTCCCACCGCTGGCGGCGCACCTCGTCTTCCGGGATTCCGCGGAGACCGGCCAGCTGCGCATCCGAGAATCCCATGCGCTTCATGCGCCGGAGCGAGACGTCGTCTATCGTCGCGAGACCTCGAAAGCTCTCTTCCGCGTCGATCAACTCACGAAGCTGCGACAGAAACCAGGGATCGATGGCGGTCATGCGATAGAGCTCGTCATCGTCAATCCCCGCCATCATGGCGCGTTTCATCTGAAACAGCCTCTCCGCCGACGGAGTGTGGAGCGCCTGAAGGAGATCCTCCGTCTCCTCGGAAGGAAGCCCGTCATCCTTGGGCGTGCCCGTGGTCCAGCCGGTCCGGTCCACCTCTAGAGCCCGTAGGCCTTTCTGCAATGCCTCCTTGAACGTGCGCCCTATGGCCATGGATTCGCCCACCGACTTCATCTGCGTCGTGAGGACCCCGTCCGCCGTGGGGAACTTCTCGAAGGCAAAGCGGGGACATTTGACCACGACGTAATCCAAAACCGGCTCGAAAGACGCCGGCGTCTTCTTGGTGATGTCGTTGGGCAATTCGTGGAGAGCGTATCCGACGGCGAGCTTGGCACCGATGCGGGCGATGGGAAAGCCGGTGGCCTTGGACGCCAGGGCAGACGAACGGGACACCCGGGGGTTCATCTCGATGACGAGCATCTCGCCGTCGTCGGGCTTCACCGCAAACTGGATGTTGCACCCGCCAGCGGCGACGCCCACCTCCCGGATGATGGCGATGGCCGCGTCCCGCATCTCCTGATATTCCCGATCGGTGAGGGTCATCGCCGGCGCCACCGTGATGGAGTCGCCGGTGTGGACGCCCATGGGATCCAGGTTCTCGATGGAGCACACGATGACGACGTTGTCATCGCTGTCCCGCATCACCTCCAGCTCGAACTCTTTCCACCCGAGGACGGACCGCTCGATGAGCGCCGAGTGGGTGGGAGAGAGGTCCAACGCGTGATCCACGAGCGTAGCGAACTCTTCCCGGTTGTACGCCACGCCACCGCCGGTCCCCCCCAAGGTGAACGAGGGACGGATGATGGCGGGGTACCCCGTGACCTCCACGACCTCCAGGGCTTCCTCTTTCGAGGTGACCACGCCCCCCGGCGGAATCTTGAGGCCGATCCGCTCCATCGCCGTGGCGAACTCCTTGCGGTCCTCCGCCATGCGGATGGCCCGCTCGCTGGCTCCGATGAGCTCGACGCCGAACTTGGCCAGGGTGCCGTCCTCGTGCAGCGCCATGGCCACGTTGAGGGCCGTCTGGCCCCCCATGGTGGGAAGCAACGCGTCGGGCCGCTCTTCTTCGATGACCCTGGCGACCCACTCAGGCGTCACCGGCTCCACGTAGGTGCGGTCGGCCAACTCCGGATCCGTCATGATGGTGGCCGGGTTGGAGTTCACCAGCACCACCTGGTACCCCTCTTCCCGCAGGGCTTTGACAGCCTGGGTTCCCGAGTAGTCGAACTCCGCGGCCTGCCCGATGATGATGGGGCCGGACCCGACCAGCAGGATCTTCTCGATATCAGTTCGCTTGGGCATCGATGACTTCGGCTAGCGTCTGTTCCCAGGGGATCGTGGGCTTCCACCCCACGGCTGCTTCGATCTTGGCTCCGCTGCCAACGAGATACGGCACGTCCACGGGGCGCATGAGGGACGCGTCGGTCTCCGGCACCGCGTGGTGCTCCGCGGCCTCGGCCAAACGCAAGAACACGTCCCGCAACGTCACACCTATTCCCGATGCCACATTGTAAATCTGTCCCGGCTCTCCTCCCTCGATCAGGAGCCGGTAGGCCTCCACCACGTCCTTCACGTGCAAGAACTCTCGCACCACCTCCAGGTTGCCCACTTCCACAGCCGGCGCTCCCACCCGCTTCGCCAGCAACAGTCGCTTCGCGAACGCCGGCACCACATAGCTGGCGGCTTGGCCCGGCCCCGTGTGACCGAACGAGCGGGAGACGATCACCGGCAGACCGGTTCGCCGGTGCACTTCCATGACGGCGACCTCCGCCGCCAGCTTGCTCGCCGCATACGCCGACACGGGATTCGCCGGATCGGTCTCGCGCCGCGGGGACGCAGGTCCGTTACCGTACACCTCCGCCGTCGATGCGAAGAGGAACACGGGCTTGGCGCCGCCCGGTCGTTGGGACAGGGGCTCCGCCAGCCGTGCGGTGCCCAGCGTGTTGATCTCCCACGCACGGATGGGCTGACACCCGGCTTGGGACACGGATGCAATCGCCGCCAGGTGGACCACCGCGTCGAACTCTTCCTCCACGACCGCAGCGACCGACTCCTCACTGTCGAGGGACAGCTCGACCATCCCCTCGGCCGAGTCGAGATGCTCGCGACGGTGCAGCATCTCTTCTGATGTCTCTCCCGGAAGGACCGCCGCGATCACCGAATGTCCCGAGCTCGCCAGGTGGGGCACCAGCCAGGATCCCACGAACCCGTCGGCGCCGGTTACGAGAACTCTCAATGCTTTGCCCGAAGCCGCTCGAGGTCCGCGTCCACCATTTCCTGAACCATCCTCTCGAACGACACCGTGGGTTCCCAGTCCAACACACTTCGCGCCTTGGCCGGATTCGCAAGGAGGTGTTCCACCTCCGCCGGACGTATGAACCGCTCGTCGGTTTTCACGTGCTCTTCCCAATCGAGACCTGCGTGCTCGAAGGCGATGGTCACCAGATCCCGTACCGAATGGGCGATCCCGGTTCCCACCACATAGTCTCCCGGTTCCGGTTGCTGGAGCATGCGCCACATGGCATCCACGTAGTCACCGGCAAACCCCCAATCCCGCTCGGCGTCCAGCGTGCCGAGGAGCAATCCGTTGGCCAGACCCAGCTTGATGCGGGCCACGGCGTCGGAGACCTTCCGGGTGACGAACTCGAGACCCCGCCTCGGGGACTCGTGATTGAAGAGGATCCCGCTCACGGCGTAGATGTCGTACGACTCCCTGTAGTTGACCGTGATCCAGTGGCCGTACACCTTCGCCACGCCGTAGGGAGAGCGGGGGTAGAACGGCGTCGTCTCATCCTGGGGTGTCTGCTGGACCTTCCCGAACATCTCCGAGGAGCTGGCCTGGTAGAACCGGGCCTCGGGGTGGACCAACCGGATGGCTTCCAGAAGGCGGGTGACCCCCAGCGCGGTGAACTCCCCCGTCAAAACCGGCTGCTGCCAGCTCGTGGGCACGAAGCTCTGGGCAGCCAGGTTGTACACCTCGTCGGGTTTGTAGTCTCCCACGACGGTAGTGAGGGAGTGTTGGTCCAGGAGGTCGGCGGCCACCACCGTAATGCGGTCGATGAGGTGCTCCACCCGCTCGTACGAGTCGTGGGACGTGCGCCGCACCACTCCGATGACCTCGTAGCCCTTCTCCAAAAGGAATTCGGCCAGGTACGACCCGTCCTGTCCGGTGATCCCCGTTATGAGTGCTGTCGGCACGTCGTGTCCCCCCGGGGTGCCCCCGTAACCACCTCAATCCCAAGAGGTTGAGGTACGAGGCAGATCAGTGTAGCTTTTATGGTTCCGTGAATTCCGTCGCGCACGCGACGCACTTTTGAAATGTAGTGACCTATGGCTCGAGTATGTGAAATCTGTGGCAAAGGGCCCACCTTCGGGCACAATGTGAGCCACGCCAACAACAAAACCAACCGCCGCTGGTACCCCAACTTGCAGCGGGTCCGCGCG
>JBDHAF010000203.1:0-6533 GCA_039588255.1 Gemmatimonadota bacterium | reverse complement strand
AAGCTCGTGATCTGGGCCGGCGTCGACGACATGCAGGTGGAGCCGAGGCTCGCGGTCCAGTTCGTGGCCGAGGGCGGAAGCCCTCTCGAGCCGGAGACCTACGAGAAGTGGCTGATCCTGGTCGACGCCGAGACGGGGGCGGTTCTCTACCAGGAGAGCCAGATTCTCGAGATCGACGTGGTCGGCAACGTCAGCGGCCTGGCCACCCAGGGCGTCGGCGCCGACATCTGCGAGCCCGAAGCGCTGGAGGTGATGCCGTATGCCCGGGTGAACATCGGCGGTACGGTGGCGTTCGCCGACGAGGGCGGCGACTTCGTCATCCCCAACCCGGGCAGCAGCCCGGTGACGGTCGTGTCGCCGGTGCGGGGCCGGTGGTTCCGCGTGTTCAACCAGGGTGGGCCCGACACCGTGCTCTCCATGGAGGTGACCCCGCCCGGCCCGGCCAACTTCGTTCACAACGCGGCCAACGACGAGGAGTTCATCCGGGCGGAGGTCAACGGCTACGTGGAGTCGAACGTGGTCCGTGACTTCACCCTGACCTACAACCCGTCCTATCCGACCATCTGGAACCAGACCGAGTTCACGGTCAACGTCAACATCAACGCCTCCTGCAACGCCTTCTACAGCGGCGACGCGATCAACTTCTACCGGGCCCAGGGCGGCTGCTCCAACACCGCCAACACCACGGTCGTGCACCACGAGTACGGCCACCACCTGGTGGCCGTGGCCGGCAGCGGCCAGGGCCAGTACGGCGAGGGCATGAGCGACACCATGGCGGTCCTCATCACGGACACCTCGGAGCTCGCCATCGGCTTCTTCAACGACTGCAACTCGGGTCTTCGCAGCGCCGACAACGACCTCCAGTATCCGTGCGGCGGTGGAAGCCACTTCTGCGGCCAGCTGATCTCCGGCTGCGTGTGGGATACCCGCAATGAGCTCGTCATCACCGAGCCCAGCGATTACCGGGACATCCTGAGCAACCTGGCCGTCAATGCCATCCTCCTGCACAACGGGTCCAACATCACCCCGCAGATCACGATCGACTATCTCACGCTCGACGACGACGACGGCGACATCACCAACGGCACGCCGCACTACGACGAGATCGACGCGGGCTTCGGCGCCCACAACATGCCGGCTCCGCCGATCATTCTCATGACCTTCAGCTTCCCCGACGGCGTGCCTGACGTCATCGATCCCAACGGCGGCACCACCTTCCGGGTCGAGGTGATCGGGGTGAGCGCCGACCCCGCGCCGGGCACGGGCCTCCTGCACTACAGCCCCGGCGGCCTCACCGGGGACTTCATCGAGATCCCCATGGAGGAGATCGAGCCGAACGTCTACGACGCCGTCTTCCCCGCCATCACCTGCAGCGACCTGGTGGACTTTTTCGTGAGCGCAGAGACCACGACCGGCGTTCAGGTCACGGCGCCGGACGAGGGCGCCGGCGCGCCGTTTGCGGGGGTGAGCGCCTTCGGTGTCGAGGTGCTCTTCGAGGATGACTTCGAGACCAACCAGGGATGGGTCGTAATATCGTCGGCCACTGATGGGTTTTTCCAGCGGGCCGTCCCCATCGCCGGGGGCACCAACGGCGACCCGCCCAGCGATGCCGACGGCTCCGGCAAGTGCTACGTGACCGACAACGCCGGCGGCGAAAGTGACGTCGATAACGGCGACACGGCCCTGACCTCGCCGGTTCTGGACGCCACCGTGGGCGATCCGTTCATCACCTACCGGCGCTGGTACTCCAACACGCAGGGCAACGCGCCGATGCAGGACGTGTTCGTCGTGGAGGTGACGCCGGATCTCGGCTTCAACTGGTTCAACCTCGAGAGCGTCGGTCCCGCCGGGCCGGAGGTCGACGGCGGCTGGTTCCAGAAGAGCTTCCGCGTCGCGGACACCATCACCCCCACGAACCAGTTCCGCATCCGGTTCATCGCCTCTGACGTCGATCCCGATTCGAACGTCGAAGCCGGTGTGGACGCGGTCCAGCTTCGCAACATCGACTGCGAGGGGAGCGCGTGCCCGTGGGATTGCCAGGCCGCGCCCGACGGAAGCGTCGGTATTGCCGATCTGCTGGATCTGCTGGCGCAGTGGGGCGGCCCCGGCGCCTGCGACGTGGACGGCGGCGGCGTGGGGGTCGGCGACCTGCTGGCGCTGCTCGCCAACTGGGGGAGTTGCCCGTAAGGAAGTGGTCAGCCAACAGCCATCAGGTATAAGGGATAAGAACGACCCCCGGCCTCTTGAGAGGCCGGGGGTTTTACTTCGTGCCCTCGTGCCTTCGTGCTTCAAGATTCACCGCAGAGACGCAGAGGACGCAGAGAAGAAAAGAGCGATTCACCGCGGAGACGCGGAGTCGCGGAGCAGAAGGAATTCATTGAGAAGAGGGACTGAGGGGAGCGACAAAGCGACGGAGCGACGAAGGGAAGTCACGATCTGACAAGTCCGGACCACTCCCGCTTCTGCCTACCGGCAGCGGGCCAGAGAAGCGCCCCATTCACCTTGCCCGTCGCTGCAAGAATCGCCAGCAATCCGGCGACGCCGATGTTGAATGTACAGATGCCAACCCGAGAGGTATGACTGACCTGTTGCCGAGCAGTCTCCAAAGCGGCGACACCGAGAGACAGCAGGCCGATCCCCAACACACGCGCGACGGCCGTTCCGGTAAGATTCAATCCCTCACCGAGCAGCCACCCGATCACATACGCTGGTGCGACAAGCAACGCGATTCCAGTCAGAACTTCGCCGACTGCGGAAACATTGAAGAGGAGCCTCGCCGTTGTCTTCTCAACTGCGATCGCGACTGCTCCTATTCCCCACCCGTGATCATCTTTAGCGGGTTGAAGTCTGCCGGCATTTCGAGGACTCCAACGCGCTCTCCGTATTTGTCATAGTGGCCGACCAGTTGTGCGAGCAATTCGGGCTGCTCCTTGCTCAAGTCGCGGAGTTCGGACGGATCCTGCTTGAGGTTGTACAGTTTCCACTCTCCTACCCCTGGCGCTCCGAAGGTCTTCACCCATTCGCCCAGGCGGACGGCCTTGTAGTCGCCCTTGAACACGGCCGCGTTCCCCATCAATTCATAGCCGACCCACTCCTCCGGGGAACGGTGATTTCCTGTCTCGCCCTTCAGGAGCGGCAGGCAGCTCTTCGCCGACATTGGGAAGACCTCCCGGCCCTTGTATTGCGTGCCCGGGTGTGTTCCTCCAGCGATTTCCAAAATGGTGGCCGCAAGATCGGTCACGAAGACGAATTCATCGATCTGGCTGCCATACGTCCACTTGGGGTACTGGATCACGAGAGGAACACGCAGGCCGCCTTCCGTCGAGAATGTCTTGAATCCGCTCAGATGTGCGGCGGCAACCTGCGCCCAGGGTGGCCCATAGGACGAGAATGATCCGCGCAGGCCGATTTCGTCAGGGGAAGTCTTGGGGTAGCGCTCGTTGTACCACTCCGCGGCGGCGAGATTTGGTTGGCTGAAGTCGGGACCGTTGTCGGTCAAGTAAATGATGACGGTGTTGTCGAACTCGCCGGTCTCCTTCAGATGCCGGAACAACCGGCCGATCTGGGAATCCATGTGCTCGATCATCCCCGCATAGGCGGCCATTCTGTACGCCTGCACCTGCTTGTGCTCGGCGGGGAGGTCTTCCCAAGCGGGGACGCCGGGGAATCGTGGCGACACGGGATGGTCCTTGGAGACGATTCCGAGCTGGCGTAGACGTTCGATACGCTGTTCACGAATCACGTCCCATCCGGCTTCATACATGCTCCGGTACTTCTCCACGAACTCCTTGGGAGCCTGGTGCGGCCAGTGAGCGGTCTGAAACGAGAGATACGCGAAGAACGGTTTGTCGCTGTTCCGATCTTTCTCAAGAAACTCGATCAACTTGTCGGTGTAGAGCGTATTCGAGTGGACGTCGGCGGGACGCTCCACCACTTCGCCGTTCGCAGTGAAAGTCGAAGTGTTTCCTTCAACCTTCCCTGCGGAGATCGAGGCGTAGTTGTCTCCTGCACCTTGCATCAATGCGAAGGTCCGGTCGAAGCCACGATCGTGGGGTCGATATCCCGGCTCTGAGCCCAAGTGCCACTTGCCTGCCATAGACGTTCGGTACCCCGAATCGCGCATGAGGTTCGTGATCGTGACGACCCGTTTGTTCAGGTAGCCTTCATAGCCGGGATTCCCTTTCTGTTCCGGCGTGAGAAACTCGTGCATGTTCCCCATTCCGTTCAAGTGGTTGTCCACGCCGCTCAACAGGAGAGAGCGCGTCGGAGAGCAGGTGGCCCCGACGTGAAAGTTGGTGAATCGCGATCCTTCTCTTGCCAAGGCATCCAGGTTCGGCGTAGCGACCTCGCTGCCGTAGGCCCCCAGATCGGAGAATCCCATATCGTCCCCGATAATGAGCAGGATGTTCGGCCGATCGTCGTCGGCGTGCAGAGCATTTCCAATAGAGAGCGCTGACAGAAGGGCGAGCCCGGCAATTGTGTATCTCATGTGTTCTTTCCCTGATAGGTGAAGTCCCAGTTCGACATGTAATCACAAGATCAAATGAATTGGTTCGAATGGGCAGAAACAGAGGCTCATCTTCCTTGCGAACTCGTCAGAGTAAAGAGGCGAAAATGACCAAACACCTTCATGGCCGTCTTCTGCTCCTGGCAACAGGTTGTCCGTTCGGTCTGCCCTTTGGAGTGTCGGCCAATACACTGGCAGACGGCCAGCACACGAGCATGGCTGCCAGTGTTACGACTGTCAATGATGCGCGTGCGTTCGGCATTGTTGTAGCTCGACTTCGATGACGATCGCCTCATTCATCGACGCGGGATGCCCTCTCAGAAGCGTAGATGGAGCCGCGCTCCAAGGAGCACGGCGGTGTCCGTGCCGGGGAAGGCATCTTCGATCACCTGGCCGGACAGTGTCAGAAACGCAGCGGGCGTCAGCGCGATGTTGTAGAAGGCTTCGGCTCCGTGGGTATAATCGTCGATGACGCCAACGCCGGTTAGTCTGTCTAAGTTCAGGTGATAGTAGTAGTAACCGATCCCGAAGACGTCGTCATCCCGCCCGGGGATGATGCCGCGGCCACCGACGCCGGCACTGACACTCCAATCAATTGGGTTCGTATCCTCGTCAGCGAGACGCGCTGATCCGACATTTCCCATTTGACTGTTCGCCGGCTCCACCGCCGAGCTTTTCGAGCACCAGAATAACGCCTCGCCCGGGCATCGCCATCGGCCGCGCGGAAGAAGTGCTCACGGTTCTGCCACGGCCCGCCGTTTTGCTTGGCCAGACGCATGTAGGCCTCGTGGACCAGGGCCGTGGCCTGCCTCCTGGCGCTGCCGGCGATTCACAATGGCATGGGAGGTACCCGCCATGCTGCGGCAGCGCATGCTCACGGACGAACAATGGGTCAAGATCGAACCTTTGTTGCCCAAGCTCAAGAACCGAGGGCGTCCCTGGAGAGAAAGCCGCGAGGTGGTGGAAGGAATACTCTGGATCTTGAGGACCGGGGAGGGCGAGGACGCCCGCGATCCCGTCCAGGGCGCTTGATCGCCGACAAGGCGTACGACAGCGACCCACTGAGGAGCAGGCTCGCGCGGCGAGGCATCGAGTTGATCGCGCCGCATCGAGTCAATTGCTGCAAGCTCAAGACGCAGGACGGCCGACAGCTGCGGCGCCCTTCATTCACGTGGCCTGCATCCTGATCACGCTGCGGGCCTTATGAAACCGGTTCTAATGCCTATTGCCTTCCTGATCGCTGCCCCTTGGGTTTCGCCCCAATTCTGGATCTAGCGATCTTGTATCAGGTCCATGTGGCAATTATGGTGGTAACAGGATCCACCAACCTCCGGGGCTTGGCGGCTGCCACCTCCCGCGCACGCCACCGCGCGAGCGCCAGGGAATCAGGAAGGATGCCTCCATGAGAAGCCAGACACTTGCCACCACCGTCTTGGTGGGGGGGATGCTCTTGTTTCTGGGCCAGGGGCTGACCGGCTCGGAAACGACGCCCAATACCCCGAACCGCCCGGGCCACGAGGCTCACCCCATTGACCAGTTCCTCCAGGCCCACCCGCAGAGCGGTGTCTACGAGTCGGCCGGACGTCCAACCCACGTCTACGGACGATCGTTCTCCCACGGGGCGACGCCGCTGGATAGCGCCGAGGCCTTCATGCAGGCCCACGCCGAGATGTTCGGGGTGGGGGCAGACGAGCTTGCCCTCGGTGGCCCGGTCAAGGATGGGATCCCGGTCTTTCGGGCCCGGGCGATCCTGCTCGTGCGCAACGAGCTTGATTCCCCCCTGGTGCTGGTCTCGGCCGATCTGCGCAACCTGGCCGGCTTCGAGGTCGCCAGGGGCGCCGAGGTCGATGCGGGCGCGGCGCAGGGAGCGGCCCTGGCGGCGGTGCCGGGGCTGGAGCTCTTCGGTGAGCCGAAGCTCGTGATCTGGGCCGGCGTCGACGACATGCAGGTGGAGCCGAGGCTCGCGGTCCAGTTCGTGGCCGAGGGCGGAAGCCCTCTCGAGCCGGAGACCTACGAGAAGTGGCTG
>JBDHAF010000202.1:0-6470 GCA_039588255.1 Gemmatimonadota bacterium | reverse complement strand
CGACCCGCCTCGCCCTGAAGTGTGGACGCGAGCGTCGTCAGGGCCTGCCGCCGCGCTGCGCCCGAGGCCCGTTCCGCGTCAGCCAGCTCCCGCCGCACCGACGTGATCCGCGCCGCCGGCAAACCGTTCGACCGCTCGAGCTGGTCCACGTACGCCCCGGCCAGCGCGAACGTGGCCGGCCAAACGAAATGGGGCTGACCCTGGGCGTTCAGGTAGTCGAGCTGCACCGACTTGGCCGCGTTGATCTCGTTCTGCGAGAGGAAACCACTCGGTGCGAGGTCGAAGATGTCGAGCCCCCGGGCGATCTCGGAGTTGACGATCACGCCGTTGTACCAGTAGACCGACCAGCTTCCCGCCATTTGCATACGGGTCGAGTCCACCGGGCCGCGGTCGTGGAAGGCGATCTCCACCGGGTTCGCCGGATCGGTCCAGTCGAAGATCGAGATGCCGCCCTGGTACCATCCCTGCACCATCACGTCGCGTCCCGGGATTGGGAGCAGCGAGCCGTTGTGGGCGACGCAATTCTCCAACGGCGTCTGCGGCACCGGCAGCTTGTAGTAGCTCTTGAACCGCATCTGCCGGTTCTCGACCGTGAAGATGGCGTTGGCGCCCCACTCCACTGGATCGCTCGCGCGGCACTTTGGCTGGCCGCCGCCGCCCCACTCGTCGGTGAACAGGATCTTGGTCCCGTTGTTGTTGAACGTCGCCGAGTGCCAGTAGGCGAAGTTCGAGTCGCTCACCGCGCCGATGCGCTCGGGGTTGACCGGGTCGCTGATGTCGAGCAGGAGGCCGTAGCCCCCGCAGGCGCCGCCCGCCAGGCCGATCGCCGGGTACAGGGTGATGTCGTGGCACTGGGTGGGCCCGGGACGCGGGCCGTCCCCACGGCTCTGGTTGCCGATCAGCGCCGCGATCATCTCCGGGAGATACTCGCGCAGCACGGCGCTGTCGGCGCCCGTGGGCGCGCCGCTGCCGCCCCGGGCCGTGACGATGCTGTCGAGCATCGCCGCCGTCATCCGGCCGGGCAGCACGCGCGGCTGACCCCGAACCTCGACGACGAACGCGCCCTGGGCCCTGGCCCGCTCGATCTCGGCGAGGTCGTCGGGCGCCAGGCCGTGGGTCGGCGGGGCCACGAGGTCCTGGAAGATCCGCGGCGAGCTGACGATCGCCGCCTGCTCGGGGTGGGCGAGGGGCACCCGGATCACCTCGATCCGGAAGAGCGCCGTGTTCGGGTCCTCGTCCGGCGCACCGCCGGAGCAGCCGGGCAGCTCCTCCTCGGGGCGCACCGGCGCGGAGCCGGAGACGTAGACGTAGACGTTCTCGTCGTCACCCGGGTGCTTCAACACCGAGTGCGTGTGGGACCCGCGGCAGGTCTGCACGTTGGCGATGTACTGGGGGTTCCGGATGTCGCTGATGTCGAAGATCCGGATCCCGCGCAGGCGGTCATGGCTCACCGCCTGCTGCACGCCCTCGGTGCCGCAGTCGAGCCGGCCGCCCAGTCCCTCGCCCGACACGAACAGCAAGTTCTGGTAGACCGAAACGTCGCTCTGCGACGCCGGGCAGACGTATCCCTTCACCAGCGACGGCTGGCGGGGGTTCGAGATGTCCCACACGATGATGCCGTTGTAGTTGCCCTGGATGGCGTAGTTGCCGGTGAAGGCGAGGTCCGAGTTGGTGAAGCCGACGAATGCCTCGGGCGGCGGCGTCTGCGACAACATGCTCAAGTTCCACACCGCCTCTTCGGCGTCGAAGAGCCCAGGCCGGAGCCCGATGCGGGGGTCAGGACTGGGTGGCGCCGGCATTGCCATGGCGCTCTGGGGTGCGGCGGGCTCCATCGCCCCCGTCGCCGGCGCGCCGCCATAGGAGGAGCACGCAGGCAGGCCGAGCACCACGGCCAGGGAAAACAATGAAAGACGGTTGGCGGCCGTACGGGTGACGGCACGGGATCCTAATGCGCTGCGGCTCATGACGGATTCCTTGGATTTGGTTGATTACCGGTAATTAAGGGCGGCGGCCCGCGTCTGCTATCTCCTCGAGCATCAGCTCCATGCGGGCGATCTCGGTGAGCTGGTCCACCTGAATGTCGGAGGCGAGCTTGAACACCACATCGTCCAGTCCGGCGCCGTCGGTGCCGAACAGCTCGTCCACCATCGTGACGGCCCCGCGGTGGTGCTGAATCATATAAGTAAGGAAGACCCGGTCGAACTCCCGCCCCCGGGCCTCGTCCAACTCTCGTATCTGGTCCGGGGTCAACATGCCCGGCATGTGCATGGCGTATTCCGGACCCTCCACCGTCATGGTGGTACCCGTGATGTGGACCTCTGGGACAGGCTGCCCCCGATCGCGGAGCCACTGCTGCATCGTGGCGATCTCGTCTTGCTGAGCGTTGATGATGCGGGCGGACAGGGTCTGCACCGAGGGGCTCGCACCGTGGGTGGGGGCGAGCGCCGCCATCACCAGGGCCTGCCCGTGGTGACCGATCATGCCGGTCATGAAGTGGACGTCGGCGGCGGTGAAGCGCATGCGGGCGCTGTCCGTTCGGGCCCGGTAGATCGCCTCCAGCTCCGCGGTGGAGGCGGCAGGCTGGGGGGCGGTGTCCGTACCTGAACCAGCGGTGCCGCTACAGGCCGTGACGGCGAGCGCGGCGAGGAAGGCCGCGGTGGTCCGGCGGGTGTGTGGATGTCTCATGGGCTGCAACATGGACAACAGGTCTCCGGTGGCTGCGGGCAAAAAGATACACTGTAGGACACGGTGATGGGGTTTCGTCTTGAAACCGGGCGGACGGCGTAGTTCGAGCGGCCACGTCGGGAACTCCTTCATTAGTATCCAGGGACCGTCACGAGCGTAGGGATAGTGAGGTGTACCTCACGAATCCTCACGTGACAAGAGATGATTGACGCGATGAAGGTGTTCAGGTTGACGGCGCTTGCTGCACTGGTGCTCAGCGTTGGCTGTGGCTCCCCCACCTCGTCGGAACCCGCCACGCTGACGGAGGCCATCGACTCTCTGGCCGAGCAGTACGCGCAGGTGGGTGCGATGGTCGGGGTGGTGCGGGGGTCCGAGACCCTGGTCCTCTCCTACGGAACCAAGCGAGTCGGCGCCAACGATCCGCCGGACCGGCATTCAACCTTCGAGATCGGCTCCATCACCAAGACATTCACGACAATGTTGCTCGCCCAGCAGATCCTGGAGGGCGCACTGGAGCCCGACGAAACCGTCCAGCCCTACCTGCCGGGCGATCGGGTCACCCTCCCCACCCGGGAAGGCGAAGAGATCACCTTCCTCCAGCTGGCCACCCACCGGACGGGGCTTCCCAAGCAGGTGCAGGACTCGGACTATCCGAGGCCACCCGGCTTCGACCCCCTCAATCACTACGCCGCCTACACGACGGACCACATCTACGACTATCTGACGAATTACGTAGCGCTCGTATTCACGCCCGGCTCCGACTGGCTGTACTCCAATACGGGTGTGGGGTTGCTGGGGCACGTCCTGGGGTTGATCGACGGCACGTCGTACGAGACCCTCGTCACCCGCGAGGTTTTCGATGTGATGGGAATGGAGAGCAGCTCGCTATTTCTCACGGACGCCCAACTGGCCAATCTCGCCCTGGGTCACAGCTCCAGCCGCGCCGTCACGCCCAACTACACCGCCAACGACATCTACCAGGGCGCGGGCTTCATCAAGACGTCACTGGACGACATGCTCGTCTATCTGCAGGCCCACTTGGGCCTGATCGCCACACCGCTGAACGATGCCCTGGAGTACACCCGGGCACCGCGCTTCCCAGTAGAGTACTGGGGCGACTCCGGCCTGGACTGGTACACGAAGCAGCTGGACGACGGGCAGGTTGTCACCTACAAAGGGGGACGGACCAGCGGCTACGGCGCCTACATGGGACTCAACGAGGCGGCTCAGACCGGCACCATCGTGTTGACCAACCACTCGGTGGCGGGAAGGGCCATGGAGTTCGGGGAGGCCGTGCTGAAAGCCGCCGCACGGCATTAGACAACCAAGCCTTTCCCCGCCCGCCCCACCGCCCCAGCTTTCCGGGAGATACTCAGTCGCCCCAGAGACCCGACCACGTTGTGGTCCGACGACACGCTCAGATGAGGTGATCTGAGCGCGCGTCCAAAACACCAAGGAGGCGTCCCGTGAGACCGCTCACGCGTTTCATAGTCCCGCTCACACGCACCGTCGCGTTGACCGCGACCGTCGCTCTCGCCGCCTGCGCGGGCGATGCCCCCGCACCATCCAGGATCAGCGGACATGAGAACGCGCTCCTGGCCGAATGGCACACCGACTTCGGGGTGCCCCCCTTTGACCTGATCGAGAACGAGCATTACGAACCGGCCTTCATGGAGGCCATGGCGATGCACAAGGCCGATATCGAGGCCATCGTCACCGAGCCGGAGGCACCCACCTTCGAGAACACCATCGAGGCGTTGGAGGCCGCCGGCGCCACGTACACCCGGGTGGGCCGGGTCTTCGGAGCGAAGAGGGGGGCTCACACCAACGACACGATGGATGAGGTGAATCGCACCCTGGCCCCCCTGCGTGCGGCCCACTCCGACGACATCAACCTGAATCCCGATCTCTGGCTCCGGGTGAAGGCGGTCCACGACCAGAGGGAGCAACTGGATCTGACCTCGGAGCAGGCGAAGCTCTTGGAGGAGACCCACAAGAGATTCGTCCGTAGGGGCGCCGACCTGGATGACGAGGCCAAGGCTCGGGTTCGAGAGATCAACGGCGAGATGGCGGAGTTCTCCACCGCCTTCGGCGACAACGTCCTGGCCGAGACGAACGCCTACGAGCTCCACGTCACCGACCAGGCGGATCTGGGGAACCTCCCGGCCAACCTGGTGGCGCTTGCAGCCGAAGAGGCGGAGCGCCGGGGACATGACGCGGGCTGGTCGTTCACCCTGCAGCGACCGTCCATCAATCCCTTCTTGGAGTCCTCACCCAACCGGGAACTCAGGCGCGACATCTTCATGGGTTACGCCATGCGGGGGGACAACGAAAACGAGTTCGACAACAAGGAGATCGCTTCCCGGATGGCGGCTCTCCGGGCTGAGAAGGCGCAGCTCATGGGCTACCCGACCCACGCCCACTTCGTGCTGTCGGACGCCATGGCAGAGACCCCGGACCAGGTCATGAGCTTCCTGGACGAGATATGGACTCCCGCCCTGGCCGTCGCCAAACAGGAGCGGGCGGACATGCAGGAGGTGATGAACTCCGAGGGGATCGAGGGGAAGCTGGAGGGCTGGGACTGGCGCCACTACACCGAGAAGGTCCGGAAAGCCCGCTTCGACCTGGACCAGGAAGCCATCGCTCCCTACTTCGAGGTGAACGCGGTGAGGGACGGCGTATTCATGGTGGCGAACCATCTCTACGGGCTCACCTTCCACGAGCGCCGCGATCTGCCCCGCTGGCATCCGGACCAGCAGGTCTTCGAAGTGCGGGAGGCCGACGGAAGCCACCGGGGCGTTCTCTACATGGACTTCTTCGCCAGGCCCACGAAGCGGTTCGGCGCATGGATGAACAGCCTCCAGAAGCAGGGGCGCCTGGGCGGCGAACGAACCGCCATCGTCACCACTAACTTCAACTTCGCCGCCCCCTCCGGTGATGGCCCGGCCCTCATCACCTTCGACAACGCTCTGACCCTGGCCCACGAGTGTGGCCACGCACTCCACGGACTTCTCTCCGACGTCACCTACGAATCGCTGGGCGGCACGTCGGTGCCCCGGGACTTCGTGGAGTTCGGCTCCCAGATCATGGAGAACTGGATGGGCGCGCCGGAGGTGCTCCGCATGTATGCGAAGCACTACGAGACCGGCGAGGTCATCCCCGACGAGCTGGTGGAGAAGCTGGAGGCGTCGTCCACCTTCAACCAGGGCTTCATCACGGTGGAGTTCCAGGCGGCGGCGTACCTGGACATGGCGTGGCACACCCTGACCTCACCGGTGGAGCACGAGGCCCGGGCCTTCGAGAACCAGGCGATGGCCCGCATCGGCCTCGTCGAAGAGATCATCCCCCGCTACAGGAGCACCTACTACAACCACATCTTTTCCGGGGGCTATTCCTCGGGTTACTACGCCTACCTGTGGGCGGAAGTCCTGGATAAGGACGCCTTCCAGGCCTTCGTGGAGACCGGCAACCTCTTCGACCGGGCCACGGCCCAGAGGCTGCGGGAGGAGATCCTGTCGAAGGGCGGCACCCGTTCCGGGATGGAGCTGTATCGGGCCTTCCGGGGCCGCGATCCGTCGATGCAGGCGCTGCTGGAGGCCAGGGGGCTGACGGGGAATTAGGGCGACCGCGAACCGGACTGATTGCGCGTGGGGTCCGCGGCCTGGAGCCGCGGACCCACCTGCTACCAGTCTTCCCCGTCCGTCTCCGTCACCACATGCCCGCCATTGATGAAGCTCACCAGCGCGGCAATCTCCCGTTGGTCCAGGGTCAAGGTCGGCATGACC
>JBDHAF010000201.1:0-6533 GCA_039588255.1 Gemmatimonadota bacterium | reverse complement strand
GGCGACGGTGCCGGGCGGTTGTTCTACTTCGCCACGCGCGACGGGACTACGGAATCGATCGCGGCCTTCGCCCATGAAGCGGCGGACATCGAAGTGTTCGACCTCGACAGCGGGACGTCGTTGTACACCGCGAGCGTTATCGCCGGTGAGATGTGGTACCAGAACGGGGTTGGTACGCGCCGCCTGCGTCTGGAGAGCACCGGTGACGTCGAGGTCTGGGCGGGCGATACCGAGGGCGGTACCGGCATTTTGGATCTGGGTGACGACGTGTCGTTTGCGGGTGGTCGCGGTGGCACCGAGTATGTGTTGCACAATCTGCGCGACGGTATTGTCATCTTTGCGCCCAACGACGACACCGATGTCGACGTCGACTCCGGCGCCCTGACTGCCACGTTGCAGCGCGACGAGTTCCTGCAACTTGCACCCACCGACTTCCCGTCCGGTTCGGGTGTGCACCGTATCGTGACGAGCCAGCCGGTAGTTATCCAGACGCTGGGTCGTGCCAATACCTTCAACGACCTGGGCACCTACCTCGGCGGCGTGTCGGCACGCCACCAGTACGCCGCCACGGGCACTTACACGGTCACCTTGACAGTGACCGACAACGCCGGCCAGACCGATAACGCCACCACTACGGTGGAAGTGCTGGCCAACGATCCGCCAGTACCCGTGATCGATGCGCCGCCGATCGCCGACGAGACCTTCGCCAGCGGCGGCAACTGGTCCGTGGACTTCGACGCCAGCAATTCCACCGACGACGTCGGCATCTTCAGCTACGAATGGGATTTCGGTGACGGCAACACGGGCACCGGCGTGAATCCGACCAACATCTACACGGCGCCCGGCACCTACACGGTCACGCTGACCGTGACCGACAATGCCGGCCAGGCGGTGCAGATCCAGCAAATCATCGAAGTGGTGTTCGGCGACGGGCCGGTGGCGGATGCCGGCGGCCCCTACACCTTCGGCGAGGAAGCGGCGAGCTTCGGCGTGTGGACCGCGACCCTGGACGGGACAAACTCCACGGATGATGCCGGTATTTTCGACTACGTGTGGGAGTTCGACCCCACGCTCAGCGAAGATTTTGCGGCTGCGACCATCGACCCAGGTGTGTGGACCGCCGACGCCGGGGCGAACATTCAGGCCGGGCGTCTGCGCAATCCGGGCGCCGGCTGGGGTCCGACCGGGCACTACAGTGTGCAGACCTTCGCGCGCCCGGGCGACACCGGGGTGGTACGCGTCATCGGAGAGGTGGTGACCGCCCCGAGTGGCCACATGATGTGGGGCATCTTCAATGCTAATCCGGCAAGCTTCCACTACAACCAGATGCCGCACGCGCTGTACTTCGCTAACGGCTCGCTGCAGATTTACGAGAACGGAAGTTCCCGGGGGACTGTCGGCAGCTACACGCGCGGTATGACCTACGAAGCGCGCGTCGATGTGCGCCGCGCCGGCGCCGACTACTTCGTACGCCAGGCCGGCAGCAGCGACTGGACCCCGTTGACGAGCTTCACCTCGCTCAACAACAACACCGTACCGCTGCGTATCGGTGCGAGCGTTCACAGCGGCGTATTCGAGTTCGACAACTACAGAGCTGTGGAAATGCTGTTCGGTCCGGTGGTGACCCTTGACTTTAGCGCTCCAACGGTCGTAAATGTAACGTTGACGGTGCGCGACAACGCCTTGCAGGCTGACAGCGACGCTACCACCATCACCATCGTCGACGGTGACCCACCGGTCGCCGACGCCGCCGGCCCGTACACCGCCGAGGTGGGCAGCTTCATCAACTTCAATGGGAGCGGGTCCACCGACGACAACGCGATCCAGCAGTACAACTGGACCTTCGGCGACTTCACCGGCGGCCCGAGCGCACCGGGGTCGGAGACCGCCGACCTGCCGTACACCGGCAACGGCCCGACCCCGCGGCATTTCTACCAGCAAGTGGGGACTTATGACGTCGAGCTGACCGTCACCGACAACACACTGAAGTCGGACACCGCGACGACGACGGTAGATGTCATCGTCGGCAACCCCCCTCAAGCCGGGGCACTGCCGCCGACCCAGGGCGGTGTCAACGGGCCGCCGGTCTACTTCGACGGCAGGCCGTCGACCGACGACTTCGGTATTGTCGAGTACCGGTGGGACTTCGATGACACGGTGGATCGTGACGGCGACGGTAATTTCACCAATGATATCGATGCTGTCGGTGCGATGCCGTTCAATACCTACAGCCAGGCTACCCTTGACGGAACCGTCCTATCGGAAACTTTCAATGGTACGGCGATCGATACCACTGCCTGGACCACGGCCGGCGCTACGCAAAACGATTTGCTGTCGGTGACAGGCGCTAATGGTTGGAGTAATCGCGGCTTTTACAGCAATACAACCTTCCCACGATCTCGGGCGACTGTCACCGGACAGGTCAAGGCCGTCAACCTATCCGGAAGTCAGCACATGATGTGGGGACTGTACAACCAATCCCCGACCAGTTTCAACTTCAACCAGATGCATCACGCCATTTACTTCAACAGTAATGGCAACTTGCAGATCTACGAGGGTGGTTCCAACCGGGGTACGGTCGGAAACTATGCCCGCGGCACCCTTTACGACGTGCGTATCGACATAAAATCCGCCGGTGTGGACTACTTCATTCGCGAGGCGGGTACAACAAGCTGGACGCCATTGACCTCTTTCAGTTCGCTGAACGGCACCGGTTCGCCAATGCGGGTTGGTGCCACCGTTCATAGTGGAAACTTTGAATTCGACAACCTGCAGATCGATGGGCTCGGGCCCTTTGTCGCCACCTTGACGGTGGAGGACGGCGCCGGTCAGACGTCGACGACGCAGGTGAACGTGGACGTGGCACCGAATCTGCCGCCCGACGTCATCACGGTGCCCTGGGTGGCTTTTGATCCGCTGGTTCCGCACGAGACCTACAACGGCAAGTCCGTCCGCTTGAAGGGTATCGTGCGCGATGCCGACGCCGCCACCTACCAGTGGGATTTCGGTGACGGCACGCAGTCGGCGGTGATGAACGTCACCAACACTTATGACCTTTCGATTGCGCACACCTACCCCGATGCACCTACGGGCACACCGTTCACGGCGACGCTGACAGTAACCGACGGCGCCGGCAACGTCGGCCAGGCGACCTACCCGATCATCGTGCGGTCTCTGAACCTGACCACCGAGATTAATGTCGCCATCGACGAAGGCCTCTGGTACTTGCACCAGCAGCAGACCCGCACCAGCGCTCAGGGCTATGACACGGGGTACTGGACCCACAACGCGCGCGCCAGCGCCACCGCCTCGTCCATCCAGGCGTTTGAGGTCAATGGTCACCTGGAAACCGTCAGCCACCAGGAGGACCCGTACGCCGAGACGGTGATGCGCGGGCTGCGCCAACTGTTCCGTGACCTCGGCACGGTGAATATCGGGACGCAGTCTTTTGGCGAGCCCGACACCAACGGCAACGGCATCGGCATCCAGACCGGTGTCAGCGGATCCGGTGGGAATCCCATCTACCAGGGCGGGCAGGTGATGGACGCCATCGCCAGCAGCGGCACGCCCTTAGCGCGCACCGTGACCGGCGCAAACGGCATCATGAGGCGCAGCTATTTCGACATCCTCACCGACATGGCCGACCAGTTTGCCTGGGGTCAGACGGAGCAGGGCTTAGGCGGCGGCTGGCGCTACGGCTGGAACAGCAGCATCGACAACTCCGCCGCCCAGTGGGGCGCCATTGGCCTTCTGGCAGCCGAGGACATCTTCGGCATCCCGGTCCCGCTCTGGGTCAAAGAGCGCAACCTGGTCTGGATCAACCGCAGCTACAGCGGTGTCGGCTGGGGCTATACTACCGGCGGGACGACCCGGGCGGGCACGCCCTCGGCCCTGGTGCAGCTGGTTTTAGACGACCAGACCAAGAAAGATTCACGCTGGCTGACCGGTGAGCAGTGGATCGCCGACAATTGGACCAACCAGTACATCATTAATCCCGGCAACCGGCCGTACTACCCGTACTATGCCCTGACCAAAGCCATGCGCTTGGCCAAGCCGGAGCCGATCGTCAACTTCCAGTCCAATGGCTTCGACTGGTTCCGGGATCCGGATCTGGGAATCGCGCGCACGCTGATCGACGACCAGCTGGCAAACGGCCAGTTCCCCGGCAGCGAGTGGATTACGGGTCAACTTCGAAGCGCCTGGGGCGTGATCATCCTCAGCCGCACGCTGTTCGTGCAGCCACCGGTGGCCGACGCCGGGCGCGATCGCGTCTGGGGTGTGGACCTGCCGCTCGAATTCGACGGCTCGGGCTCGTTCCATCTCGATCCGTTCCGCTCCATTGTGCAGTACGAGTGGGACTTCGATGGTGACGGCACCTTCGACTTTACGAGCGACCAGCCGACGGCGACTTTCACCTACACCTCGACAGATTATCCGGAGGCCACGCTGCCCCAGGTGGTTACCGCCACCTTGCGGGTGACCGATAACAACATCCCTGCCCTGACCGACACCGACACGGTAGAGATCATCGTCGCGGTGCCGCCGCATCCGCCGATCGCCGAGATCGGTGGCCCTTACACTTGCACGGCCGGTCTGCCGTGTAATCTGGACGGCTCCGGATCTTTCGACATCGATCCGACGGACTTCATTTCCCGCTATGAGTGGGATCTCGATGGTTTCCCGTTCGACTATGACGGCGCCACCGGGCCGACTCCGGCGCCGGTGTTCCCGCAAACTGGCGTGTTCAACATCGGCCTGCGGGTTTGGGACAACGGTGTGCTGAATGATTTGGATGGTGACGGCGAGGTGGACGAAAACGAGCGCCTGTTCGACGTGGACTTCGGCACCGTCACGGTGGTAGAGAACCTGGCACCGGTGGCGGACGCCAACGGCCCGTACACCGTGGACGAGGGCAGCGTTGCGACCCTCGACGGGACCGGTTCGGTGGACCCGAACGGCGACCCGCTGACCTACCAGTGGGATTTCGACAACGACGGTGCTTTCGACGATGCGCTCGGTCCGACCCCGACCTTCCTCGGCGTCGACGACGGGACGTTCACGGTGGGGCTGCAGGTGACCGACGGGTTGCTGTCGGACACCACGACGGCGATCGTGATCGTGAACAACGTGGCACCGGTGGTGGACGCCGGGCCGGACGCCACGATCGACGAGGGTGACACCTTCGTGAGCGCCGGATCGTTTACCGATCCGGGCGCAGACACCTGGACGGCAACCGTCGACTACGGTGACGGCAGCGGAACGCAAACGCTGCCGCTGAATCCCGACAAGACGTTCGCGCTGAGCCACACCTACGCGGATGACGGCGTGTACACGGTGACGGTGACGGTGAGTGATGACGACGGTGGCGTCGGCATCGACACCGCCACGGTGACGGTGAACAACGTCCCGCCGCAAGTTGATGCCGGGCCGGACGCCACGATCGACGAGGGTGACACCTTCGTGAGCGCCGGATCGTTTACCGATCCGGGTGCCGACACGTGGACAGCAACGGTGGACTACGGCGACGGCACTGGAACGCAAACGCTGCCGCTGAATCCCGACAAGACGTTCGCGCTGAGCAATGTGTACGAAGACGACGGTGTGTACACAGTTACTGTGACCGTCAACGACGACGACGGTGGCGTCGGCATCGACACCGCCACGGTGACGGTGAACAACGTGGCACCAGTGGTCGACGCCGGGCCGGATGGGTTCATCGATGCCGGTGACACCTTTGTGAGCGCCGGATCGTTTACCGATCCGGGTGCGGATACGTGGACGGCGACCGTCAATTACGGCGACGGTACAGGTGCACAATCGCTACCGCTGAATCCGGACAAGACGTTCGCGCTGAGCCATGTCTACGCTAGCGAAGGTGTCTTCATCGTTACGGTCACGGTGAGCGACGATGAGGGTGGTAGCGGCAGCGACACGGCAACCGTGACCGTGGTCGCGAACAACGCGCCGGTGGTTGACGCGGGCCCTGATGCCACGATCGACGAAGGTGACACGTTCGTGAGCGCCGGGTCATTCACCGATCCCGACTCGAGCAGTTGGACGGCGACCGTGGACTACGGTGAAGGTGCCGGTCCGCAAACCCTGCCGCTGAACCCGGACAACACGTTCGCCCTGAACAACGTGTACGAAGAAGACGGTGTGTACACGGTTGTTGTGACAGTCATTGACGACGAAGGTGGCACTGGCGCTGACACCGCAACGGTCACCGTGAACAACGTGCCGCCGTTGGTGGATGCCGGACCCGATGCCGCAATCGATGAGGGCGATACTTTCAGCAGCGCCGGCTCGTTCAGCGATCCGGGTGCCGATATCTGGACGGGTACCGTGGACTACGGTGAAGGTGCCGGTCCGCAAACCCTGCCGCTGAACCCGGACAACACGTTTGCCCTGAACAACGTGTACGAAGAAGACGGTGTGTACACAGTTACTGTGACTGTCACCGACGACGAGGGTGGCGTCGGCATCGACACTGCCATCGTGACGGTCAACAACGTGCCGCCGTTGGTGGATGCCGG
>JBDHAF010000200.1:0-12081 GCA_039588255.1 Gemmatimonadota bacterium | reverse complement strand
GCTGCGCGATCGGATCGTCGAACTCCTGCTCGATGATTGCGATGCGCCCGCCCGGCTTCAGAGAGGAAACCAGGATGCTCAGGTAGCCCGGCCGATCCACCACGTTGTGGAACACGTCGTGAAAGAAGACGACGTCGACCTGGTTCTGAGGAAGGAGCGGGTCATCCCCATTCCCCAGAACCGTCTCGAGATTGGCGACGTGCTCCTTCTCCGCCTTCTCCGCGATGTAGTCGAGCAGGTCCGGCCAGATTTCCTGGGCCAGAACCTTGCCCGACGGCGCAACGGCTTTCGCGAATGGGATGGAGAAGGCGCCCGTACCGGCACCGATGTCGGCCACCACGTCACCCGGCTTCAGCTCCAGGCAGGCCACGACGTCGTCAATCCGCAGGCCAGGTATCCGGTCGGGCCTCTCCAGCCGCTCGATCCAGGTCTTGCCGGGTGTCTGGTCCCGAGTGTTCACCTGGGTTTGTCGAGATGCGGGCCCGGCCGTCATCACCGCCGCCATGATGACGGCGCCGGTCAGGAGGACCACGCCTGAACGCTGAAGGCCCGTCATTGCAACCATCACTCGCGGTCCTGCGGCGTGTCCCGAACCAAGTCGTCCGGAAGCGCGAGTGCGACGTGTTCGGCCTCGAAGCCGCGTCCCGCGACCGATAGCACGATGTACTGCTTGCCGTCATGCATGTAGGTCATGGGTGGCGTGTTGACCGTGGCCGGGATCTCGATCTTCCCGATCTCCTCGCCCGTCGTCTTGTCCACGGCATGGAACCAGGGAGTGCCACCACGGCCCTCACCGTACATCAGCAACGTCGTCGTCGTCAGCAGGTCGGCCTGCGTCGGCACGCCGGTGTTTGGCAGATCCACGCCCCGGAGCATGGGATGGTTCTTGATGTTCTCCGGCGTCTCTCCATTGGGGATGAGCCAGGCATGTTCGCCCATGTTCATGTCGATCGCCACGATGCTCCCATAGGGCGGCTTGTAGATCGGCAGCCCCCCTTCGATGACGGTGCCCGGGCCCCGTCTCGTCGATACGTATCCAGAGTTCGACCCAATCGTCGAGCCCGGCACCATCTTGAGGGTGCTGAAATTGCCCTGCGTCGCGATGTACAGCATGCCGGTCTCGGGGTCGACCGACGCTCCGCCGATGATGTTGGCCCCACCCATCGCGCCGGGCACGAAGGAAGCGCCCATCGTGCCGTCCGCCGCCTCGGCCAGCGAGGGTGGCGTGAAGAGCGGGCCCAGCCGGAACTGCCTGGCGATCTCGAGCGCCGCAGCTCGCACCTCGGGCGTGAAGTCGACGACATCGTCCTCCGTGAACCCTTGGCGCTGGAATGGCGCCGGCTTGGTCGGGAACGGCTGGGTGGGCGAGGTCCGCTCGCCCGGAATGTCCGACTGGGGCACCGGCCGCTCCTCGATCGGCCAGATCGGCTCGCCCGTCTCCCGGTTGAACACGTAGGTAAAGCCCTGCTTGGTCACCTGGGTGATGATCGGAGTGCGACGCCCATCGATCGTGACGTCGAACAGGTTCGGGGCCGTCGGGGTGTCGTAGTTCCAGATGTCGTGATGCACGATCTGAAAGTGCCAGGCGCGCACCCCGGTCTCGACGTCGAGCGCGATCAGGCTCGTGCCGTACAGGTTGTCGCCGGGCCGATCGCCCCCGTAGTAGTCGTTGGTCGGACAGTCCGTGGGGATGTAGACCAGCCCCAGGTCAGAGTCGGCCGAGAGCGGAGCCCACGACGAGACGTTGCCGGTGTATTCCCAGGAATCCTCCTCCCACGTGTCATGGCCGAACTCTCCCGGCTGTGGTACGACGTGGAAGATCCACTTCATGGTCCCCGTCTTCGCATCGTAGCCGCGGATGTGACCCGGGATGTTCTCCTTCGAATCAGGGTAGTAGCCCTGGGTGTGCGCATTGTTGACCACCACCACCCCGTTCACCACGATCACCGGAGATGACGAGGTGATGTTGCCGCTTTCGAGCACGCCCCGATCCGGATCGACCGGGTAGTCGCCGAGTCCAAGCGCGAGGTCGACGATGCCGTTGATACCGAAGTACGGGATCGGCAGACCCGTCTCGGCATCTAGCGCAACCAGGTAGAAGCCTGGTGTGATGTGGAAGATCACGCCCCGCCCGTCCACTTCGGCGTAGGCGACCCCTTTGCCGTAGTTCTGGCGGGCCGATGCTGCCCAACGGGGGTTCTCTTTCATGCGCCACATCCAGAGCGTCTCCCCGGTGGCCGGGTCGATCGACACCGCTGTGCGGCGGTATCCGGCAACCGTGTAGAGCTTGCCCTTCACATAGAGAGGTGTGGAGCGATACACGTAGTCCGGTTGCGGGCCGTAGTTCGACGCCTTCCAGCGCCAGACGATCTCCAGGTCAGAGAAGTTGTCGGCGTTGATCTGGTCGAGCGCCGAGTACCGGGTGCTCCCCTCGTCCCCTCCCCAGTAACGCCACTCCCCGTTCTCCGTGCCCGTCAGGAGGGTCTGCTGAGCGGACGTTGGCGCGCCCAGAGAGAGCGCTACGGCTACCACCATCACCCATCCCAGCGTCTGTCGTGTGATCAGTTGTGTGTGCACAGTGTCCCCCTCTTGTCGGGCTCGCGCCTCACTCGTTCCTGTAGGGTCCTTCGATGCAGATCTCCTCGAGCGAGGCCGCATCGCTCTGTAACGCCGTGTCACCGGCGGGCATGCCGTTCATCTGGAAGAGATACGCCACTAGTGCAGCTGTTTCGGGGCGCGAGAGGCTACCAGGAGCTTCCTCAGGCATCCCGCCCCTGATGACACCGAACAGCTCCGCAGCCGACTTGCCCGTCCACGAGTCCATGTAGTCGGGGCCGACGAATTCATCCCGTGCGTGACACGCCCCGCAGGCCTCCCGGTAGAGCCTGGCTCCGTCTCTAGCCTGGGGCCTCGAGTAGACCTTGTCCTGGCTGGACCTCTGTTCCTGTCCGGGCGTGCTATGCGCCATCGCACCCAACAGCGCGACGATCACCATCGCTCTCATCAAATGCAGCGCTCCTCATGTGGTCGAAGGCCTTCCCGTGGCTCGAAAGCTCCTCGACCGGGTGGCCATCCCGCCGCTTCCCAACTCGCGCTCGATGGTGTAGCGGTCAGCGAGGGCGTTTTTGAGGCTGTCGAGGATGTCGTGCGTGGTCTTTTTGAATTCGTTGACGACGATCCAACTATACGGTGAGCGGCGCTACTCAGCCACGTTGCGGTGGCACTCGTGATCTGAAGATTCCATTAGGAACAACACGGTGGTGACACATGTCGGCCGATGCTGGATCGAGGTCCGGCCTCTCCTTTTCCCGGCGGGTTATTAGGTGCCCCGAGAGCCGCCAACACTGTAGCGTGGTGATCCCCCCGATAGTTCGCTCAGGACTGCTCGCAGCTCGAACGGATCCTCATCCGTCTCGATCCCACGCGCCCGGTCACTCAATGCCAGATACAGCCGCTTCTGCATCCGGCAGATCTCGACGTTACGAGCGATAGGCTTCTTGCGCCTCGCCACATCCAGCACCACAAACGGCTCAGCCACTTCCGCAAGCGAGACGGTCCTCCCCTGCTCCTTGGCCCACACCCAGGCCGCGTGAATCGCCGCCCCCAACGCTGCACCCTCGCCTTCGACCGGAACGGTCTCCACTTCGAACACATCGGCGATCATCTGGCGCCACGTCGGCGATCGAGACAGTCCGCCCGTCAGATGGATCGCCTCCGGTTGCACCGGCAGCCTGCGGAACCCGCTCCACAGGTTCAGCACGTGCCCCTCGAGGACGGCCCGACTGAGCCGCTCCTTCTCGAAGTCATCCACGCCAAACCCGAAGTATAGGGGCGCTGCGTTCGGCAGGTCGGGCGTTCGTTCTCCCGTGTACCAGGGGATGAGCAGCCTGCCACCGTTGCCCGCGTCGGTGCGATCGATCACCGCGTCGAAGTCCTCGTGCCCCATGCCGAACCGCTCCAAGACGGCATTGTAGCCGTTGGCCATGTTGGAGACGCAGAGCAGTGGGAGGTAGTGGCCGGTGCTGTCGCAGAAGGCCGCGATCTCTCCCTCGCTATCGACGTATGGCTCCTGCAGGAACGTATACGCGGTGCCACTTGTGCCAAGGCTGATCGTGACGATTCCGGGCAAGAAATTCCCGGTCCCGATCGCAGCGTACATGTTATCGCCACTGCCAGCATCAATCGCGCACTCCTTCGAAAGACCGTACGCATCTGCAAGCCTGGGGGCGATGGCCCCGATAGTCCGGTCAGACGGCTCGACCGGCGGCAACTTGAGGGACAGTCCAGGATCGATTGCGTCGAGCACCGGCTGCGACCAAGCACCTGACACCGGATTCCACAGTGCCATACCGGACGTATCGCCGGGCTCCATGACGGCAACTCCGCCGTTGGCGCCGCCCGTCAGGTACCAGTTGATGTAGTTGTGGACGAGGAAGAGCGTTGTCGCCCTCGAATAACACTCCGGTTCGTGGTGCAGCATATGGAGAATCTTCGGTGCCGTGTAACCGGTCCGCTGCGTGTTGCCCACTTCTGCGATCATCCGGTCCGTACCGCCCACACGCTCCGTGAGCAGCTGACACTCTTTGGCAGTCGAGAAATCATTCCATAGCTTGGCGTGCGGACGTGCGAGATTGCCGTCTCCGTCGAGCGCCACCAACCCATGCTGCTGTCCCGAGACCGCGATACCCTGGATGCGGCTTTGATCGATGTCTGGTGCCGCATCGAGTCGCCTCAAGAGCAGCTCGACCGCCTCGATCCACATGTTGGGATCGGACTCGGACACTCCTACTTCCAGCCCCTGCACCGCACCATCGCGAGTTCCGTAGTGAGGCAGTTCCTCGTCGTAGTTGACCGCGTCGACATGAACGAGCGCCCGCTCACCGAGATCGATCACGACCAGCTTGCAGGACTGCGTGGACACGTCCAGTCCTGCGAAGAGTCCTTCCATGGTGATGGCTCCTACCAGCTCTCGATGAGTATCTCCTCCAACTCCCCGCGATGGTCGCCCGGGTGGAGGTGACACTCCAGGATGCGCTCGTGTGGCATTCGGCTCACCCGATCTCTCATCTTCTCCAAGGCCCTGATGTTCAGTTCGACCGCCTTCTGCACCGGCATGTTCTCGGGATTGATGTCGATACCGAAGTACCCTTGGTATCCGATGCCCCAGAGTGCGTAGAGCAACGCCTCGGTCTCGTGGGCATTCACGACCCCGATGTTGTTATCCTGATCGTAGTTCCCATCAGGTTGGCTGTTCCAGTGCGTGTGTGCGAGTCGGCACTCCATCGCCACCAGGGAGAATGCTGCCGGGAGCATCTCGAACCCCATCTTGACGTGCCCCACCTCCGGATTGAGGCCAATGAGTGTGTCCCCGCCGTCCAGGCTCCGCCGGTTTTCGGGGTTCTGCAGCCTAGCTTCAATGCGCTGTGCACCGAGGATCCCCTCCGCCGTCGTGCGATAGATGTTGTTGGCCGCCGGTTCGTAGGGCTTGGGCTCGATGGCTATCCGCACACCCGGGCCGGGACTTCGTCCATGGCCTCGGCCATCGCCCCCTCAAACAGATCCCACATGTGCATGAAGGGCTTGCCATGCAGGTAGCGATAACCGTCCATTCCTGGCCAGGAAATCGCAAGGTCCGCCCCGAGATCCCGAACCATACGGAGTCCACCTATTGCGACCTCGATCGCTCGGTCGCGCGTCCTGGTCTCAGTACTCGACAACGACCCGAACTCGAACCTCGGATCGAAGAAGTGTGAGAACGGCACCGCAACGAGGCGGATACCTGTTTCCTCCTCGAGCTGCCGGTAGAGCTGGGCGTTGGACTCGTTCACCTCATCGGGGAAATGGGCCTCGATTCCCGTGACACCGAAGCTGGCCATCTCAGCAGCCATGTCGATGCGCTGCTCGATGGTGGCCTCGGGAACGAACCGGTCATGGAAGCGGCCGCCACCTGGGGTGAAATACCAGATCCCGACCGAGACCTTCGGATTGAAATCCCGCCGTAGATTCTCGAGCATGACTTGAGGATCGCGTGCCGCACGCTGGTACTGCAGGTCCTTCAGTTGATAGTCCATGAAGTCGTCTCCGGTCGGCGTGTCCATCCTGTCATAACTGATGGGCCGGGTGGGAGCAAGCACCAGGGGAAGGCACCCGATGAGGACGTTGACCGCGACTTTGCGGTCATAGACGTACACAAGCACAAATCGAGATCTGTGAGGCCGCCGTCCGAGCTCAGCGACGAGGAGTTAGCTTCCATTCGCGAGAATCATTCGGTGCTACATGACTAAGTCGGTGATCGGGATCGATCTGGGCGGCACGAAGATCGCCGCAGCGCTCTTCCCAGCGCAGGGTGAACCGACGCATCGCGAAGCCGTTGCCCTGGGAGGGCGGACCGGAGCGGCGGTCGGCGCGCTGCTGGTGGAGCGGGTGCGTGCGCTTCTGGCGGCGGCCGAGTGCGACGGCGAGCCGGCCGCCGGCGTGGGCATCGCGGTGCCGGGCATCTACCGCACCGCGACGGAGACGGTGTGGGCGCCGAACATTCCGGGTTGGGATGATTACCCCCTGGTGGCAGAGGTGCGCGGCGCGGTGCCGGACGGCATGACGGTCCGCGTGGACAGTGACCGGGCATGCGCGATCCTGGGCGAGGCCTGGCGCGGCGGCGCGGCGGGAGCACGGAACGCCATCTTCCTGGCCGTGGGGACCGGCATCGGCGCCGGCATCTTGGTGGAGGGGCGGATTGTGCGGGGCGTCGGCGACGCCGCGGGCGCCATCGGCTGGCTGGCGCTGGACCGGCCGCACCGCGAGGGGTACGAGGCGGTGGGCTGCTTCGAGTACCACGCCTCGGGCCCGGGCATCGCCGCGAAGGCGCTTCGGCTGATCGAAGCGGACGACTCCTACGATGGCGGGCTGCGCCGTGGGGACATCGCGACGCTCCCGGCGCAGGACGTATTCGCCGCTTACGACGAACGGGACCCCATCGCGGTGCGCGTGCTGGACGAAGCCGTCATCTATTGGGGAATGGCCGTCGCCAATCTGGTGAGCCTGTTCAACCCCGAGACGATCATCTTCGGCGGCGGCGTATTCGGCCCGGCCGTGCAGTTCCTGGAGCGGATTCGCGAGGAAGCGATACGTTGGGCACAGCCCATCTCCATCCAGCAGGTCGCGCTGCGGGCCGCGCAGCTAGGAGACGACGCCGTACTCTATGGAGCCGGTCGCTTGGCGCTGCCGTCGCAGTTGGAAAGTCCTGCAACCTCGAGCTGACATGAACGCTTACCGACATCGGCTGGTCTTTGCGGCGGCGTGCGTCGGGATGCTGGTCTTCGGCATCATGCTGACGACGCTGGGCGCGGTGCTACCATCGATCATCCAGCGCCTGGGACTCGACCGAACGGAGGCGGGCTCGCTGCTCGCGCTGATGAGCCTGGGCATCCTCGCCGGCTCGTTGGTGTTCGGACCGGTGGTGGACCGGCGCGGCTACAAGGGTATGCTCGCGGCTGCCGTGGTGCTGATAGCGCTGGGTCTGGAAGGTATCGCCTTCGCGCCATCGATCGCGTTGCTCGCCGTTTCGGCGATCATCATTGGCTTCGGCGGCGGCCTGATCAACGGCGGAACGACCGCGTTGGTCGCTGATATCAGCGCCGAGGGCCGCGCCGCGGGGCTCGCCTACCTGGGCGTGTTCTTCGGCATCGGCGCCTTCGGCGTGCCGCTCGTGCTCGGACTGCTGCGCGAGCGATTCGGCGACGCCGGAGTCGTGGCGGTGATCGGCGCGCTGGTGGCACTCGTGCTGGCATACTATGCGGCGGTCCGCTTCCCCGAGCCCAAGCAGCCGCAGGGCTTCCCGTTGCGGCAAGCGGCCGTACTGCTCCGCGACCCCGTCCTCGTCTTGCTGGGGATCATACTGTTCTTCGAGAGCGGCATGGAGATCACGGTCGGCGGTTGGACCGCGACTTATGTGAACCAGGAGCTGGGGCTTTCGCCGGAGCGGGCGCTGTACCTGCTTTCGCTCTACTGGCTGGGCATGACCGGAGGGCGATTGGTGTCGGGGTGGCTGCTCAAGCGCGTGTCAACTGTGGCAGTGCTACTGTCATCGCTGGGTGTTGCGTTCGCCGGCGCGCTGATCTTGATCGGCGCCCGGACGACGGCCACGGCCGGGGCAGGGACGCTGCTGGCGGGTGCGGGCTTCGCGGCGGTCTTCCCGATCATCCTCAGCTACGTGGGCGATCGCTACGAGCGGCTGTCGGGGACGGCGTTCGGCGTGGTGCTGGTCATGGCGTTGATGGGCGGAACGACCCTGCCTTACGTGACCGGCGTGCTGGGCGACGCGTTCGGGCTCAGGCCGTCGCTGGCGATCGTGCCGGTGGGCCTCGTCTGTGTGGCTCTGATCTTCGCTATCGCGCGACCGCGGTTACGGATGCCGCCGGAGGTGGGTGGATGAGTGCCTCGCCGACACTACGACACATCACGACTTTCGGGACACGGTGACGATGCTTGCGAAGACCTGGCTGGAGAACGCGCGCAACGTGGTGGACCACATCGAGGGAACGCAGTTGGACAACATCCGCAGGGCGGCGGAGATCATGGCGGACTCAATCGCCGTCGAGCGCTGGGTGCACACGTTCGGCTGCGGCCACGCGACGCTGCCGGTGGAGGAGATGTATCCACGCATCGGCGGCTTCGTCGGCTTCCACCCGATGATCGAGTTACCGCTCACGTACTTCACGCACATCACGGGGGAGATGGGGATTCACCAATTCCTGTTCCTCGAGCGCGCCGAGGGGTTCGGCCGCGAGGTCATGAAAAGCTACGACTTCGATCCGCGGGACACGATGTGGATCTTCTCGCACTCGGGTCTGAATCCGGTGAACATCGATGTGGCAATGGAAGCTAAGGCGCGCGGATTGAAGCTGGTGGTGACAGGCTCCGAGGCAGCCTACCGGGACGAGCCGCCGCGGCACTCGTCCGGTAAGAAGCTGTTTGAGCTGGCCGACGTGGCGGTGGACACCTGCGTGCCGGCCGTCGACGCCTCGATTCCGCTACCCGATCACGTCGACAAGGTCGGCCCGGTCTCGACCATCGCCTTTACGGCCGCTGTCTGGATGATCATAACCACGGTGGCGGAGCGCTTGGTCGAGCGCGGCGTCAAGCTGTTCATCCATCCGTCGCACAACATTCCCGGCGACACGACGGCGCGCGACCGGCTGGACGCCGCGCTCAGCGAGTACAAGCGAAGGATCGCGGGGGTATAGCGGGGGGCGTACTTCAAGGCCGAGGGGCACCGATAGCGCTACTCGCCGAAACGAAGGATCCCGAAACGCTGGAACTGGTGGAAGGTGGCGTCAACGCGGGCCCAGTACCAGGCGGTAGGGGTCTCGCCGTCGTAGTCGACACGGTAAAAGTTCGCGCGCCAGAGAGAGCCGGGCCGGGGAGGGACGCCCTGCAGCGGCTCCAGAAGGGCCCACGGGATGAACACCTCCGCCCGCCAGCCCGTAATGGTCGCCCCGGACTCGCGGGGCCCCCCGAGCGCGGTCGTGGCTCGGCGCGTGAGACGCTCCCCCTCGTAGTGCCAGGGCCGCCAACCCAGGAAATCACCCTCGAAGTTCGGGATCAAGATGGGCAGCTCGTAGCCGAGCGGGGAGATCTCGTACTCGAAGTACACAGGGTAGGCCTCGTCGGTCCACAAGAACACCTCGAAGACGTCCTCGTGCCAGAGGTCGAGAAAGTCCTCGTTCATGGTGGCCGTGATCAGAGAGTCGGAGCCGTCCATGAGGACATAGAGGCCGGTTTCGGAGTAGAGGAGCTTCACACGTGTCTCGTACTCGAGCCCCGCATCTCCTCGCCGCTCGAGCGGAACCCATTGGGCGCGCTCCCAGTGTGGTGCCGACCCGTCTCCGGTGAGGTCGAAGTCCTCCGTTGAAGCGACCGTCATCTCCGGGAGGCCCACCGAAGCGTCTCCTCCGGCCGTCCCGGGGCCGCCGCAGGCGGCCCCGGTCAAGACACCAACCCAGAGCCATGCAAACACGACGCTTCGGAAGGGCACAGGCATGGGTCTTCTACTGTTACAAAGTCCAACCAGTTCGGTATTCATAATGAAGCAGATCGTTGGCCTCAGGAAGATTGGTGAATTCTCCCTTCGCCCCATCATACTCCAATGCGGTATTTCTATTTGCCGTCAATACTGCAATGTTCCCCAACAACATGATCTCGGTTAAATGGGCTGCAACAGTGAAGTCATTTGAGGACTTCTTGCCGTTCTTGATTGCATCGATGAAATCCTCATAGATATCGCCAGTGCGCGGTATCCATGGCTCTGGAGGCTCGTATGCTTCCATCGCCGTTTCGGGTATGATGTGCGGGTCTGCACCGTGACTCCTGTGCATCATGGCGCCTTTGTCACCAAGATAGATTGCATCCTCGACGAAGCGACCGGGTTCCAACTCCACCGGGCGGGGAGGCTTGAGTCCGCCATCAACCCATGCCAGTTTCACGGGCGGCATATCACCACGTGCCGGAAACTCATAGGTGAGCATCTCCGCAAGCGGCATGAATTCTTCGTTGTATCTCGTGGAAGATGCCTGGATCTTGGTTGGCAGGCCGAGATCGAGGGCCCAGACTGCCGCATCGAGTATATGGGCACCCATGTCGCCCATGGCACCGGTGCCATAGTCCCATAAACCACGCCAGTTGAAATGGCAAATATCCGGATGATACGGCTTCTCCGGTGCAGGACCCAACCAGACATCCCACTCCAACGCATCGGGCACGGGTACGGCTTCCGGACGTGGAATGTCGCCCTGCGGCCAGATCGGTCGGTTTGTCGATAGGTGAACTTCCCTGACGGGACCGATGGCACCGGACTGAATGAACTCAACCGTCAATCGACTGCCCTCGGTGGCGTGACCCTGATTTCCCATCTGGGTCACAACATTCATTTCTTTGGCGATTTCAGTGAGCTTTCGACACTCGTATACCGTCTTGCACAAGGGTTTTTCGACGTATACGTGTTTCCCCATTCTCATGGCGTACGCCGCAATAACGGCGTGAGTGTGATCCGGCGTGCCGATGACGACCGCATCGATCTCCTTCTCATCGTCCAGCATCTTGCGAAAGTCCTGATACACTTTCGCCCTGGGATAGCCCCTGAAGACGTGAGCCGCAAATCCCCTGTCTACATCACACAGGGCGTAGATGTTGGCGAGCTTCCTTGGCTCATCTTCCTGTTGAGCCTGTTGCTGCTGCGCGCCTTGCCGCTGTTCTTGAGCAGCCCGCCGAGCCGCCCAGGCAGCTCGCCTGGCCTCTAGCCCGGCGATTTGCTCTGGAGTGAGAGGCTGACCCGTAGGTGTTCGCACCGGTCGTTCGATCGGTACATCAGGATCAGCTATACCTGCCATATCCTGAGCGCCTCTAGCTCCCACGCCTATCCCCGCAACATTGACCATATCACTGGGAGCCTGGTAGCCTGGTCCACCCAGCACGTGGCGCGGAACAATCGTGAATGCGGCAGCCGCTGTGCCGGTTGTAGCCAGAAATTTCCGCCGTGAAAGGTTGCCGCTCTTCTTGCGTTTCTTCTTCTTGCTTGCACTCATGATTTGGGCTCCTTTCAACTATTGTCGCCGCCACTTAGGAATACCTTCGCGGCTTGCCAAGTATGTGTCGCCGCAACGGAGCTGTCCACCAGCCGATCGACTCTAACGGTTCCCAAACTGTCAGCGACATCTTTGTCTTGCTGGTGCAGCCACACGCTCGAAAGACGGCGTGGCGGCCTGTGCACAGGACAGCACCACGTACGAAACCGAGCACTTGTGGGTGCTGGAAGACAAGATCCGCGGAGGCTGGGCCGGCCAGATGATCGGAGTCAGCTTCGGCGAGCCCACCGAGTTCCGGTACCTGGGCGAGATCATCCCTGAGGAAGAACTTCCCGAGTGGCGACCGGAGATGGTGGCCAGCACGCTCGACCAGGACGATCTGTAAAGGTGGCCCCACATGAAAGTCGCTTGCGGCCCTACGTACCTCACCTCACGTTAGTAGCCTCGTCCTCGAAGCCACCGCAGTACGGGTAGGAAGCCGCTGGCCTTACGGCGCGCGGCG
>JBDHAF010000199.1:0-6643 GCA_039588255.1 Gemmatimonadota bacterium | reverse complement strand
ACTTCGTCGCGGCGTGGGACAAGGTCATGAATCTCGATCGCTTCGACCTAACCTGATCGTAGCGGATGGATACCCGATGTGGTGACCGGTTCACGTCGAGCCGGTCACCAACAAACCGTGCGTGGAGTACTGAATTCGGGTGACTGTCTCGCCGATCGACCCTCCAAATCCTATCTTCCCGTCCATGGCCGAAATCACACCCCGACTCTCGAACGCCCTCGCCGGCCGCTACCAGATCGAGCGCCGCCTGGGCCAAGGCGGCATGGCGACGGTCTACCTCGCCGAGGACGTCAAGCACGACCGTAGGGTCGCGCTCAAGGTCCTGAAACCGGAACTCGCCGCGGTCCTTGGCGCCGAGCGGTTCGTGCAGGAGATCAAGACGACCGCGAGCCTCCAACACCCGAACATTCTGCCGCTGTTCGATTCGGGCGAGGCCGATTCCTTCCTGTATTACGTCATGCCGTTCATCGATGGCGAAACATTGCGGCAGAAGCTCGACCGCGAAACACAGCTCGGGATTGACGAGGCAGTGCGGGTCGCCACCGACGTCGCCGACGCCCTGGACTACGCCCACCGCAACAACGTCATTCACCGCGACATCAAACCCGAGAACATTCTGTTGCATGACGGGCGGCCGATGGTGGCCGATTTCGGAATTGCGTTGGCCGTCAGTGCCGCGGCCGGCGGGCGGATGACCGAGACTGGCCTGTCGCTCGGCACGCCCCACTACATGAGCCCCGAGCAAGCCACCGCCGAGAAGGACCTCACGAACCGCTCGGATATCTACTCGTTGGGTGCCGTGCTGTACGAAACCCTGACCGGCGATCCGCCCCACACCGGCTCCTCAGTGCAGCAGATCATCATGAAAATCGTCACCGACGAGGCCCGGCCGGTGACCGAGTTGCGCAAGTCGGTTCCGCCGAACGTGGCCGCGGCGACCGCGAAGGCGCTGGAGAAGCTCCCTGCAGATCGGTTCGAGAGTGCGAAGGCCTTCGCCACCTCGCTGACGGACCCGGGATTCACCTTCTCGGGCGCGGGGGTGGCCGCTGCGTCGGTTCCATCGTCTCGGAGACCGACCGGCCCGACGGCCCTGCTCGCCGTGATCGCCACGCTGACGACCATCATCGCTGCCTGGTCGCTCCTTCGGCCCCAACCCGTCGAACCCGTCCGACGATACCGGATGGGTCTCCCGCCAGGGCAGATCATCGAGGGGAGCTGGGCTCGTCTCGCCGTCACACGGGACGGGTCGCGTCTCATCTACGACGCGCGGACCGACGGAGAGGAGGCGATCTGGGTCCTGGATCGCGCGAGCCTCGAGGGGATCGCCCTCGAGGGAACGTCGGAGACGTGGGCGCCCTTTGTGTCTCCGGATGGCAGCAGCGTGGGCTACTTCCGGCCGGGTGCGATCGAAACGGTCTCGTTGCGCGGTGGCACACCCACGACCGTCATCGATTCCGGGGTCGGCGGCGGGACGGTTCTCTGGTCGGATGACGGGATGATTTACTACGACTCGTCGGGTATGGGTCCGATCATGCGGGTTCCTGAGAACGGCGGCACCCCGGAGCGGTTGTCCGTCGTCGACACCGAACGTGGCGAGCTGGACCACGTCACTCCCATTGTCCTGCCCGGGGCCAAGAGTCTCCTGTTCACTGTCCTCAGCACGGACGGCGATCGCCAGGTGGCGGTACTCGAATTAGGCAGCACCGGTCACCGCACATTGCTCGAGCGAGCGGCGTACCCACTGTACGCGGAGCCCGGGTACCTCCTGTACGTGTCGGGTGAGGACCTAATGGCGGTGCGATTCGACAAGAGCGCGCTCGAGATCGTGGGCGATCCCGTCACGATTATCGAAGGAGTACAGTGGCGCACGCAGAACGCGATCGGCATGGCGGATGCTCGACCCATGCCCGATGTCGCACTGTCCGAAGAGGGAACGCTCTTCTACACGATCGGCACAGAGGCCGATCACGTGGGAGAGCCGGTATGGGTAGACCGCGACGGGAGTTTCGAACGCATCGGATCCAACACGATCGACGATGCGCATGAGGTCGCGCTCTCACCCGTCGGAACGCACGCAGCGTTCACTGCGGGACGGACAGAAGCCAACATCGTCGCGCAGGCCTTGCCAGGGTCGGCGCAGTCCCGACTGACGTTCGGCGGCGGCTTCGCTCACAACCCACTCTGGACCGACGACGGGGAATCGGTGTTCTTCGTCTCCGACAGCGACGACGGCTTGGGGCTCTACCAACGGCGTGTGGACGGAACCCGTGAGGCCGAGCTCGTCGCCGACCTGTCGATGTCGACGACCACGGTGGATCTCTCATCCGACGGACAATGGGTGCTCTACAGTGCCGGCCGAGGAAACAATGACGACGTCTTCGCGCGGCGCATCGGGAGCGACTCCGTCATCGTCGTAGCGGAGTCCAATGCACCGGAAAGGCAACCGGCGCTCTCACCCGACGGAAACTGGGTGACGTATCATTCGACCGAAGCTGGATCGCCAGAAGTGTTCATTCGGCCGTTTCCCAACGTATCGCAAGGACAGTGGAGAGTCTCGTCTCGAGGTGGCAGTGACCCGTTCTGGTCACCGGACGGCACCGAGTTGTTCTATTTGAATACCCGAAACGAAATCGTGTCCATCGAAATACGCCCCGGCGTGAGGCCACCGATGGGCCAGGAACGCACGCTCTTCTCGGCCGCCGAGTTCCTCCGGCTCGGGAAGTTCATCGCGGCCGAGCCCAGCGGTCGCCGGTTCTTGATGATCAGGCCGACCGAGCGACAATTCGATCATGTGGAGCTGATCGTGGTGGAGAACGTCCTCGAAGTCTTGGACAAGGCGCTCGGGCGATGATCGACAATGCCGTGAACGGTTCCTGAACGTGCGTCAGGACGGGTGCTCGGTCCGCAACGTTGAGGTGGGTTTTGGGGTGCGTTTCTTACGGCAAAGTACGACCTGAATGTCGTAAGAGTGCGGCACCGACGCCCAAGATCACCCGAAAAACCGGCAAGATGTCGTTTTTCGCATAACCTGTGAGTTTCTTGACCTCCAACCAGAATGGTCCGTCTCGAGGTCACCGTGTCGGGCTTGGAGCAGCCGTCGCTCTTCCAGGTTTGCGAGGAATCCCGCACCGTGGGACACAACCTGACCCCAGGTTCCGTGTCTCGGTAGAATCACGCGTCGATCGCACGGGCCGATCCGTGCGCTAGACAAACTAGAGGAGGGAGCCCCCCCGATGGTCGCGAATGCCTGAATCCGAACTCTACGGCCCGATCAAGCTGTTCTTGGAGGCACAGGGCTATGTGGTGAAGGGAGAGATCGGGGCCTGCGACGTCATGGCGGTACGAGGTGATGAAGGTCCGGTTGTAGTCGAGCTGAAAGAACGACTGAGCCTGGCGCTCATACTTCAGGCAGTTGACCGGCTCGCCTTTTCTGACACGGTCTACGTGGCATTTCGCGTCGCAAAGGGCCACAGCGCCTCCTGGCGCACCCGAAGGAAGCAGGTGACGGGCCTCCTTCGCCGCCTTGGCCTGGGCCTCCTCACGGTCTCTGCGCGCGGAAACGTCGTGCCTGTGCTAGACCCCGCGCCGTATCGGCCCAGAACACAGGCCGTGCGCCGGGAGCGCCTGCTCATGGAGTTCGCGGAACGGGTCGGGGATCCGGAGGATGGAGGCTCATCCTCCCGGCAACGACTCACCGCTTACCGCCAGGACGCGCTACGATGCGCGCGCCAGCTCGCGGATGAGGGTGTCCTCAAGGTCAGCGTCCTAAGCGAACGTACCGGGGTATCGCGGGCCGGACGGATACTGCGAGACAACCACTACGGGTGGTTTGATCGCGTTAAGACCGGCCACTATGCGCTTTCACCAAAGGGCGGGCGAGACTTGCTGCATTGGTCCGAAGCGCTTGAGGATCTGGGATCCGGCTCGGATCTCGATGATCCACCAGAGGTGGTTACGAAATGAGCGATCGGTGAACGGTCGCTCATTTTTTGTGCTTGTGTGCCAATAGTGTGCCAAAAGAGTCGGGCGTGCTTTGATAACAACTCGATTGGGGGACCCGGGGTCGTAAGGCCCGCGCCGGCGCGCTTCAAGCAGGGCGTCGAGCGGCGTCATCCAAGCGTCGCTACCACTTGTTCCAGGGCGCTCAACCCTTTTGCCTCAGCGGCGATCCCTTGGTCCAACACGTCGACAATTATGGCGATGCGCTCCGGTGTGCGAGCCCGCTCCTGGAGACTCAGCGGCGTGGGTTCGCCGCCGTGGACGAGAGATCGGTAACGGTCATAGCACCCGAACGCCTCCCCATACCGTTCCGCCGCCGCGAGGGTCAGCTCCCGCGCCCTGGCGTCGAGGTGCTCCGCAGTTGAGCGCAACCAGACCTCGCAGCATCGCCTCGCCATGAGGCGCTCGAACGCGGCCCAGCAAAACCATTCCTCCGTCGCAGAAAAGAGCTTGGTCGCGTCAGCGACGTCATCCCTGTAGTCCTGGAGGGCGGCGGCTCCTTGGGGAATCCCCTTCCACGTGTGGGCTTTCCCCTTCGCAACGGCCCGCTCGAGCGCCGACCGTAGCACGCGCTCGTCGGGGGGCGCTTCGCGCCGTCGGACAAGAGTGTACACCCCGTAGGGCTGCAACTTGTCCACGTCGATCCACCCCGGCATCACCGTCCCGTCGAAGAAGAGCTGTCGGCGACCGTCCTGCTCTCGACAGGAGGTGATGATCCCTCCGTCCATGTGCTCACTCATGATCGGGGTGCCCGCCTCGACGCGTTCCTTCACAAAGCTCCAGAGCGGGTCAGGGTCCTGCGTGAGCGCCATCTCATACTCGAATCCGAACTCATGCGGGAGGAAGGCGAATACTTCCATCGGGCCATCCGACTGCGGATCCCCGCGCACCGCCATGTGTGCCGGCGAGACATCCTCGTAGTGGTATCCAAAGCTGAAGGCCCACCCGCTCGCGGCCGCGAACTCCATGAAATCGATCTCGACGCCGGCGTGGTTGAGAGCCGCCACCACCGCCAGTGGCACTCCGGAACCCGCATACTCGGGAATCTCCTCGCGGCTCCGATCCACCACCGCGTCGAGAGAGTTGACATCACCGGTGGGGCGCGTCCGCACTTCCTCTCTGAGCGCGGACCAACTCGCAAAGCCGTAGTGCATTGCCACGACCAACTGCGTCTCCGCCAGCGTCACTTGCGCAGACAGGATCTCCTCGTCAGTGGCATCCGCAAACCGGTGGAGGCGCCGGAGAAACGAGCAGCTTTGTGCCACACCGTGTCTCTGAGCACCGAGGAGTTGCTTCGCCTGCTTCTTGAGGTGTTCGAGGCTGGGGCGACGCGGGAGTGTGGGACTCATTCACAACCTTCCTTTCCGTACGCTCCGGGGGCCTGCTCACACGGGCAGAAAGGAAGCTCTTATCGAGGACTTTACACGAAGGTGGGTTCAACCCTTTCCGCAGGCCGGGGGGCGGCCTTCCACCGCCAACGCAAACTATCGTCGTCGTCCTTGTCGAGCAACTCCTCACCATCTTGAGCGATCGTCGTCGAATAGGACAAACAAGGTCGGCTAGGAGTTCCCGATCCCGCGCGGCAGCCGCAGGTGGAGGAGGCAAGGGTGATGTTGGCACAGTTTGCCCGTCGTAGCACGCACTTGGATGAGGTGAGTTTTGGCGCGTGTTTATACCGGCAAAGTACGGCATACATGTCGTGAAAGTACGGACCGACGCCCGAAATCCCTCCTAAAACCCGGCAAAATGTCACTCTTCGTGTGATCCCCAGCCCGGATGGGGGTCATCTCAATCGCTCGCCTCTCGGCTCGCGATCTCGATGCGCCCGACTTACAAAGCCTTGATCTGACAACCACTTGTCGGATCGGGGCTTTTCGCTTGCGAAGGGTGGGAGTGCGTTTTGGGGGTGCGTTTTTCTCGACTCAACGACTGACCGAGACGTCGCTCACCTTCCTCAGCGTCTCCGTATCCTTCCACCCGCCGACCCCGGCCACGTCCGTGAGCGACAGGTGCACACGGCGAGGGCCGAATGTTGTGCCTTGACTCCCACCTACTCCGCCCGAAGAGCCCTCGTCGGATCCACCTGTGTCGCCCTCAACGCAGGGACACCTGTGGCAGCAACAGCCACCATCAGCAGGAAGATGACCAGCCCCGCCATGAAAGCCGGGTTGGTGCCGCTCATACCGAATACCCACTGGCGGGTGAGACGTGCTGAGAGCACTGCACCAACGATACCGATGACGGCCCCGATCGACGCGAGCCGGAGCGCACGCCCCAAAGCCATGGTCAGCAGGTTGTTCCTGGCTGCGCCCAGAGCAGCTCGAATCCCGATCTCATGGGTGCGCTGGGCCACTTCGTGAGACATCATCCCGAACACTCCCGCCATCGCAAGGACCAGGGCGATGACGGCGAAGAGGCCCACAAGCCTTGTGATGAAACGCCGCTGCAGCGTTGTGGAATCGAACACTTGCTCCATAGTCCGGGGATCGGAGACCACCAAACCCGGATCGAGCCGAGCCACCTCATTCTTGATGGCCGGAACATGGGAAAACGGATCGGACTTGCTGCTCAGCACTAGCCATGATGCATTCCACGTGGACCGCTCATGCGGGAAGTAGACCTGCGGGATCGGACTCCTCTCCGG
>JBDHAF010000198.1:0-7917 GCA_039588255.1 Gemmatimonadota bacterium | reverse complement strand
CCCCCTCGCCGTAGTCGGGCTCCACCCTACCGAAGACCAGATCGTTCACCTCCACGTCGGCCACGAACCGGGCCCTCCGGATGAGGAATTCTGAAGAGTTTGGTCCATCCACTGACGTGGTCCGGTACTGGGCATGCACACGGCCGTTGAGGTGGATGTGGATCCCGTTGGAGGTGATCTCCACCTGGGCTGCAATGGACGTGGGAACGAGCGAGGTTAGCACGACTACAAGAAGAGCTCTCATGGGCAACATGTCAGTGAATGGTGAGCGTCGTGTGACAGTATGACGTCGTCGGATGACAAAAAAAGGTGCAACGGTATCAGATGCGTGGTCGAATTGTCACAATTGTGTCACAGCGGAGCCGGCTGGCTACGCGTCAGGAGGAGGCAGAATCTCCTCAGCGCTGTCTTGAGTTGGGGGATCCTCCTCTGGGGACGCCTCGCTCTCCGACGGCGCCTCCGGTGTGAGGTCCACGATGTTGGGCTCGAGAAACTCATCCTGCAGCGCAGGGAGCCCGAGAGACTGATCGAATGAGGTGACGCCGGTGCCTGCGGGGGCCTGGATGGGCTGCGCTGCCGCAAACGGACGGAAAAAGAAACCGGCGAAGCCGTCCAGCTGGCCCCTCTCTATGATGAAGACAAATACGGCACAGAGGAGGATCGTAAAGAAGATCACGGCATAGACCGTGCCCTGGACGATGTCTCCGTTCGCCAGTCCCAACTGGAGAGGCAGCGCCGCCAACACCGCTGCGGCGAGTCCCTTGGGGATCAGGGCGGTCATCAGCATGGCGTCCCGGCGGGATACCGACCGCGGCGTGAGCAGACGCACCATGATCGAGCGGCCCACGATGGCGATGACCGAGACGATCAGCCCCACCGTAATCGTGCGTGGGTCGGCGAACGTGATCGAGATGCCCAGGAAGACGAAGAAGAAGGTTTTCACCAGGAAAACAGCTTCGGCGAAGAACGTGCGCTCGACGTTTGAGAAACCCGCCAACCGGAACGTGAAGAGCTTGCCGAAGAGGCGTTGGGGAATGTTGGGAAGGTTGGCCACGCCGATGCCGAACGAGAGAGCGGCGATGGCGCCGCTGTATCCCCAAAGCTCGGTCATGCCGAACAGAATCAAGACGTATGCGATAGTGGTGAATACCGTATTCGGGATCTGGCGAATCTTCGGCAGAATCGCCGACCAGATGAATGCGCCGGCTGCACCGATGAGCGCCGCCACCAGGAAAGACGAGGCCACGTCGCCTACCATCACGCCCGCGGAGATGCCACCCCCCGACTGCAGTCCCCGGATCAACCCCAGGCTGAGCACCACCGCAAGCACGTCCGTGAGGGCCGATTCCAAGAGGAGGATCGTGCGCGGTCGGTCGGGCATGCGGAGAATGCGAATGAGCGGCACCACGACGGCCGAGGATGTTCCCCCGAGAATCATCCCGATCAGGAGTGCGGTGAGCGGCTCCACCGGCAAGAGGAAGTCGGCCACGTACATGACCAGCAACACCGTCAACGCGAACGTGGCCAAGGAGATGATCAGCGTGTCCCGGGCCGACCGCTTGAGATCCTTCACATTGAGGTGGATGCCGCCCTCGAAGAGGATCACGACCAGGGCGAGGGTCGTGAACACCGGTCCGACCTTCCCGAAGTCGGCGGGGGTCACCACGCCCAGTACGGGACCGATGACGATGCCGGCCAGCATGAGGACGAGGACGTCGGGGACTTTGGTTCGCTCGAAGAAGCCGGTCAGGAAATGGCCGGCAAAGACCAGGAGGCCAATGCTGAGGATGGTGATTTCCACGAGGCAACACTACTGCGTCGCCTCTGGTGGGGGAAGTCCCGTTACCGTACCTGGGCGCTCGCGCCGAACACGAACTGGACGCCCGCAGGGAACTCCTGTCCGGCCAGTGGTACCCGGACACTGAACTCCGGCCACACCGGCCCCGTCTTGACCGCACCGGTGAACTGGAGGTTGGTGATCCGCCGCTTGGAGCTGGTTAGGATCCCTTCCGCTTCGATCGCCTGGCCGCGGAATCCGTCCAGCGTCGTCTTCACGAACGTGCCGGGAGTGGGGTTTACGCCGGCCTCGGCCAGGAAGACGAACTCGTTCCCAGGGTCGTTGAACTGCTCCGTGTTCTCAAACCGTACCCGGTAGCCCAGCCAAAGGATGGCGTAGGCCGGCACGGGCCAGAAAGAGTGCCCGATTTCGCCGAATCCCTCCAGGTCCCACTGGCCTTCCCCCAGCGGGATGATCTGGGCGTCGATGGGGGACTCGCCCAAGGGCGCCTTGGCGCCGGCCCGGATCGATATCGGTGTCCGGCCGCCAAACAGCCTTATGGGGTTCCACCGGAGCCACGCCCGCGCGTCCCCGATGCCCGTCTCGGAGAGCGTCTGCACGTTGTCGGTGAAGGTGAGATCGAAGTAGGGGACCTGGAGCCAGAAATCCAGTTTGGGGTGCAGCCCGACGATGAACTCGGTGTACAGCGCCTTGGAATCAGCGACGCCTTCTGCGAAGTAGGGCTCACGCTCCCCGATGGCCGTGTAGCGCTCATCGGTGTTCTGGATGAACAACGCACTCTTGACCCAGATCTTGCCGGGAGCGCCCTGCGTCCATTGGGCCGACAACGAATGGGGTAGGACCACCAGGCCTGCCAAGACCAAGCTCGTCGCGAGTCTCATCGACACCAATCCCTCAAAGTGCAGGACGTATGACGGCGGCGGCACCTCGGCTTGGAGACAAGAGTCCTTGACGAGAATGACGGCGCAAGCTCTGCGTTACGACCCAATGAACCGCACGCCGCTGCGAATTGTTCCTCCAGCATCCGGTGGGAACCGGGAGGCTTCACCGGCTGTTGCCGATGCGCTCACAGATCATGACGGAGATCGGGAGGGTTGCAGGTGGCCGACCGAACATCAAGGCTCGAGGCCGTGCCCGGCAACGAGGCATCGACCGAAGGCGGATTCGAGAAGGAAACGCTGGATGCGCTGGACAGCGTGTACCGCTTTGCGCTCCAGCTCACAAAGGATCCGTGTGACTGTGACGACCTGGTTCAGGATACCTACCTGCGGGCGTACCGCAGTAGCCACCAGTATCGCCTGGGAACAAACTGCACGGCCTGGCTCTTTACGATATGCCACAACCTCTGGATCCAGAAACGGCAGCGGGAGGGAAGGGTGACGGCGTGGGAACAATCGGATCTCGAGGAGTTGGCGTCGGCGCGACGGCATGAGAACGGCGCCTTCGAGCTGTCGCTCCGACGCGTACTGGAACTGCCCGAGTTCGACGAGGTCCTGGCAAGGGCACTCGCTGTGCTCCCAGAGATATACCGAACGCCAGTAGTCATCATCGACGTGGAAGATCAGACATACGATTCAGCAGCCTCTATTCTTGCGGTCCCCATCGGGACCGTTCGGTCACGACTGTTTCGTGGGCGACGCATGCTGCAGGAGCAATTGATCGCCTACGCCGAGGACGCCGGTCTTACATCAGGACGTCGCGGGGCGTACGCACGACCCGCTTCGTAATCCACTCAATGGTTCAACCTACGGAGGAGAATCGCATGAAACGGTTGGTTTCCAGCCTTGGCGCGCTGGCCCTGGTGGCCATGCTCCCAGCTGCAGCACAGGCCCAGATGGGCGACATGCCGGAGGGCGAGGAGGTCACGGTGCGGGGCACGGTGATCGACCTCGACTGCAAGTTCCGGAATGGACAGTCAGGTGAGAGTCACAGGATGTGCGCCGAGGTGTGCGCCGACGCGGGGCTCCCGCTGGCGATCCTGGGCGATGACGGCAAGCTGTACATGCCGGTGGGCGGCGGGATGCCCGGCAAGCCCGTGAGCGAGCACAACAAGGGGCTCAGGGAGTTCGCCGAGCAGCACGTCGTGGTTCGCGGTAAAGCCTTTCAGGCCGGCGGCGCGTTCGCCCTCGCGATCGAGTCCGTTCGAGGCTCGTGAGGTCTGACGCCAACGCACGGACGGGCCGGGGTGTCTCCCGGCCCGCCGTTGCCACAGTGGTCGGGATCCTCGCCCTGGGAGGATTTGCGGCGCTCTTTGCGGGACGCCTGGTTGAGGCACCCCGGGGCCCCATCGCCGTTCCGAACCCGGACGCCGCCGAGGCGATCGTGTCCGAGGTGGCTGGGGTTCGCCACATTGAGGCGTCTGCTGCGCCGGAGCAACTGATCGTCGACACCGTTCCGCCGGGGCGGCAGGATGCACGGATCCTGTTCTTCCAGGGACAAGTCGCACAGCCCACGCCCGACGGCGGAGCGGTGACGACCGAAGCCGGCGGCATTCTCTACGTCGACCCCGAGCTCCGCGTTCACCGAATCCCGGCTCATGCAGAGGGGCGGGAGATCGTCAGCGTCGCGTCGGCGCCGGACAACGGTCTGTGGGCGGTTTCGGGAGAAGGTGAGCTGCTCAGGCTCGACGGCCAAGGGCAAATGGTCGCGAACACCCGTCAGACGACCTTCGTGTTCTCGTACGTGGCCAGCGATCCGCAGGGGACGGCCTATCTCGTGCGCTCGCCCACGCAGCCGGCCTTTCGTCCGGTGTTCGGATCCGCACCGCTGCTCCTTCGCGTGGACGAGGAGGGCGAGTTGGATGCGTCGATCGGGCAGGGTGTCGTGCCGGCGGACTTCATGCTCACGCACCTGGCGAGCGCGGGGCGTGTGGCCATTGCCGACTCCGTGATCTACTTCGCACCGTTCATTCGCGACGAGGTGGTGGCGTTGTCCCCGAGTGGCGACACGCTCTGGGTGGTTGAGCGCGGTCTTCCCCAGGCCGTCGATGAGCCGCGTTTCGAGGTCATCGACCAGCGGCCGGTGGTGGACTACGCGCCGGTAAACACGGGCATCGCGCTGGGACCGGACGACCGTCTGTACGTGTTGTCCGTGCCGGGGTTCAGCACCGATTCGGGAAGGGTCGACGTGTTCGACCGGCACACGGGAGATCTGCTGCGGTCTGGTACCGTTCCCACGCCGCTCCCCACGCTGGCCGCCGATGAAAGCGGCCGCGTTTACCTCATTGACGACTTCGAGTTGCTCACCGGGGTGCCGCCTCGTGAACGGGCACTGTTCAGTGCGTTCGATCTGGAGACCCTGGACGGACACCGTGTCACGTCGGAGACCGTAGCCGGGAAAGTCGTGCTGATCAACTTCTGGGCGAGCTGGTGCGAGCCCTGCCGGGAGGAGATGCCGGCGCTGGATGCGTTGCGGCGCGGTATCAGGCACGACGACTTCGCGTTCCTCACGTTCAACGAAGACGTGCGACTGGCGCCGGCCAAGAGGTTCTTGGAACAGTTCGGCTCCGACTTCCCGGTCGCCGTGGGACGCGGGAACCTGCGAGCCAAATACCACTACGTGGGATTGCCGTTCACCGTCTTGTTGGACCGGCAAGGACGGGTGGTCAACCGTTGGATCGGCTACGCGGGCGACGAGCAGTTGCAGAGCATCCGCTCGATCATCACTGCCGAGCTGAACAGAGAGGGCAGCATGGACCACGGCGACGGCGCAATGGAGCACGGCGAGACACACACGCACAACTGACCCTTCTCCACCGGGTCAGTCCCAACGGCCACCCAGCGCAGCGCAGCGCCGCAACGGGTGGCCGTTTCCTATTCCTCCGGGAATTTCGTGCGAGTGATTGAGACCCTTCACCCGGGCGCCACTTGGGTTGCGATGGCCTCTGACCTTCTCGACGATGGGACCCACTACTATCCGGCCGCCCCACGAGGCCCACCAGACTCGTGTAACGGTTCCTCAGGGGCTGAACGAGCAGAGCCCTCCACTCTGGTTCCGCATCGTGACCACGACGCGGCGGAACCCCAGGTCGTTGAGGTGCGCGCGCACTTCGGGCGCCGGGTATTCTCCACACTCGCCCAAGAGATCCTGGGGAACGGTGAACCAGATCGCGACATGCTCCAGTCCGCGCGTGTCCACGAAAACATCGGGGTCCTGTTCGGCCAGGGCGGACGCGTACGCGGCCCTGGCGGCCTCAGCGACCGCGGGCTCCTCCGGAGAATCGGCGGCGGATGCCACGAGCGTCGTCGCCGCGATCGTCGCACCCAGACCCCCCAGAGCCACGGTCACGGTGGTGGACAAGTCGGTGTAGCGCCGCAGTGTCGATGCGAGCCCTCCTGCGAGGACGATGAAGAGACCGACGCGGAGGTTGTCGCCGATCGTCATCATCGGGCCGCCGAGAAGCAATCCGATCAGGAAGAACGTATCGGCGAGCGCCTTGTGGACCTTGATCGCCCCGCGACCCGCCTTCCCCTGGCGCTTGACGTCCTCCGCTGGGTCGTTCAGAAGGGTGCCACATCGCTTGCACTGATTCGGCCTGCCCACATAGCCCCAGCCGCAGAACGTACAGGTTCCCGAGGAGTCCGATTGGGCTTCCGTCATGTCGCAATCTACAGCGCCAGCGCTGCCGCGTCCGCGAATTCCCAACCTTCTGGTCTGGCTGCCAGCATCCCACAGCGTCTCGTACAGGTGGAGTAGCAGGTCCCATCAACACACGGAACCCGACCGCCCCCCGCGACGGGTCCTCCTTTCCATTTGATCTTGTTCCACAAAGCACTACACAATGCAGGGCAATCCCTTTCGGGTGGAGGGGGGCAACACAGAAGAGGGGTGGGGCCTTCCCGGCCGATCGGGGGGCAACACAGAAGAGGGGTGGGGCCTTCCCGGCCGATCATCGCGCGAGCACTCGTAGCCAGACTTGTGAATGGGGGGGTCGGTAGAGTTGGTCACGTTCATGTGACCGCGCCGTATGCCGCATGCACCTTTCAGGCATCTGGTTCAACGTCGTCGGTCGTTGCCATCATCTGGGGCTGCATGGGGTCCACTCCGTAGACGCGCTGCAAAGCTCCGTAGACGCGCTGCAAAGCCTCGTATAGGTCCGGGCGGCGCTTGTGCAGTTGCCGTGGTTTTTCGAAGAAAGCCTCGGTGGCGACTGCAAAAAACTCTGCCTTGTTGGTGGCCCCGTATTCCCGCATGACAGTTTTGCGCCGCTTCTTGAGCGCCTTTCGCAACAAGCCCAAATGCCGTTCCAGGCCGTCGGCCCAGACCCGGATGTTGTGTCCCTCCGCGATCGGCGCGATACCATCCGCCGCACCGTCCAGAAAATCGAGTTGATGGGCAAATTCGTGCAAAATCACGTTGTGACCATCGAACGCGTTGCGCGCACCATGCAAGGCGTGATTCCACGCCAGGACCACTATGCCTCGACTCCACGCCTCCCCGGCGTTCAACTGCACGCTTTCTTCCTTCCACCCACCAGCATGTGAGACGGTCTCAGTCTTGGAATAGGGTGTTGGGTAGAGCAGAATGGTCCGGACCCCAGGGTAACATCCAGCATCGATGCCGAGAAGCAACAAGCAGGCCTGCGCTGCCACCGTAACGCGAATCTCTTCGGTGATCTCGAGCCCACCACATCCCTCTATGTGTTTGTCATGCAAGAAGAGTTGTGTGAATCGCAGAAGCCTGGTGAGTTGGTCGGCCGGGAGCTTGCGCGTGAGAGGCACATTGCGCTCAACGATCGCATGCCACGTCTTAGGTATCGGCTCGGCGCGGAATGCAACGGGCCGGCGCCACCGGATCCGCAGCAAGAGTCGCGAAAGCGCAATGTACGCCGCGGCGAATAGGGCTGCTGCAGCGAGCACGAGGAGCACCGGTTCCATCACGCAGGCCGGCCACAGGCGGCACGGTAGCGGCTAGTCAGCTGCATGGGCGGGTTGGGCCGCGATTCTTCGGTGGCTTGAAGCGGATCGTCTACTTACCACCTTCATAATTGCTACGACCTTCCTTTGAACCGAGCCGCGCCGTCTGCTGCATGCGCTTGATGTTTCCAAGAAGTGCCCTCAAGGAGTACCGTCTCATTGTCCCGCAAAAGACGCTGTTCCGACACCCCAGGAGGGCACCCC
>JBDHAF010000197.1:0-6702 GCA_039588255.1 Gemmatimonadota bacterium | reverse complement strand
GACCAGCGCACGCGCCACACCGAAATCGCAGACCATGGCGCAGGATTCCTCGAACACAACGTTCTCGGGCTTGATGTCCCGATGGATGATGTCGTTGGAATGCGCGTGATCGATTGCCCCTGCGACATCGCGGATGATCGACATCGACTCTTCAATCGGGAGGGGACCCTCCTTCGCTACTCGGGATGCGAGCGTATCGCCATGGGCAAAGGGCATGGTGAAGTACGTGAGGTTCTCGGCCTCGCCCGAGTCGAGGATCGGCAGGATGTTGGGATGATCGAGAACCTTGAGGAATGCGATCTCTCTGTGGAACCGTTCCGCGATGATGGTTGGACCGAATTCGGGTCTCAACACCTTGATGGCCACGTCGCATTCCCGATCGTGATCCCACGCGAAGAAGACACCGGCCATGCTCCCGCGCCCCACCTCGTGTTTCACGAGGTAGCGATCGGCTAGAGCGGATTGCACGGTTGCGAGGAGGTGACGCATCGGGGAATCTCCTCTGGTGGGCAGTTACCAAGCTACGTCGTGGGACCGCCGGGGGGAAATGCTCTTCCCTGAGCGAGGCTCAGGGAAGAGATCGACGGATCCTAATTGGACGGCAGAGGAAAGACGACGGTGCTCTCGCTGCCGTCTGCTGCCACGGCAGTCACGCCGAAGTAATAGTTGTCGATGACCAGGCCGGTGAACCGGTGACCATATGCAGGCAATGGTTGTGGGTCCCGGTTGAATCGTTGAGCGCGCCGAGCCACCGCTTCTTCCGTCGCCGCTCTACCGGTCCAGTCCGATGGTTTCCCGACCCACTGGCTGTGGTCCCACGTGGGAGAGTCGGTGGCGCGCCAGTACACACGGTACCCCGCCACGTTTTCCGGGTCACTCGGAGCGTCCCAAAGCAACACGGCCGCGGCGCTGTTGGCACCGGTGATGCGCACGCCGGTGGGCACGCCGGGCGCCCCGGCGAGCGATGCCAACGCGGCGGCATTGAGAGCCGTGAGCTTGGCGGCATAGTCGAAATCCACCTTCTCGAGCACGTCGCCGTAGTGGATGCCGTTCTCGTCACGAATGTCTTGGTGTTGCCGGTTGTAGTTCTCGTTGGTCTCCATGATGCGCACGCCGGGGAACCCTTCGTTGTTGAACGGCGTGTGGTGCCCGCCGCGGCCAAAGCGATCGAGCCGGTAAACCATCATGACGTCCAGGGTGGGGAGATAGAGATCGGCCATCTTGTCCACGTAACGCGCCAGCTGGCGCGACGAGCCGTCCACCTCACCCCCGGCGCGCCGCATCGACTCCCATGTGGCTTCGCTGGGAGGAGTAGGTTCGGAGAACACGCGTGCGGTCATGTTCTCGGTGACACCGCTGATGCCCTCGATGTTGCCGATCATGTCGTTGTTGAGCACGCCGGCGATGTTCCAGCCGTGCTCTCGTGCGTGGCGGGCCACCGTCCGCCCGCCGAGGAGTCCCTGCTCCTCGCCCGAAAGACCCAGATACACGATCGAGCCGTTGAATTGGTATCTTGTGAGCACGCGAGCGGCCTCGATGGTGCCGGCCATGCCGCTGGCATTGTCGTTGGCGCCGGGCACCGAGTCTCGCTCGCCCCACCCCTGCCCGCCACTTCGAATGGCGTCGATGTCACCGCTCATGATGACCATCCGGTTGGGATCGGTGGTACCCCGCTGGATGGCCACGACACTCACGACATTCATCGAGTCGGGTATGCGCCGCACGGGCGGGTAGACCTCGGACATGTAGGTGATCTCGAGACATCCACCGCACTCGGCGGAGATAGCCTCAAACTCGGAGAAGATCCAACGCCTGGCGGCACCGATCCCGCGCGTCGGCGACAAGGTGTCCGAAAAAGTGTGGCGCGTCCCAAAGCTCGCCAGCCGCTCGATATCCCTACCGATGCGCTCGGCCGATACTGCAGCGACGATCTCATGAATCCTGGCATTCTGGACCGGGGGAGCTTGCTGGGCGTCCAGGGAGGTGCCGGCGGTGGCGGCTCCCGCAATGATCCAAACGAGCAACCTTCGCACGATAATCTCCTGCTGCTGGGATGGTGGCCCGCACGAGTCACCATCATGTTGAGCATATGTCGCCGAGTCGAGGGTCCCGGCCGGTCCATATCCAAGGCGGAGGCTACGCTACAGGCCGCGGTGGATTGACGCAAGGCGAGCCTGACATAGCTTGTAAATCAGACTCCCACTATGCCATGGAGGCAATAGATGCGCTGGTCGACACTGTCGGTGGCCGTTGCAGGCGTGGTCCTCGTGGGCTGCGCGACACCGGAACTGACTCGCCAACAGCGGATGGTCGAGGAGGGTTTTGTCAATGACCGTGTGACCGCATGGACGACGGCCCTGAACAATAAGGAACTGGACGATCTGGCCGCCTTATACGACCAATCACCGAATATGACCGTGCTCTGGCTCGAGGGGGCCAAGGCGGTTGGCTCTGACGAGTACGGGCAGATGATCCAGGACTTCTATGGCCGTGCCCGGTTCATGAACTTCGCGGCTCAACGTGCCGACGTCGATGTGATCAACGCCACCGTCGCGGTCGTCACGTTCAGACACTCGGTGGACGTCCAATGGTTCGACACAAGGCGTGACGTATGGGCCGGAAGCGGGACGTTGGTATTCGTGAAGGACCCGACCGACGAGCTGTGGAAGATCCACACACAGCACATCTCCGTGAATCCATAGACCACTGCTTGCGGTGAGATGAGACCAGAGGACGGGCGCCGCTGGCGCCCGTCGTCATTTAGTGCCGTCGGCGTTGGTATTCATCCGGACGTACTCCTCTGTCATGTCGCACGTCCAGACGGTGGCTTCCGCTCCCCCCATTCCGAGCTCGAGGCGAATGGCCACCTCCGGCGCGGAAAAAACACCGCGCCCGGTGTCGGGATCAACGTCGACGCCGCTGCCCGCCTCGGCCAGTACCACCCAATCCCCCTGGGGGCCGCCGCCCTCGGCGCGCACCTGGGCCATGAGCCGCAACCGATCGGCTTCGACCGGGAATCCGGAGCTCCCGGCTGCGGCGAGCACGTGGCCCCAATTGGGCACGCCCCCGGCCCACGACGTCTTGACCAGGGCGCTGGAGCCGATGGCCCGCCCGATGGACCTCGCCATCGCCTCGGTGCCCGCTCCGTGGATGGTGAGCTCGATGAACCGGGCCGCGCCTTCCCCGTCCCGCACGATCATGAGCGCCAGCTCACGAGCCACCTGCTCCACGGCCTCTTCGAAGGCGTTCCATGCCTCGCGGTCTCTCGTGATCTCCACCTCGCTGGCGCCATTGGCGAGCATCAACACCGTGTCGTTTGGGCTCGTGTCCCCGTCGACCGTGATGGCGTTGAAGGTGCGGTCGGTTATCTGTCGCAGCAGAGCTCCCAACTGGGCGGGATCGACCACGGCGTCGGTGGTGATCACCCCGAGGATTGTCGCCATGTTCGGGTGCACCATGCCCGACCCTTTCGCGATGCCACCGACCGTGATCGTGCCGCCCGACGTCTCGATTTGCACGCCGATGTGTTTGACCTTTCGGTCGGTGGTCATGATGGCGCCGGCAACGTCCACGCCGCCATCCGGGTACACTCCGTCGGCCGCCTGCCGCACGCCCGCCGCAACGGCGTCTGTCGGCAGCTGCTCACCGATTGCGCCGGTGGAGAGGACGAGGAAGGAACGCGGTGGAACGTCGAGGGCCTGCTCCGCGGCCTCCGCCATGACGCCGGCCGCCTTCAGCCCGGCCTCTCCAGTGCACGCGTTGGCGATCTGGGAGTTCATGACGATCCCACGGAGACGTCCGGGACGTTCGGAAAGGAGCGCTTCGTCGTACCAGACCGGTGCCGCCCGGACGCGATTCTGTGTGAAGACGCCCGCACCGGAGCACGGAAACTCGCTCGTGAGAACGCCCACGTCGGGTGCCCCGTCAGATCGAAGCCCGGCGGACGCAGCTCCGGCAGAAAAACCACTCGGCGAGGTGATGCTGCCTTTCGGTAGTGCTGTCAAAGGGGGCACAGGGCCCAACCTAGTGGTCGCCGGGGAGTGAGGCAACCGCTTGTGCAAAGCGGAGTTGCGTTATATTGTCATCCAACTTGCCACCCGGAGACCGGCGAATTTCGGATCACTTTCTGAGTTCCGACGATTACGCTGATCGAGCGCATCGTTTTTACACCGACGGACGCTATGACGACGCGCTCGACGTCCTACGAGAAGCCCTAGAGATCTTCCCCCAGTCAGCCGAGCTGCACGTGGGCTTGGGGTATGCACGCCTGGCTCGCGACGAAGTCGCTTGGGCCCTGCGTTCCTTCCATGAGGCCCTCGCCCTCGAGCCGACCAACGAGGACGGGCTTGCGGGTCTGGGCGAGGTCTTCCTGAAGATCGGTAAGCCTGACCGGGCGCAGCGGTGCTTCGATGCGATCCTGGCCCTCGGATTCCGGGAAGACCACGACTTGATGCTGCAGGTGGGTCGGGCGCTGTTCCGCGAGGGCGTGTTCGACCGCGCCAGGGATTTCTTCGAGCTCGTCCTGGTCGCACATGGTGAGTCGGCCGAGGCAGCCGCCTGCCTCGGCTATGCCGCACACCGACTGGGCGACGACGCGGCCTCGATTCGGTGGCTCCGGCGGGCGTTGGAGTTGGAGCCGCAGGACTCAGAGGCCCAGGTCTACCTGGGCAACGTGCTGTACGACCGCGGTGATTTCGATGGCGCCCTCGAGCACTTCGATCGAACGCATCCCCAAGATCAATTCGAAGAGCTCGCGCTGTGGCGGTATGTCGCGCTCAAGAAATCGATGTACCGGCTCGAGGCCGATGATCCTGAGCTGAGCCCGTGGGTGGGTCGCCTTCGCGAGCTTGCCTTGGCCATGACCGAGGACGACAGGATGCTGGCCGAAATCGAGGCGACACTTCCCGACGGCACGTTTCTCGATCCGCACCAGCTCGACTTCTTCGGCTCTCAGCTCTCATTGCCGCAGGCGATGCTCCACCGGCGCGGCGGCGAAGTCCATAATGTCACGATGAAGGACGGCGCTATCTATCACGGGACTTGGGAGCAGATCGTTCTCCAAATCCTCAAGGACGACCAGCTATGGCTGGGCGGGTCGCTGGCTCAGTATATGCGAGAGGTGGCCCGCAGAAGTCTCGAACAGACGGGAGTGGCCGTTCCGGCCACCGATGCCGAGAGCTTCATTCATGGCATTGCAGAAGCCGGATTCCTGAGCATTTCCGCCTGACTTCTCGACGTCGGCTCCAGATCAAACCGTTCTGTCCCCCTTCAAGCGTTAGATTGATCTGCCACGGATGGGACATGGCGACATGTCTCTCCGGTCTCTAGTTCTGACCGCCACGCCATCCACTCGAAAACGGTCACGCGATGTCACTGACGTCCAACGTCCAGCGACGGGTACTCCCCAACGGCGTGACCCTGCTCGTCGAGCGGGAAACGTCGGCCCCGGTCGTGGCGGCCGTGACGCACGTGAAGGCCGGCTTTTTCGACGAGCCGGACGAGTGGGTGGGGATCTCCCACGTGCTCGAGCACATGTACTTCAAAGGCACGTCGAGGCGACCGGCGGGCGAGCTGGCGAGCGAAACGCAGCGACTGGGAGGATACCTCAACGCCGGCACCATCTATGACAAGACCGTCTACTACACGGTATTGCCTGCGGCAGCCGGCGCACTGCAGCAAGTAGTGGATCTCCAGGGTGATGCGCTCATGCATACGACACTCGATGCGGATGAGCTGGCGCGCGAATTGGAGGTCATCATTCAGGAGGCCAACCGCAAGCTCGATACGCCGTCGGCTGTGGCGGGGGAGACGCTGTACGAGCTGCTGTACGGCCAACACCGGATTCGCCGGTGGCGGATAGGGACGGAAGAAGGGCTCCGGACAATCACGGCGGACGACCTTCAACGCTACTACCGGACGCGGTACACGCCGGAGCGCACGATCGTTGCGCTTGTAGGAGATCTCGACGTCGAAGAGGCGTTCGATCTCGCCACCGCCACCTACGGCGACTGGCATGCGGACGAGCCGTACGATGGTGTGTCTCCGAGCGAGGAGGATTCCCCCCCCGCTGCGCTCCGGGTGATGCGCGGCGATGTGGAGCGGCCGGTTGCGGTGATCGGCTGGCGCAGCGTCGACGCCCTGCATCCCGCAGCCACAGCTCTGGACTTCGCTGGATCGGTCTTGGGTTCGGGACGTGGATCGTGGATGTCCCGGGCGGTGCGCGCGCCCGGGCTGGCGAGCGGCGTCCAAGCGTTTCACTACACGACGTCCGAGGTGGGTGTTTTCGAGATGGTGCTGGATGGGGACGCGCTCCGAATGGATGAGGCGGTCTCCAAGAGCCTCGATCTCGTCGCCCATTTGCGAGACGTGGGACCCTCGGAGAGCGACGTGGAGAGGGTCCGGGCCCTCATGACGGTTCAATGGTCGCGGCGGGTCGAGTCGATGGACGGCCGGGCCAGCTTGTGGGCTGGTGCCGAAGCGTTGGGGGGAGTTGCCCTCGCCGACGAGTTCTACCGGAGGATGTTGGAGACGACCGCAACGGATGTGTGTGAGGCCGCGGCGAGCTTTCTGACGGAAGCCGGACCGGCCGCCGTGGTGTACGGCGGCGAAGACTTTCAGACGCAGTTCGAGAAGTCGCCGTGGCCGCCGCCGGTGAACCGGTCGGAGACTGTGGGCGACATCTCCGTTCCCGCCGCGAAGGCG
>JBDHAF010000196.1:0-6706 GCA_039588255.1 Gemmatimonadota bacterium | reverse complement strand
ATCCGCGCGCAGATGGAAGCCACCTACGATCTCGGGTTGACGGATTGGGTGTTGTGGAATGCTAGCGGCCGCTATCCCGCCGACGCGTTCCTCTCCAACGGCGTGTCCAGCGCGACGTCAGTCGTGCAGTTCGAGCCGCAGATCCGCTAGACAACGATTACGAAGTAGGTCGCCACTCCGTGATGTAGCCCGCAAGCGCGCTGGCAGCCGTCGTGTAGGGGCTCGCGAGGTAGAGCTGGCCTGGACCGGAACGTCCGGGAAAGTTCCGGTTGATCGCACTGATCGTCACTGTCTCCGTGTCATACGATACACCGGGGCCGGCGTTGATACATGCACCGCACGACGGCTCGATGAACTGGGCACCGATTTTTTCGAACACGTCGAGATATCCCTGCTCCTCACAGTAGCGCTTCACTTCCTGCGAGCCACACTGAATGAAGCACTCCACGTCACGGGGAATGCGCTGTCCACCGTCCAGCGCATCCTGGAACACCCGGGCGTACATGTCCATGTCAGACTTCTTTCCCGCCGTACACGACCCTGCGTATGCCACGTTCACGTTAACCCGGTCACCCAACTCGTATATGAACAGGCCGTTCCCCGGATCGCCGGGAAGTGCTACCATCGGTTCGAGTGCGTCGGCATCGATATCGATGATCTCTTCGTAGTCCGCGTCCGGATCCGAGAACAGACCGTCCAAAAGCGGGCGAACCTCGCTGGGATTCGCACCTCGTTCGCGCGCCAGAAACTCCACGACACGTTCGTCGGGCGCCACAATACCTGTGAACGCCCCAACTTCTGCCGCCATGTTCGTCATCGTGGCCCGCTCGTCCACGGAGAGACTCTGCACGGCCTCCCCGGCATACTCCACGATCTTACCGATGGCATGGCCGTTCCGCACGTAGGGGTGCCGCAGGATCTGCAACATGAAATCCTTGGCGGTGACGTTCCTCGGCTTCGTACCGCTAACGCGTATCAACACGGACGGCGGAACCTTGAGTCGCACATCCTTGGTGAGCCAGGAGTTGAAGATCGCCGTCGTTCCAACTCCGAACGCTACGGAGCCGATCGCACCGGCATGGGGCGTGTGGGAATCGCTCCCGATGATCAAGTGTCCCGGCAACGCGTGTTGCTCGAGGATCTTCGAATGACAAATGGCTTCCGAGCCCCGCACCGGTGCGTTGCGACCCAGACGCGGCAACTCGCCGTAGAGTTTGATGCCCTGCTTTGCGGCAAATTCTTCCTGCTTCTTCTTCAACTCCAACGCCACATCCAGCAAGCCCTCGGCCTTGCGCTCGTCCGTCATGGCGAGCTCGAGAAAGGTCAGGTGGTCCCTGAAGAAGAAGACCGAATCGGGATCGACGACCGTTTCGTGGGCACCTACCTGTTGCTCCCAGAAAATGGCACTCATCGGCGTCACGTACTCGTGACTGAACCGAATGTCCGTGCGCACGAACCCCTCGTCGCCCGGCCGAACGTGGTCCGTCCCCACTTGATCAGCCGACAAGTCGGTCACCCAGTGGCGGGCCAGGATCTTCTCGGCAAGGGTCATCGGACGGGGTGGAGTAGCAATACCGGGAACGCTCACCTCTCCATTGAGGCGGGCCATGTTGTACTGGAAGAGACCCTCGCATTCGATGATCCCGCGGGTGATGTCCCCCTCACCGTCGGTGAAGACACTCAGCGGAATCTCTTCCCCAGCGCGCACGCGCTCGATCAATGAGAAGTCGGTGCTGGTGAGAATGCCGAGGTTCTGACAGTTCTCCCGATAAATCCGCTCGATGTTCTGGGCGATCACGAGCTTGATGCCGGCACACATCTCGGCGTAAGGCGACTGTTCCCTGGACGATCCTTTGCCACGCCGCTTGCCGCTCACGGAGCACACGAACCCGCCGGCTTTGACGCTACCTCTGGTAATAGGCAACTCGTCGCCACACTTGAGTCCCAGATATGGAAACTCACCGAGCGTCTCGTCATAGTAGTAACAGATGTACGCCGGTGTGATCTCGTCAGTGGAGATGTTGTCACGCAGCTTGGCCGTAACCGGCACTGGCAGATCCTCTCCGGCAAGCTGGCGTCGCACCAGCTCGGCGTCCTCTGCCAAGAACAGCACGCGACCGGAGAGTTTGACATGTCTCGAGTCGTGATTCATGCGCGAAAGATCACCGAGCGCTCGCTGCCGGGCAAGCTCCCTTGTACTATAGAGGTGCCCATGCTCGGTACTCATAAATCCCTCGGCACTTTGTCGTTGATGACGGTCACACTCCTCGCGTCGCCGTCATGCACTCCTGAATCCAACATTGAGGACGACCAAGCCGCGACGCCCACTGCGGTAGAGCGCGTCGCGGTCCTCCCGCGGGTACTCCGGGAAAGCTCGGGCGTTGCCGTGAGTCGCCGCCACGACGGAGTGCTGTGGACCCACAACGACTCCGGTCACGAGACTTACCTGTACGCTTTGAACTTTCAAGGGGAGGTGCTGGGTACTTTTCGCCTGACAAACACCGAGAACATCGATTGGGAGGACATCGCCCTCGGCCCCTGTCCCGGTGCAGGCAACGAGTGCCTCTACATTGCCGACACGGGTGACAATTTGTACAACCGGCAAAGCGTATCCATCTATGTCATCCCTGAGCCCGACCTTCCACCGGAAGCCGACGGCCTTTGGGACACGGAGGTTGCACAGAGATTCGACGTGCGATACGAGGAGGGGCCCCAAGACGTGGAGGCAATGGCGGTGGGACCTGGCGGCGAAATCCTGCTCGTCTCCAGAGCCCGGAGAAAGCCGATGGTCAAGTTCATCATCTCCCCGGCTCAGCTCCTCGCCGGATCCGAGATCACACTTCGCTCGACGAGTGATCCGGGGCTGCAACTGCTTCGGGCATTGGGGCGCTGGGTGTCCGGCGCCGCCGTGTCCCCCGGCGGCAGCCGCGTAGTGCTCCGGACATTTACCGAACTGTTCTTCTATGAATACGACGGCAGTGGATCTCTCGTACCCGACGGCGATCCTTGTGTGATCGGGGCGACGGAGCCTCAGGGAGAGGGTGTGGATTTCCTCGACGAGGACACCGTCGTTTTGACGAGTGAAGCGCTGCCTGGTCGTCCAGGACCTATTACGTTAGTGACATGCCCCACCTGAGCAGATCGATGTGTGGCTGCTTTGCGGTAATGGCGCTGGGCGCCGTGGTCACCGCGACATCCGCACAGGCCGTTCTCGACACCACCGCTTTCGGGCGCTCTCTCGCCGTGCCCACCGCCCGCGCCATCGATGCACATCTCAAATTCTTGGCGGACGACATGCTCGAGGGTCGCGCCCCCGGAACACGGGGAGCGGCCATCGCGGCGCGCTACATCCAATCCCAGTTCGAAGAAGCCGGGCTCGAACCGGGGGGACCGGACGGATCCTTCTTTCAGCGTGTGCGACTCGTCGGGGTGACACCCTCCCCCTCACTGGTCCTTGGGGTCGCTCAACGCACGATGGCGCTTCGTTACTTGGAGGATTTCGTCGCGTGGCCCACAGGTCCCGACCCCACAGTCATCGCAGATGGAGAGATCGTGTTCGTCGGGTATGGCATCGAGGCGCCGGAGTGGACGTGGGACGACTTCAAGCTGCAGCCGATGACGGGCAAGATTCTGATGATGTTGGTCAACGACCCCGGCCTCGAAGATCCTTCGGTGTTCAAGGGACGAGAGATGACCTACTTCGGGCGGTGGACGTACAAGCTCGAACGGGCGGCGCGGCTCGGTGCGGTTGGGGCGATCCTCGTTCACACGGACGAGTCCGCCACCTACCCGTGGACAGTGGTGCGGAATTCTTGGTCCGGCGAGCAAGTGCAAATCGAAGGGCAAGCTCCTCGAACATTGCGGTTCGGCGCCTGGATCAACGAAGACGCCGCGCGTCAAATCGCCAGGGCGGCGGGAATCGACTACGAGCTGATGACTCGCCGGGCGGGTCGGCGCGACTTCAGTCCCATCAGCATGAACGCACACGCCATCATCGACATTACGAGCCGCGTGCGGCGGTTCGAGTCGGTAAACGTCATCGGGCGCCTTGGGTCCAACCAAGAGGGAGATGAGGAGGCCGTCGTCGTCACGGCCCACTACGACCACCGCGGCATCGGAAACGCCGTTGACGAGGATTCGATCTACAACGGTGCGTTGGACAACGCGTCGGGCGTGGCGGGAATGTTGGCCACAGCCGGCGGGCTGGTTGCGGCGGGGGCACCTGCGCACCGCTCGATTTATTTCGTGGCTACCACGGCCGAAGAATCGGGCTTGCTCGGATCCGAGGCATTCGTGCAATCGCCACCCATCTCGCTGGCGCAAACGGCGGCCGTCGTCAACCTCGATGTGGCGAACACGTGGGGCGCCACGAGAGACATCGTGATGCTGGGGGAGGGCCGGTCATCCCTCGGCGAGTTGGCGAGGGCCGTGGCTGAGGCAGAGGGGCTGACCCTCGCGCCGGATCCGAGCCCTGAATCGGGGAGCTTCTTCCGCTCCGACCACTTCCCCTTTGCCAGAGCCGGCATTCCTGTCCTCTCCGTCGGCAACGGCCTGGACTTCGTGGATCGTCCGCCCGAGTGGGGCCGACGCCAAGCGGAAGCCTACGTGGCCAGGAGGTACCACCAGCCGTCCGATGAGTACCGTCCAGACTTTCGGTACGAGGGCCTACTCCAGCAGGTCCGTATCATGATGCGGCTGGCGTGGGCCCTCGCCGGAACGCCCGAATTCCCTGTATGGAACGAGGATTCGGAGTTCCGGGACGCCGGCGAGCGGCTCCGGGCCGGCAGGTGATCCCGCCTCTTACCCTCATCCTGCAAAGACGATAATTTCTCGCCCGTTCGAGCCTCTTCGCTGTCAGTCTCCGAGGAGAACCACTGCAAATCCCTACCTCACACCGGGTGCCGGTGACTTGGCTGCGGGCCCATGCCTCGGTCCCGATTCGCCTCCGGACCCTGACTGAAATCATCCCCACCGAGGCGGTGGACCTCGAAGAGGTCGCTGCTCTCCGGAGCGAGCTGCTCAACTACAAGGGCGTCACTCAAGTCGAAAGGAAACAACGGAACACCGGAATCTGGGCCTCGAACATTCTCGGTACGGGACCATCTAAGTCTCTGGGAATAAAGGACGTAGGAACAGTAGCCCGGTACCGGAGGCTCCTCGAGCTCGGTGTGCCAACATCCGCGAGGTCCTTCCAGCTCGCCAATCGGGTGTTCTTCCGCCTCCTCTCCCGGGACGACGACCCGAAGCTCCTTTTCGAGTACGAGAAGCCCGCCAAGGCAAACCCCGACCTGGCCACCTGGGCACGGGGCGCAATGCACGAGGCCGTGACGGCCGCGCTGGCGCAGGGGGGTCTGGTGGACGACCCCAGGGTCCGCGGGGCGGCCATGCGGGTGGCTAACGCCCTGTCCCACTTTTTGCGGAGCGGCGCGGCTGAAAAGCCCATAGTCAAGCGGGGGGTTAAGAACATCCTCAATCCCGAGGCCCAAGCGCCGACCATCTACTCCGTTGCCCTCATCGCCTACATGCCGGCTCTACAGCGGGAGCGGGCCGGTTTCATCGAGCGGCTCCAGAAATTCTTGGCCAGACCGGCGCCGAAGAGGTCTTACGTGGTCATGGTGGGTAGTAAGGGGTACAAGCCAACCACCCAGATCCTTGGCGACCCGCTGCAGAACGACAGCGCCGGTAGGCCGAAGGACCTCCCATTCGCCCTTCACTGGATAGAGTTGCTGGCTCGACTAGGTGCCCTGGAGGAATCCGCATCGGCCCAGCGCGCCCTCACCCGGCTATTGAAGGACTGCGACGTGGAGGGGGTGTGGACGACAAAGAGCCTCCGGTCATTCCCGAAGAGCCCGTCCGGCCTCGCCGGGTTTGCGTTTCCGCTGGAGGTCAACGAAAAGAGTGCAGAGGCTCGCCGCGCCGACGTCACCTTCCGGCTAGCTAACCTGGCCAAACTGGCGGGGCTGGACTTGGAGTTTGTGTAAACTAGTCAGTAATAATGTCTATTGTCCTACGAGATGAGCTGCCAAACCCTTGACAGCGCCCACAATAGTAGCATCGCTTGTCCAATAACCGGAGATCTCATCCCCCCACGCTGTGGTGATCACAGCAACGTCACCGGCCAGCAACACAAACCCCCCGTCCCCCAGTAGAGTCTCGGATCGTTCTGCCTCGACCAATCCTGCCAGCGGCACCGGCAAATCCCCGGGGTCCTCGCCCAGAAGCCACACCGAACTCTTGCGGGAGGCGGTTGCCCGGTGGCGCCACGCCGGCCCCAACACAGCCACGAGGGCGGGGTCAGCTATACAGGTTACCTCACCAGGTTCACGGGCCAACGTCCTGAGCGAAATGTCCACCAGGCTTCTCCCACCCCGGAGCTCTACGATCGCCGCACCCTCCCGTTGCCCCACGGTGTCCACCTGTGCAGCCAGGGCGTCGAGCTTCCTCGCCTCCGAGTCGATTACCCTGGCCAGAATCGCGTCGGGACGCTCCGCCCGATACCTCTGGGGCTGCTCTTCGGTGGCCCCGGCTGCCCCCTTGGCCACCAGCCCGTTGAGCGCCTGATACGCGTTGGCTCTGGCGATGCTCAACTCCTTGGCCAGGGCGTACCCGCTGGAAGGGCCCATCTCCAGGAGGGCCCCATAGGCCAGGTTCTCCGTCGGGGTGAAGCCAAACGGGGTGAGATTGATGTTTGCCATAAGAAGTAGCT
>JBDHAF010000195.1:0-6757 GCA_039588255.1 Gemmatimonadota bacterium | reverse complement strand
GAGCGCGCTGCGCCAGGCCGGGGATGATGCGGACGAACGGGTGCGCTTCTTCGTACAGGAGGCCATTCGGAAGATTGAAACGCGATGATGCGGATCGTCGCGCTGGCAGCTTCCAAATCCCTGCCTTGGTACACCTGCTTCGGCGCACGGGCACACCCCTCGGCGCCCGCTCTCTGATGTCGAGCCAGGAGGGCTCGCCAAAGCCACGGACGCTCCGTGGCAACGGATGCCTTGTAGAGATCTCCATGCGGCCCGACGGCACACTGTCCGAACCTCAAATCCTCGGGACGTCCCACGAAGCGCGCGTCGGCGCAGTCGCGATGAGCAGGACCGGAGTCTTAGTGACGGCAGGCGCAGATGGGTCGATCGTTCGCTGAGAACGGGACACCACAGGGACCCCGACGTTTCGACCAAAGGCGCAAGGAGCTGCACGCCCGCCAGGGAAGTAAATTACCCGAGTCCACCACAGGCGCCCCTCGGTCTCCGCAGCTTGCTTCTTCCCGGACGGGCTACGGTTCGCAATCGCCAAGGCGAGCGGATGTGTGAGCGTGCTTTCGGACAGTGCCGATACCTGGCAGCTGAACAGGCGGAGTTGGAGTGGTGCATTCCACATGGGTCACCACGGAGTATTGCGATCCGTCCCGATGGCAACTTGCTGGCTGTCGCCGCCAAGAACTGGGGTGATCGATGGCACAGCGGGTGGGTTTACCTCTATGAGCTGCGTTGAGGCTTCACTACTGCTCTATCAATTCGCACAAGAGTGGCCATTCCCACCAACCAAACGGGCTCACCGAACCCTCGCTCACATCCGTTGAGGCGCTCACCGATTGGCAATCTGTTACGTGTGTCGGTATGGCGGGACTCTCCACGTGAGGGCGCGTCTCGCCAGCTCAGACCGTGCGCGCTGGCCCCTGAGGGGCCCCGGCGTACGACCGACCCCCGGTCCCGCTTCCGTTCCCACGGGACTTCAGGCCCAGGCTCGAACGAACCCCGGGACTCCGTCCGGTCCGCTCCCGCGACGAGCGGGTCTCCGAACGAGGGAGTAGGTGGGCACGAAGGTTGCGAATCTGGGTTTCGAGGATTCGAACGACGCGCCTGTAAGTGAACGGCCCATTTGGGGGCGAGACCCCGTTGCCGGCACGCATCGCTACTGGAAGGGGGACGGCATGCACCGGGATCGCGAACGGGTTCTTGCTTCGCCGACGCGTGGGCTGTGGCAGCAATGCTACAGCTCATCACCAGACTGGAACTGACAGGTGCGACACGCTCGGATGGAACACGGGCAGTCCAGCGAATCCGAGCACCTACTCATTACAGGCATGGGGCGGTGAGCGAGAACCGACGTCGGACGATGTCGTCTGATCGCCGAGGACTATCGGCCCTGGCTGGCTCCGGGGACTCGTTCCGACGAATTCGTGTGCGCGTCACCCCCGCTCATGCGTTGGCCCTGCTGACCGCGGCAGCGACGGTGCTGCTGAGCTGCGGGGAAAAAGACGTCGGGCCGGGCGATCCGCGTTCGGAGCTGGAGGTCGTCGTTGCCACGACAGGCGAGGATGTCGACTCCGACGGCTACGCGGTCGTCCTAGACGGCGTGACGAGCCGGTCGGTTGGCGTCAACGGGACCGTCACGTTCTCCAACCTGACAGCCGGGAGCCACAGCGTCGAGCTTCTCGATGTCGCCGGGAACTGCGCCGTCGCCGGCTCCAATCCCACCCCGGTCACCCTCGGCTCGGGCGTGAGGGTCTCTGTCGCCTTGGAGATCACGTGTGTGACCCTCAACGCCGATCTCTCCGTGGCCGTCACCACGACCGGGGTTGACCTGGACCCCGATGGGTACGTCGTCACGGTGCGGCCCGAACAACAGCTGACTAGTGCCGCTGCAGGGAGGTCGAGCGCCTCCAGTGCCGATTCGGATCAGAGCCAACCGGTGGCGGTGAATGGAACCGTCACGTTTCCCGGTCTGGCACCAGGGGACTACACGGTGCAGCTCAATGACGTGGCTGCGAACTGCACGGTAGCCGAGGCCAATCCCGCAACGGCGAACCTGCCGCCCAGCGGCACGGCCACCAGCACTTTCACGGTCACCTGCAGCGCGCGCGTCGGGGATCTCGCGGTAACGGCGAGCACGACGGGGAGCGCTCTGGATCCGGACGGCTATACGGTGACGATGGATGGCGGGGCGAGCCAGGCGATCGGGATCAACGGGAGCGTGACGTTCTTAGGCCTCGCCGAAGGCAATCACGCGGTGGAGCTCACTGGGGTCGCGGGCAACTGTACGGTGAGCGGGACCAACCCTCAGACGGTGGCCGTGCCGTTTGGCGCTACGGCTACCGGGGCCTTCTCGGTGACATGTAGTGGAGGCGCCGGGGATCTCGCGGTGACGGCGAGCACGACGGGGAGCGATCTGGATCCGGACGGCTATACGGTGACGGTGGATGGTGGGGCGAGCCAGGCCATCGGGATCAATGGGAGCGTGACGTTCCTGGGGCTGGCCGAGGGCGATCACACGGTGGAGCTCACGGGGGCCGCGGGCAACTGCACGGTGAGCGGTCCCAATCCCCGCACGGTGACGGTGCCCTCCGGGGGCACGGCCACCACGACGTTCGCGATGACCTGTGTGACCAGGCAGGGCGATCTCGCGGTGAACACGAGTACCACCGGGCAAGATCTGGATCCTGACGGCTACACGGTGACGGTGGATGGTGGACCGAGCCAGGCCATAGGAATCAACGGGAGTGTGTCGTTCACCGGGCTCGCCGAGGGCGATCACACGGTGGAGCTCACGGGCGTCGCGGGCAACTGCACGGTGAGCGGCCCCAACCCGCGCACGGTGACGGTGTCGTTCGGCGCGACGGCTGCGACGGCATTTGCGGTGACGTGCACGGCGCGGGTGGGAGATCTCACGGTGACCACCGCGACCTCTGGCCAGGACCTCGATCCTGATGGTTACACGGTGACGGTGGATGGTGGACCGAGCCAGGCCATCGAGATCAACGGCAGCGTGACGTTCACCGGGCTGGCCGAAGGCGATCACACGGTGGAGCTCACGGGTGTCGCGAGCAAATGCACGGTGAGCGGGGCGAATCCGCGCACGGTGACGGTGCCGTACGGGGGCACGGCGACCACGGCTTTTGCCGTTACCTGCACGTCGCCCGGCGGGGATCTCGCCGTGAGCACGACGACGACGGGGAGCGATCTGGATCCTGATGGTTACACGGTCACAGTGATTGGGGAGCCGAGCCAGGCGGTGGGGATCAACGGGAGCGTCACGTTTACCGGGCTCGCAGAGGGCGATCACACGGTGGAGCTCACGGGGGTCGCGGGCAATTGCACGGTGAGCGGTCCCAATCCCCGGACGGTGACGGTGCCCTCCGGGAACACGGCCACCACGACGTTCGCGGTCACCTGTGTGACGAGGCAGGGAGATCTCGCGGTGAGCACGAGTACCACCGGGCAAGATCTCGATCCTGACGGCTACACGGTCACGGTGGATGGTGGACCGAGCCAGGCGATTGGGATCAACGGGAGCGTCACTTTTACCGGGCTTCCCGTGGGCGATCACACGGTGGAGCTCACGGGCGTCGCGGGCAACTGCACGGTGAGTGGGGCCAACCCGCGCACGGTGACGGTGCCGTTTGACGGCACGGTCACCACAGCGTTCGGGATCACGTGCGCGGCCCGGGTCGGGGATCTCGACGTGAGCGCCACGACGACAGGAAGCGATCTGGATCCCGACGGCTACACGGTGACGATCGACGGGGTGCAAAGTCAGCCGGTGGACGTGAACGGCACGGTGTCATTCGTGGGGCTTGCCGAAGGCGACCACACGGTGGCGCTCACGGGGGTCGCGAGCAACTGCAACGTCAGCGCGCCGAACCCCCGGACAGTGACGGTACCGTTCGGCGGGACGGCCACGACGAGCTTCGCCGTGACGTGCACCGCCCGGGTGGGTGATCTCGACGTGAGCACGACGACGACTGGGAGCGACCTGGACCCCGATGGCTACACCGTGTCCGTGGATGGCGGGCAGAGCCAGACGATCGGGAGCAACGGGAGCGTGACCTTCAGCGGCCTCGCCGAAGGCGATCACACGGTGGAGCTCACTGGGGTCGCGGGCAACTGCACGGTGAGCGGGGCCAATCCGCGCACGGTGACGGTGCCGTTTGGCGGCACGGTCACCACAGCGTTTGGGATCACCTGTGTGGCCCGGGTGGGTGATCTCAACGTGACGACGACGACGACGGGGAGCGACCTGGACCCGGATGGCTACACTGTGTCCGTGGATGGTGGACCGAGCCAGGCCATCGGGATCAACGGGAGCGTGACCTTCACCGGCCTCGCCGAGGGCGGTCACACGGTCGAGCTCACGGGGCTGGCTGGTAATTGTTCGGTGACCGGGGCGAACCCGCGCACGGTGACGGTGCCCTTCGGAGGCACGGGCACCACGACGTTCGCGGTCACGTGTGTGATCAGGCGGGGGGATCTTGAGGTGAACACGAGTACCACCGGGCAAGATCTCGATCCTGACGGCTACACGGTGACGGTGGATGGCGGGGCGAGCCAGGCCATAGGAATCAACGGGAGCGTCACGTTCACCGGGCTCACCGAGGGCGATCACTCGGTGGAGCTCACGGGCGTCGCGGGCAACTGCACGGTGGGCGGGGCCAATCCGCGTACGGTGAGCGTCCCCTACGCCGGCACGGCGAGCACCAGCTTCGCGGTGACCTGCGCGGCCCTCGGTGATCTGCAGGTGAACGTCAGCACGACCGGACAGAACCTCGATCCGGACGGCTACACGGTGACGCTTGACGGCACGACGAGCCAGCCCATCGCGATCAACGGGAGCGTCACGTTCACCGGGCTCGTCGAGGGCGATCACACGGTGGAGCTCTCGGGGGTGGCTGCTGCGTGCAGCGTGGTCTCGCCAAATCCACAGACAGCCAACGTACCGTCTGGCGGGACGGCGTTTGTGACGTTCGACGTGACCTGTGGTGCGGTGTCGCCTTCCTTGGTCCAAACCATCGAGACCTGGCGGTTCACCCCGCCGAGCCCCGATCCCGCCGGTATCACGTACTTAGGCCATGTGGGCACGCTTCTGATCAGTGATTCGGAAGTCGACGAGATGTCGATTTTCGAGGGTGTGAATCTGTTTGAGACGAGTCTGTCGGGTAGCCTGGTCGACACCTCGACCACGATGGCTTTTACGAACGAGCCCACCGGTGTCACCTGGAACCCGACCAACAACCACCTCTTCGTATCCGACGACGGTAAGAAGGAGGTATACGAAGTGGACCCCGGCCCCGACGGGCGCTACGGTACCTCGGATGACATCGTGACATCGTTTGACACCGCAGTGTTTGGGAACACTGACCCGGAAGGTGTGACGTATGACAGCTCGCAAGGCGTGTTATTCATAGCGGATGGAGTAAACGCGGAAGTGTTCCGGGTCTCGCCGGGCAGCAATGGGGTCTTCGATGGCGTGCCCCCAGCAGGGGACGATCAAGTGACGAGTTTCGACACGGAGGTTCACGGGTTACTCGACCCGGAGGGCATTGCGTATGACTCAGACGCTGGTCACCTGTATATCGTAGGCAAACCCGTCACCCGGGTGTTTCACATGACGACCACGGGAACGTTGCTCGGCACGATCGACATTTCGGCGGCGAATGCTGACAAGCCTGCGGGGTTGGCGTATGCACCGAGCAGCGTGACTCCGGGTCAGATGAATCTGTGGATTGTGGATCGGGGGGTGGATAACAACACGGATCCCCAGGAGAACGATGGCTTGGTGTACGAGTTCTCACTACCGTAACTGTCTGGAACGGCCCTGCTCACGAGGACGGGGATCTGACGGCGAGTCTGGGGTGGATCTCCAGCCGGGACGCGGTCTTCAGGTCGGTCGCCGATCACCGTGCGCACGACCGCTTCGTTCATGTCGCGGAAAGTGCTGAAACGCGTGCTCTCATCGGCGTCGAAGAGGTTTCGTACCTTGAACAGGTATTGGTACGGATCGCTCACGCGGAACTGTGTGGTCCACTCGACCACCGCCACGTTGAGGTCGGCGGTGAGCATCAGTGACTCGTCCCGGAACGTTTCGGGCGCGTACTGCGTACTCACTCCGGCACTGACTGTGCGGAAACCGAGCTCGGTCTTGAGCTGCCGTTGGACTGGCACCTTCACGCGGGCCGAAACCGCTTGAGTTCGAGCCCGCGGGGTCTCTTCGCATTTATCAAAGCCTCCCTTCATTTACGGATAGCGACCTACTGGATTCGTGCTCGACAGCACCACAGGGCCCTGCGCCGCTGACGGTGAATCCGGACTTATGGAAAATGTGCTCAGTACGAAAATCAGTTGTTCGTGCACATGCTTACCTCGGCAGACTGTTGTCTGTTCAGGTGTCGAGTCAGAACGGCAAAGTGTGATCTTCTGGAAGGAAAACGACGGCAGATCGTGCGGTCTATCTCGAAAACTGTGATAAGATGCAGTGATTCTGCGTGTTTCCGCTGAGGTATCGATCGCCCCGTCTGTGCCCTCGAGACCTTCCGCAACGACCTACGTGCGCTGTGAGCTTTCCTCGAGGAGCTTGCAACGGATCCCGAATGAGACCCTCCGTTCAGACGAAATTCACGATGCCCGCAGCCCGCCCAACAGAAGGTCGCTCACCGAATCGGAGCGGGAGGCCAGCCGGATGTTCTTCCGCGAGAGCACCCAGTCGGTGGCCATCTCGTCCAAGATGCCGAACACCACCTTGGCGACG
>JBDHAF010000194.1:0-7284 GCA_039588255.1 Gemmatimonadota bacterium | reverse complement strand
GTATGTGTTTATCTCGTCCGTCGCTGCTTATGCTGATCATTCGGTACACAACATCACCGAAGACGCCGAGGTGGGCACGATCGAGGACGAAACAACCGAAGAGGTTGCGGGCACCACCTACGGCCCGCTGAAGGCGTTGTGCGAGAAGGCGGCATACAAAGCGATGGACGGACGCGCGACCATCATTCGTCCGGGTCTTATAACCGGGCCGCGCGATCCGGCCTACTACCGTTTCCCATGGTGGGTGATGCGGGTGGCGACGCGCGATGAAATCGTCGGGCCTGGCACGCCTGATGACCCGGTTCAGCTTATCGACGCTCGCGACCTGGCGACGTTTGTGATCCATAGCCTCGAGCAAGAGATCACCGGTTACTTCAACGCGGTCGGCCCGAAGGGTCGTCTGGGCGTCGGCGCGATGATCGATGGACTGAAGAAGGGGTGTGGCACAGACCCGCAAGTGACGTGGATCGACAGCAAGCTCATCGACGAACGCGACATTCACATGCTGCCGTGGGGCCGCGGGGATGACGTTCCGCTCGGTCGAGGAGACCGCGCGCGACACCCTCAAGTGGATTGAAGAAGACGCAACGCCTGAGGACCGCGACGAGATTCTGGAGTTTCTCAACGCCGACACCGAGGACAGGTTGCTGGAAGCGTGGAAAGCGCGCTAGTAGGCCGATGAGTGACAGTGGGCATCGGATGGCTCCCGGTTTGTACGGATGAGTCCCAGTGAGTCCGGAGAGCGCGCAGTGGATTCGCCATCCCCAATCCGTCGGTTCCACCGCAGACATCCTCCAGCACCGTGTTGTTCCTAAGGAAATCTTCAGATCACGAGTGCCACCGCAACGTGGCTGAGTAGCGCCGCGGGCCGTATTGTAGGACGGGCATCAGCAGGTTCAGACCACCATGCCGGACGTCTTCGACCGTCTCAAAGCTGCCCTCGCCGACCGCTACACCATCCAGCACGAGCTGGGGTCCGGCGGCATGGCCACTGTCTACCTCGCTGAGGATTTGAAGCACCACCGCAAGGTGGCGGTGAAGGTGCTGCGGCCCGAGCTGGCAGCCGTGCTGGGCGCCGAGCGGTTTCTCAAGGAGATCGAGGTCACCGCCAACCTGCAGCACCCCCACATTCTGCCGCTGTTCGATTCTGGAGAAGCCGACTCGTTCCTCTACTACGTCATGCCGCACGTGGAGGGGGAGTCCCTCCGCGATAGGCTCAACCGCGACAAGCAGCTGCCGGTGGACGAAGCCGTCCGCATTGCCGAGATGGTGGCGAGCGCCTTGGACTCCGCGCATCGTCACGACATCGTCCACCGCGACATCAAGCCGGAGAATATCCTACTTCACGAGGGGCAGGCCCTCGTTGCGGACTTTGGGATCGCCCTTGCGGTGAGTGCGGCGGCCGGTGGGCGGATGACCGAGACGGGGCTTTCCCTCGGCACCCCACACTACATGAGCCCGGAGCAGGCGACTGCTGACCGTGACGTCACGGGCCGAAGCGATGTCTATTCGCTGGCGTGCGTGACGTACGAGATGTTGGCAGGCGAGCCGCCCTACCTCGGCAACACCGCGCAGGCGATCATCGCCAAGATCATCACGGATGCACCGCGGCCGGTGCGCGAGTTGCGCGCGACGGTGCCCGGCCACGTCGAGCTGGCCCTGCACAAGGCGCTAGAGAAACTCCCCGCGGATCGGTTCGCGACGGCACACGACTTCGCGGAGGCGTTGAGCGACCCGGCCTTCCGGCACGGCCAGTTGGCGCCGGCAAGCGTGCCTGTCACGGCGGGTGCGTGGAGGCGGTCGGCGATGGTGGGTTGGAGCCTGGCGACGATCCTCGCGGTCGCACTTGGCTGGATGCTCCTCCGCCCCGAGGCGCCGAAGGCCGTTGAGCGCTTGTCGCTCGCCATCCCCGACGCCTGGGTCCCCACCTCCCAGTTCAGCGTCTCGCCCGACGGCTCGGCCATCGTATTCCGCGGAGTCGTTGAAGGCTCCGCCCAACTCTTTCTCCGGCGGTTGGACAACCTCGTGGCGAGTCCCGTTCCCGGTACGGAAGACGGAGGCTCGCCCGTCATCTCTCCCGATGGGCGGGAGGTCGCCTTCGTCGCTGGGGATCAGCTCAAGGTCACGCGGCTGCAGGGAGGGGTGGTGCGTACCTTGGCCGATTCCGCCGCGTGCTGCGCTACGTGGGGTCCGGACGGCTTCGTCTACTACTCGCGAGCTCCGGAGTTCACGATCGGCCGTGTACCGGTGGGCGGTGGGGCGGTCGAGGCGGTGACGGACCGCGATCAGGAAGGTGATGGCAACCAGGCCTTCTTCCGCGTGCTTCCGGGCGGCAAGGTCGCCGTCTTCACTGTGTACGGGACGCCGTTCCGGATCGAAGCGATGCGGCTCGCCACAGGCGAGCGCAAGGTGTTGACGCCGGGCATCACAGCGCACCCCCTGCCCGCGGGCTACCTCATGTTCGCCACCTTGGAAGGACGGATCATGGTGGCTCCATTCGACGCCGGGACCCTGGAGCTGACCGGAGCCGCCGTGCCGGTGATCGAGGGCGTCCGGGTCGGGCCCAGGGCCGTCGCCCTGTACACAGTCTCCAAGTCGGGCACGGTCGTATACTGGACCGGCTCGCCCGCGTCGTCCGAGTTCGAGCTCGTCTGGGTGGCACGCTCGGGCGAGGTCACGTCTGTCGATCCGGGGTGGACGTTTGATGCGGACGCCGACAATCGCGGATGGGACCTCTCGCCAGACGAGACTCGCCTGGCACTCAAGGCGCGGACCGATCTCGGCCGCGATATCTGGATTAAGGAGCTCCCGGACGGACCGCTCTCCCGCCTCACGTTTGCGGAGGGCACGGATCGGTTTCCCAGGTGGAGTCCCGACGGTGAGAGCGTGACGTTTCTGTCGGCCCGCGCGGGAGAACTCGACGCTTGGACAAAGCGGGCCGACGGGGTCGGCGATGCGGATCTCCTCTTCGATCACGAGGTGGTCCTAGCAGAAGCAGTGTGGAGCCCGGACGGGGAGTGGCTGATCCTACGGACCGGAGGAGTTGCCGGCGTCACGGGAGGGCGGGACATCCTCGGCCTGCGACCCGGCGTGGACAGTGTTCCACGACCGCTGGTCGTTTCCGACTTCGACGAAGCCGGCCCGGCCGTTTCGCCCGACGGTCGCTGGCTCGCCTACCAGTCGGACGAGACAGGGCGTCGGGAGGTGTTCATCCGTCCGTTCCCGGATACCGAGGGTCGCAAGATCCAGGTCTCGGACGGAGGTGGCCGGGCCGCCGTGTGGGCCCACAGCGGGCGGGAACTGTTCTACGTGACCGACGGTCCCACCACGTTTGGACACCGCGACCTCATGGTCGCCGAGATCCGACCAGGGCCGCTCATGGCGGTTGTCGAACGCCGGGTGCTGTTCAGCGTTCCCGACGGCATATACTTCGCGAACAACTCCACCTCGTACCTCGTCACCGAGGACGACCAGCGCTTCCTGATGGCCCGCGTCGCCGGTACCGGCGAAGAGCAGAATCAAGACGAGCTGATCCTCGTCCAGAACTTCTTCGAGGAGCTGAAGGAGCGGGTGGGAAACTGAACCTCGTGACTACCAGCGTCTCAGGAGTTGATCAGGCCGAAGGGGCAGACAGTAGCGCCATTCCCAAAAACACCCGACGCATTCTCGACCCGGTGTGACGCACCTCCAGTCGACAGGGCGGGGCACCGCGCCCTATTAGAGGAATAGACCAACAGGGGGCGCGTCCGAGGCGCGAGGACCAAGGTGAGTGGATAAGTGAGTGGATTGAGGTGTGACAAAGTGTGATATCGGGGCCTAGAAGTGTGACATCGTAGTGCGTTCGGTCGCAGAATTGTGATGTTTTGTCACACTTCGGTCATTCCAGCCGCCGCTCTCCAGGCGCGCCTCTAGGTGGCACCATTGGGATCGGGCGGTGTGTCCGTATGGCCCCGTGCGGGCGCATACAAGAACGGAGTCTCCGACTTCGGTCCCGTCTAATTCCCCATCCTCCGCCGCAACTCCTCAAGCCAATTCGCCACGACAATAATCTCTCCCGACGCATCCTCACCTGTGAGCATGAGGAAGCGCCCGCTCCGCGGATCGACGTCGTAATGGGCGTACACGGGGTTTACCGTTCGGTAATCGTCCTCGAATAGCACGGTGCGCCCGGTTACCCTGAACGCCCTCTCCGTCTCAACTGTGGCGGCCGTCATTCCGCTCGCGGTGCGGTAGAACAACTCGTCACCGCCCGGCGCCCACCTGGGTGCTTGGCCACCATTGACCGACACCTGCTCCTGGCCGGCCGGCTCGGGGAACGCCCGCACGTAAACCTCGTCTCGCCCCGATTCGTTGGACACGTAGGCCAGCCAGCGCCCGTCGGGTGAGATCGCCAAGGCCCGTTCGTTGAAAGTGGTTTGTGCAAACGGCCGCGGCGTTCGATCCTCGCCCTCCAGCGGCATCACGAGGATATCTCTATCCGTGCCGGTCCCTTCGCGGAAGGCGAGCCACCGTCCGTCCGGCGACCACGCGCCCTCGTAGATCGCCGCCTGTGTCTCCAACAGCGGCGCCGGCTCTCGGGTGCTGCCGTCTGCCGGCAACGTGTACAAGCTCCGTGAGGCAGTCCGGTCGGACGAGAACATCAACTGCGTCCCATCGGCGCTCCACGTAGGGTAAAAGTTGCCGCCCTCGAATGTGCGCACGGACAAGGTGCGCTGCTCCACATCGTACACCCAAACGTGACCCTCGATCGTCATCGCCACTCGGTCGCCCGATGGTGAGAAGCGCGGTGCTTGGAACGGCAACGACCTGTCGTCGAGGGAAGTCTCGAGGCCCTGGCGGTCGACCAGCACGAGATTGACGCCCAGTGCCGCGGATCCGGGGACGTACACCAGCGAGCCGTTTCTGGAGATGGCGAGCTCGGCCGCGCCGACTCCCGAGAGGGTCACCGACGCCAGGAGGGCGATGGCCTGGCCCGTCACCTCCCCTCTCCCCAGGTCGAACGGCACGCCGACCACGGAGCCGTCCGATCGCGTGTACACGAGATGACCGGTGTCGGTGTAGTGGGGACCGACCCCGGCCTCGGCGAGACGGGTCACCGTTCCTGACTCCAGCGAGGCGACGGCGATGCGTGCGGTCTCGTTCGAGCCCGACCAGCTCGTGAAGAACACGGTTTTGCCTTCGGGCCCGAACGCGGGCCAGCGATGATCGGTTTCGCCCGCAGCGGTGTCAGGGGCCGTGAGTGGCTGCGGCGCCCCGCCAGACCCCGGGACCTGCATGAGACCGGGCTGACCGGAAGAGGCGAACACGATGACGTCGTTGGATCCCCAGGTGGCCCCCCGAGTAAAGCCTCCGGTTTCCGCGATGGGGAGCGGTGGCCCCCCACTGATCTGGACCTTCTTGAGCTGCCCGCCGGCTTGAAAAAAGCCTAGCCACAGGCCATCGGGCGAAAAGAAGGGTTGGAACGCGCCCTCTGTGCCGGGTATCGGTCGAGCTTCCAGCTCGTCGACGGCGCGGGCTAAGAGTTGGAAGCCACCTTCGCCTTGACCTCGATACACGAATCGTGACCCGTCGGGAGAAAACGCCACGTCCACCACACCGGTGATGGCAACTGCCTGGCCCGCGGCCGGCGTGATGGAGAAGCGCACCGGATGGGTTGGACTCTCCGAGGCAGGGCGCAGCCAACCCCAGAGGGCGACGACAGCGAGCACCGCGGCGAGTGATGCCAGGCCGATACTCAAGCGATTCCACGGCCCGCTCGCCGCTGCACCTGCGACCGCCGCTGCCTGCGTGGTCGGGAGCGTGAACGCCGGGTTCGTGAGCGCCTCGGCAAACTCCTTCGCCGTCTCGAACCGATCCGCCGGCAATTTCTCCAACGACTTGGCTGTGGCCGCAGCGACATGCGTTGGCACCGACTTCCGCAACTCCGTCACGGGTTGCACATCTTCCGTTACGATCTTCATGACGACCGCCTGCGCCGACGCCCCCGTGTGCGGCGGCTCGCCCGTCAACATCTCGTACAATACGCAGCCTAAAGAGTAGATATCCGAGCGGTTGGTGAGATCCTTCTCGGCCGTCGCCTGCTCGGGGCTCATGTAGTGCGGCGTGCCGAGTGAGAGGCCGGTCTCCGTCATCCGCCCACCGGCCGCTGCACTCACCGCCAACGCGATCCCAAAATCGGCCACCATCGGACGCCCATCGTGGAGTAGAATGTTTTCGGGCTTGATGTCGCGGTGGATGACGTTGTTGCGATTGGCGTAGTCGAGCGCGTCGGCGATGTCGGCCGTGATGCCCACCGCCTCGTCGATGCCGAACTGTGTTTCGCGGTTCAGCTTGTCGCGCACCGTCTCGCCGTCGATGAACGGCATCACGTAGTACAGGAACGAATCGGCCTCGCCCGAATCGAAGAGCGGCAGGATGTGGGGGTGCTGGAGATTGGCGGTGGTCTCGATCTCCTGCACGAACCGCTCCGCGCCGAGCACGGCCGCCAACTCAGGACGTAATACTTTCACTGCCACCTTGCGGTGGTGCTTGAGATCCTCGGCGAGGTAGACGTTTGCCATGCCGCCTTCGCCCAGGTGGCGCTCGATTCTGTAACGGTCGGCGAGGGCGGTCGAGAGCCGGGCGGTGATCTCGGACATGGGGCTAAGATGGACCGTTTATGGGGGTTTGGCGAGGCTTGGACGAGTCGTTTGTACGCGCCCCACCGGGAGTATACACTCAGGACACAGGGGTACTAACGGCGTCCGCGTCATTGGCAGGTGTTTCTATTGGGTCTCTGGAGGTGGAAACAAGTAGAAATTCGAGTTCCAATTGGGGGCCGGATCGTACGGTCCTAGGTGAGAAGTGTAAACTCAGGTTCCAGTCTCGGGTTTCCTTCGCCGGCTCTCCGGGCGCGCCTCTTCAACCACTCGGCACCTGTCCTCAGTGGCATAACGGGCTCAGGGGCAGGGGCTTGGCGGAAGGGGCTGGGGATGGTGGGCGACGGGGTGTCGCCACGGGTGTGGCCACGGGTGTGGCCACCATTCCTTAATAAGGGTGCCTCCGGAGAGATCGTCGCCAGGGTAGGGGACGACGGGTGTGGACGAGGCGTCCCTCACTTTTTCCCTCACACTGAACACCGAGATCCTCTGAATGCCCCATTGCGCCTGGGCTTCCGGAACATCGGCACGCGCAGCGGAATCATAATCCGCGTGTCGGGGGTTCGAGTCCCTCCTCCGCTACCTACAAGATGGCGAGCTCCTTGGGGGCTCGCCGTCTTCGTATTGCCCACGTCATCCGACTGCG
>JBDHAF010000193.1:0-6838 GCA_039588255.1 Gemmatimonadota bacterium | reverse complement strand
CAGTTCTCGCCCATCGTCATCTCATCGGTCATGGGCACGGTGGTCAGCCAGCACTTCCTGGGGGACTTTCCGGCCTTCGAAGTCCCGGCCTACAGCTTCGTCCACGCCTTCGAGCTCTTCGCCTACGCGGCGCTCGGGCTGTTGGCCGCGGTGGTTGCTCTGGCGTTCGTGCGCACCCTGTACGCCGCCGAAGATCTCTTCGAACGGGTTCGCATCTTTCCGCCCATCCGGACATTGATCGGCGGGGCCATGATCGGCGTCATCGGCGTGTGGTTGCCGCAGGTGTTTGGCGTCGGGTACGAGGCCATCAACGAGGCGCTCCACGGTTCCATGGTCTGGAAGTTCATGTTGCTCCTCGTCGTGTTCAAGCTCGTGGCGGTGTCGATCACGATCGGCTCCGGCGGATCTGGGGGGATCTTCGCGCCGTCACTCTTCATCGGCGCGATGTTGGGTGGGGCCGTGGGCACGGTGGTGCACACCGTCTGGCCGGCGAGCACGGCCGGGGCGGGCGCCTACGCGCTGGTCGGCATGGGCGCGGTCGTGGCGGCGGGCACCCACGCCCCGATCACCGCGATCCTGATCATCTTCGAGCTCACCGGCAGTTACGAGATCATCCTGCCCCTGATGATCAGTTGCATCATTGCGACGCTGCTGGCTACCCGAATGCAGAAGGGATCCATCTACACCCTCAAGTTGTTGCGCCGTGGGATCGATATCCACAAGGGGAAGGACGCCAACGTGCTTCAGGCCGTTCCGGTGCGCGAGGAGATGCGCACCGAGGTGGTGACCGTGTCACCCGACGCCCAACTCGTGATGTTGCTCTCCCGGTTCATCGAACACCCCGGTAGCACACTCTTCGTCACCGAGAGCGACGGGGAGCTACTCGGGATCGTCACGGCCGACGACATCAGGCCGATCATGCGGGAGACCGCGTCGCTGGAGACCCTCGTCATCGCGGAGGACGTCATGACGGTGCAGGACTTCCCCACCGTCTCACCCGACGACACGCTCGCCCACGTGATGAAGTACCTGGGGTCGTACCGCGGCGAGGTTGCGGTGATGGAGCGAGGGCGGCTGGTGGGCGCCATTTGGCCGGGAGACGTCATCGAGCGCTACAACACGGAGGTGTTCAAGCGCGACATGGCCCACAGCATGGTGTCCGCCGTGCAGGGGGACAGCTCGCTCGTTCCGACGGTCGAGAACACGGCTGTCGCCGAGGTTCCCACCCCGATGCAATTCATCGGCAAGTCGATCCGGGAATTGGGGATTCGCGAGAACTACGGCGTGAGTGTCTTGATGATCAAGCAAGCGTCGGAAACCGGCGACGAGGAGCTGCAGACCACGCCGTCCCCCGATTACACGTTCCGGGAGGACGACGTGATGTTGGTCATGGGTCCCAACGAGGAGCTGCGCCGCTGGAAGCGCGGCATGGTACGATAGTCACGCCGTGGTGAACGTGAAGATCATCCCGTAGGTACCGTTGTTCGGATGCTGCCACCCCTGCCCCATCATGGTGGACGACACCGAGCCCATCCCACCCATCATCCCTCCACCTACCCACTGTCCCCCAAAGCCCTCGCCCCGTCGGCAGTCGACCACATTGCCGTTGGAGTCCATCAATCCCCCACCGATGTGGATCGCGTACTCGGTTTGTGCCTGGAGGGGTTGGTCCGGGACGAACGTCAGAGCCATCCGGTCCTCCGACCAGGTCCAGGTGCCAGGGACGATCTCGCCGTTGACGCCGCCCTCGTGGAGCACGACGTACTGTTCCATGCCCACGCCCACCGGGTGCGAGAACTGAATTGTAATCGGCTCATTGGGATCGACGCCGGTTGCTCCTCCGGCGGGAATGACGGAGAGGAGCTCCGTCGTCTCGATAACGTCCGTGACATCGGTCGCGCACGCTCCGAGCGCGGCGACGGCGGCAAAAAGAATCAGCGAATTGACCGTCCGGCTCATGGAACCATCCTGTTTGTGGAAGCCCTGGTACCGGAGTATCCCCACCAGACCGTGAAGGGACCTTAAAGGAGCAGTGAAACCGAGACCTGTAAGCGTTGCTTGACACGAGAGGCGGGAGGGGCACGCCCGATCCATCCATCGCCGAGTGGACCCCCATGGGGTACATTAGCCCGCGCAGCCAAGGGCGCCGTGCGTTGCGCGACAGCGCCCGGAGTTGACGCCCACGACATCTCACCCACCGGACATCCTATCGATGCGTGAAAACTGGGGGAGCCGTTTCGGCTTCATCATGGCCACGGCCGGTTACGCGGTCGGCCTCGGCAACATCTGGAGGTTCTCCTATACGGTGGGGGAGAACGGCGGCGGCGCGTTCCTGATCGTCTACATCGGGTGCGCCATGCTCATCGGGATCCCCCTGTTGACGGCGGAACTGAGCCTCGGCCGAAAGACCCGACTCACGCCCATCGCGGGCATGGAGAAGCTGACGGGAAGCCCCCGCAGCCCTTGGGCCAGCGTCGGGTGGCTGGGCTCGATCGCCAACGTGATGATCCTCTCCTATTACTACATGCTGATGGCGTGGATCGTTGCGTACTTCGTCCAGATCGCCACGGGCCGCTTCGCCGGCGTCCCCGCGTCGGAGATCCAGTCCACGTTCGACACGTTCGTCGCAACGCCCATCCCCGTCCTGGGCTACACCCTCCTGGTCACCGTGGTCATCGCCGTGCTGGTGGGTCGGGGCGTGCAGAAGGGCGTCGAGTGGGTGGCCAAGTTCGCCATGCCCCTCCTGTTCGTCTTGCTGTTCGTGTTGGCGGCCCGTTCCCTGACCTTCGAGGGAGCCGGGCGGGGCCTGGCCTGGTATTTGACCCCCGACTTTTCCGCCCTGAACGGGCGAACAGTGCTCGCCGCGCTGGGACAGGCCTTCTTCTCCATCGGCATCGGGATGTCGGCGGCCTTCGGCTTCGGCAGCTATATGAAGCGGGACATGGACATCCCCGGCAACGCCGCCATCGTGGTGGCGTGTGACACGGGCGTCGCGTTCCTCGCGGGGCTCGTCATCTTCCCCGCGCTCTTTGCGTTCGGTATCGATCCCGATTCGGGGGCCCGCCTCCTGTTCGTGACGATGACGAACTTGTTCGACCGGATGCCGGTGGGTCAGCTCTTCGGCGGCGCATTCTTCTTCCTGCTGATCCTGGCCGGGCTGACGTCCGCCATAGCGCAGACCGAAGTCCTGGTGGCCACACTGTGCGACTCGCTGCGCATCACCCGAAAGAAGTCGGTGATCATTTCGGCGACGGGGCTATTCATCCTCACCGTCCCCAACGTGCTCTCCCAGGGACCGTGGTCCCACCTTCGGGTGTTCGGGATGGACATCTTCGTGCTGGTGGACAAGATCTCCGGCAACTTCATGCTCGTCGCCGCCGCCTTGGCCCTGGCGCTCTACGTTGCAGTGGCGTGGGGCTGGGAGGGGTTCCGGGACGAGACCAACGTGGGGGCGGGCCGCCTCAAGGTGTTTGCGTCGTGGAAACCGTTCGTCATGTACCTCATCCCCCTCGCGGTGATCATCATCCTGCTGGGGGGACTCGGGATATTCTGAGGGGGCCTCCCTGCTGCGGCCTAAGTATCTCTACAATCGTTCGGCTGTCGTTGTGACGGCATGCCGACGAGGGCTGCTGTCTCGAGCTGTGCGTCGCCTTGCTTTGGTCATCAAACCACGTCCTACGGACGAACCTCATGTGATGGGCCAGGGAGGAGTTGAACCTCCGACCTCACGCTTATCAGGCGTGCGCTCTAACCACCTGAGCTACTGGCCCGCCGGGTTTCACAATGTAGAGGGCCGAGATGGTCGCGCCAAGGGCCTCGATCCGGCCGCCCTCACCCGTCCCAGTCGGCCCGCCGCGGATGATAGTGGCGCCGCTCGGCGTCGTCATCGAACTCCTCGTACTCCTCGTACTCGTCGTCCTCCTCCTCCTCCTCCCCAAAATCCTCATCCTCCAGGCCCGTCTCGTCCAAGCCCTCTTCGCCCTCTAATTTTCCGTCTTCTTCCAATTCCGATTCGTCGAGGCCGCCCTCGTCGGCTAAACCGGTCAGGGGCGGATTTTCCCACGCCAGCATGGTGAGCTCTCCTGGGCCCAAGTGAGTTGAGGTTAAATTGCCGCGCCTCCACCAGCTCGCGCAATCTTGCGACGCTCGACCGCCGTGAGCGAACGCTTGCGCAACCGGATCGCAGCGGGCGTAATCTCTATTAGCTCATCCTCCTCGATGTATTCAAGGGCCAGCTCCAGCGTGATCTCCCGAGGGGGCTCGAGGCGGATCATCTCGTCGGAGGCCGTGGTGCGCATGTTGGTGAGCTTTTTCTCCTTCGTGATGTTCACCTCCATGTCATCGGGCCGGGCGTTCTCGCCAACGATCATCCCCTCGTAGACCGCCACTCCCGGTGAGATAAACATCGTCGCCCGTTCCTGCAAGTTGAAAATCGCGTATCCCACCGACGCCCCAGGCCGGTCTGCCACCAGCACCCCCCGGCTCCGGCCGACGAGCGGTCCGGCCCACGGACCGTAGTCCAGGAAACGGTGGTGCATTACCCCCTCCCCCCGGGTGTCGGTGAGAAACTCACCCCGCAAGCCAAAGAGCCCACGAGCCGGAATCCGCGACTGCATCTTCACCCGCCCATCACCCGTGTTCTTCATGTCGACCATCTCCCCACGCCGGGTGGCAATCTTCTCGATCACCGTCCCCAGCATATCTTCCGGGACGTCGACGTTGAGATCCTCATAGGGCTCCAACCGCTCGCCGTTGTCCGCCACCTTGGTGATCACCCGGGGTCGGCTCACCTGGAACTCGTACCCCTCCCGGCGCATCGTCTCCATGAGGATGCCCAGGTGGAGCTCGCCCCGGCCCGACACGGTGAGCACGTCGGGCTTCTCGGTTTCCTCCACGCGCAGGGCGACGTTCCGCTCTAGCTCCTTGAACAGCCGGTGGCGTACCTGTCGCGAGGTCACGAACCGCCCCTCCCGGCTGGCGAACGGCGAGTTGTTGACCATGAAATCCACCGAAATGGTGGGCTCCTCTACGGCGATCCCGGACAGCCGCTCCAGACGTCCCGGATCGGTGACGGTCCTGCCGATCTCCACCGCCCCGAGTCCCGCCAGGGCCACGATGTCGCCGGCGCCGGCGTCCTCCGCCTCAGTGCGTTGTAGCCCCTCAAAGACGTAAAGTGTCGTCACCTTCGCCGTCTCCACCTCGGCCTGGCCCACCACCACCCCCGGCTCCCCCAGCGACAACAGCGACACGGGCTGTCCAACCGCCACCCGGCCTCGCTCGATGCGCCCGATGGCGAGACGGCCCACGTACGGCGAGTGATCGACCGTGGAGACCAACATCTGGAACGGACCGGTCTCCTCGCACGCGGGCGGCGGGACGTGCTCCACGATGGCGTTGAACAGCGGCTCGAGGTCGCTCCCCCGGGCATCCACATCGGCCGAGGCGACACCGTCTCTCGCCGAGACGTAGAGAAAGGGGGCGTCGAGCTGATCGTGGGAGGCCTCTAGGTCCATGAACAGCTCCAACACCTCGTCGTGCACCTCGGCAGGCCGGGCGTCAGCCCGGTCCACCTTGTTGATCACCACGATGGGATGGAGCCCCAACCCCAGGGCTTTGCGGGTGACGAACCGGGTTTGCGGCATCGGCCCCTCCGCGGCGTCCACCAGGAGCAACACGCCATCCACCATCCGCAGGATCCGCTCGACCTCGCCGCCGAAATCGGCGTGGCCCGGCGTATCCACGAGATTGATCTTGGTGTCGCGCCACCGCAGCGAGGCGTTCTTGCTGAGGATCGTGATGCCTCGTTCCCGCTCCAGGGGGTTGGAGTCCATCACCCGCTCCTCCACCCGCTCGTTGGATCGGAAAACACCCGCCTGGCGGAGCATCTTGTCCACCAGGGTCGTCTTTCCGTGGTCGACGTGTGCGATGATCGCGATGTTTCGAATCGACAAGACTTACAACACCTTATTTTTCAATGGGTTACAGATCGAGTTCATACCGTCCGCGGCTCCTCGCAGGTGTGCTCTTGCTCGATCTGCATCGTCACGTGTTGAATGCCCAACGCTACCAGCCGGCTATGGGCCGTCTCCAGGATTCCCTGATGTCGTGCGGGGTCCCGCACGACGACGTGTCCGCTCATTGCAACGACGCCACTGGTCACCGTCCAGACGTGGAGGTCGTGCACGTCGTGAACGCCGGGAATCCCCGCAAGCTGTGCCTGGACGTCTGAGAGAGCGATGTGCGCCGGCGTTCCCTCGAGCAACACGTCAACGCTCTCCCGAACCAGCCGCCACGCACTCACCAGAATGAGGAGCGCAATGACGACGGAGATAACCGCGTCCACCACGTTCCATCCCGTAACAAAGATAATGACCCCCCCCAGGATCGCCCCGATCGAGCCCAGGAGGTCACTGATGACGTGGAGGTAGGCTCCTCGAACGTTGAGCGAATGGTTGTGGCCCTCGTGCAGCAGGCGCATCGCGACCAGGTTGGCAACGAGGCCCGCCGCGGCCACGCCGAACATGATGCCCGGTTGTACCTCGGGGGGCTGCCCCATGCGGCGTACCGCCTCCCACACGATGGCCCCCGCCATGACAAACAGGGCCGTCCCATTGATCAGGGCGGCGAGAATTTCGAGCCTGAGGTATCCGTAGGTTTTTTCCTGAGTCGCCGGACGCCGCGCGATATGGGCGGCGAACAGTGACAGGCCGATCGCCGCCACATCCGTCAGCATGTGTCCTGCGTCCGCCAGCAGGGCGAGGGAATTGGCCACGATGCCGCCGACCACCTCGGCCCCCATGAAGACGGCCGTAATGAGCAACACCGTCTTGAGGGCACG
>JBDHAF010000192.1:0-7742 GCA_039588255.1 Gemmatimonadota bacterium | reverse complement strand
TGACGAAGGGGTCGTTGTCGTACGGGGTGCTAAAGAGCTGTCCCGGGACCGGCTCGAACCGCTCGCCGCCCTCCCTAAACGGGGACCCTTCCATGCGATCCTGAGGGTCCTGGATGGTGGCGGCACCCGCCGGTCGGGCAAGACCGGCCGCCGGCAGCGCCAACGCGGCTGTCAAGAACGCGCGACGGTTGGTGGTGGAAGACTTCATAGGTCCCTCCGGGATTCGCTCACAGGCACTTCCTGAAGATTCAATTAAAGACGATGGCCGTGTCAAACACAAGCCACCGTCACTCTTTAGGCCTCCACCGATGCCGGTGCGGCGAGGTCCGAGCAACTCAGACAGTCTGACTCCATGCCCACCGGAAAGTTCACCGAGTTGGCGATGAAACAGTGGGCATGGGCCTTCTGGTGGATGCGGCGGCACACGTCCGGGCTGGGGCTTTGGTCGCCCCCGAAGGTGACGTTCGGGTGGAGCACCACCTTGGTGATGGACACCTTCCCTTCCGCGTTCCTGGACAGCGTCCCCACCGGCTCATCGGCGTAGCTGTCCACCACCAACCGCTTCTTGGCCGCGATGGCCAGAAACGTGAGCATGTGGCAGCTCGCCAGCGCCGCCACCACCGCCTCTTCAGAATTGATGCGGGCAGGGTTGCCGAGATAGTCGGGTGCCGAAGAGGCCTTCACCTCGATTCCGCCACCGAACTGCCAGCTGTGGTCGCGACTGAACGACTCGTACTCGAACGAATCGGCCCCCCTGTCCCACGCCACCCGGGCTCTGTGTTCCGACATGGCCCCTCCAACCGGAGTGAATCAAATGCCTTACAGATAAGGAAAAGCGGGAAACCGTGAAGGACCGGAGAGGCAAACATGATGGATTGAGGCGGGAAGTTGGTGTCCTCGGTGTGCTCACGATTCTTGTGGGCAGACGGATGCGGGAGATCGGTATTCGGGTTGCTCTCGGCGCTCAGCGGCAACGCGTGCTTCGGTTTGTCGTCGTCTTGGGATTGAGGCCCGTGGTGGTGGGTCTGACACTGGGAATTGCAGCATCAGCCGGCCTCACGCGACTGCTCGAGAGTCAAGTCTACGGCGTGAGCACTCTGGATCCCTGGGCGTTCCTCGTGCCGAGTGCGATTTTTCTTCTTGCTGCGGGTGTGGTGTGTCGGTGGCCAGCGCACCGTGCGGCCGCGGTGGATCCGGCCTCGATGCTTCGGGTGGAGTGAAATCACCATCGGCAACACTCCACCCTCGCCACGTCATATGACCGCCTACTCCGCCCGCAACGCCGCCATGGGATCGATGCGCGCGGCCCTTCGAGCCGGAACGTAGCTGGCAAGCAGCGTCACCAGCAGAAGGCCCACCGGTACCACTACGAACGTCACCGGGTCCAGGGCGGAGACGCCGTAGAGCAGCCCAGACATGAGACGCGTGAGACCGACGGCCATGGCCAAACCGATGGGGAGCCCGACGAGGGCAAGGACCATCCCCTGCCGGAGTACCATTCCCGTAACGTCCTGCCCGCGTGCTCCCAGCGCGATCCGCATCCCCATCTCCCGCTGCCGTTGACTCACCGCGTAGGTGATCACCCCGTACACGCCGATCAATCCCAGAAGGAGGGCAACCCCGGCGGCGATGCCCAGCAGGATAAAGGTGAAGGACGTGCGTGCCACAGATGCGGCCACGAGCCCGTCGAGGGTGCGCGGGTTTCTGACCGGCAGGTTCGGGTTTACCTCCCACACGGCCTCCCGGACCTGCTCGAGAAAGCCGGGCGTACCCACCCGGGCGCTCCGGATGGCGTACCCTGCTCCACGCCACACCATTGCCTGGTCCACCGGCGATCCCTGCCAGAACGCCAGGGTGACTTGGGGCCAGTACACCATGGGGACGGGATCGGTGTCCACCCCGTCATCCCGGACGTCCGCCACGACGCCGATGATCTCGTGCCAGCGAACGGGGTCGGGTCGAACCGAAATCTTCTTCCCCATCGCTTCTTCGACGGAACCCCAATACTCCCGGGCCAGATTCTCCGAGACCAGGGCCGCAGGGATCCGGTTGTGAATGTCCTGCCACGTAAAGCTGCGGCCCGCCCGGAGGTGGATCTGCAGCGTTTCGAGATAGCCGGCGCCGATGTAGTTGTGTCTCCGAGTCTGTGGCGGCGCCTCACCCGCGCTGGTGATTCCCTCCACGTACAGGGGATTGATGTTGTTCCCCCCCGCCATGGGAATGGCCGTAGCCATACCCACCGACGTCACGCCGGGAATCTCACCTAGCCGCCGAGCTATCTGCTCCTGGACGCGGGCGCGGTCCTCCGCATTGGGACTGTCACCTGCGGTGAGAAAGACGCCCAGCGTCAGCACGTCTGCCGCCTGCCGGAAGCCTGGGTCCACGGTCCGGAGAGCCTGGGAGCTCCTCAGCATGAGTCCCGAGGCCAAGAGGAGGAGCAGCGCCAGGGCCACCTGGCTCACCGCCAGCGTGTTCTGCACCCGGTGCCGGTCTCTTCCCTTGATGCCGCTGGGGCCACCCTGCTTGAGGGCATCCACGAGTCCGCTCCGGCCCTGGCGCAACGCCGGAAACATGCCGAAGAACAATCCGGCGCCCACGGCCACGGTCAGGGTGAAGAGCAGGACCCTCGGGTCCAGCGAAACCTCCTGGAGCCGGGGGAGCTCCACCGGCGCCGTCGCCACCAGGATCCTCAACCCTGCCACGGCGATGACCAGGCCCCCCGCACCGCCCAACACACCCAACAACAGGCTCTCCTTCAGGTACTCCCACACGATCCGTCGGCGCCCCGCCCCCATGGCGGCTCGCACGGCCATCTCCACGGTCTTCCCATCGGCTCGCACCAGGCAGAGGTTGGCGACGTTGGCGCACGCGATGAGGAGCACGACGGCAACCCCTCCCAGGAGGACCCAGAGGAGATTCGACACGGATCCCACCAGGACAGTCTTCAAGGGACGAACCAACGGGATGGTTTCCGCCTCCCTGGCAGAAGCAATCACCGGGCCGCCGGGGAATTTCTCGAACGCCATGGGGAGCATCCGCGCCATGTCCGCCGCAGCCTCTTCCATGGTGACCCCGTCCTTCAGCCTCACCACCGAGTCGTACCCCACGTTCCCCACGAAAAGGGTGGATCGGTCGAAGCGGAGAGGAATGATGAGGGACGGGTCCCGCCCCAAACTCACAAGGGTGGGCGGCATGACGCCCACGATCTCCCGGGTCAACCCGCTAACCTCGATCGTCCGACCAAGAACCTCCGGGTCCCCACCGAACTGATTCTGCCAGTACCCGTAGCTCAGGATCACGAGGGCCGGCGCACCCGGGTCTTCGTCTTCCGGCGTGAAGATCCGTCCCAAGAGGGGAGTCATGCGCAGAGCGCGGAACACGCCGCTCGTCACGTACAGTGCCGGGACGGTCTCGGGCTCGCCCACTCCTAACACTGTCGGCGCTCCGCTGCCGTACATCCCCAGGTCCTCGAAAACCCGGTTCTCATCTTCGTACGTGAAGTGCCATGCGGCGCACTGCCCCACGTCCCCTTCGCCCACGTTCGGTGCCGAATGCCCCAAGACCACGAGGCGATCGGCCTCATTGAAGGGTAGGGGTGAGAGGACGATGGCGTCGAGGAGGGTGAAGATGGCGGTGGTGGCCCCGATCCCGAGAGACAGGACGAGCACGACGACGCCGGTGAAGAGTGGACGCCTCGAGAGGGAGCGGAGTGCGAACCGGAAATCCCGTACCAGATCGGCCGGGGCGGTCCACAGACTCCGCCGCCACCTTGGAGCCCGTGCGGCGAGGTGTCCGTGCGCGCCCTGCACAGCCCCAGACGCTTTGGAATCCCGGGCGCTCAAGGAACGGATCGCCTGCGCCTCGGCCTCTTCTTCGGTGGCGCCGAGGTGCAACGCCTCTTGGTACATATCCTCCAGATGATCGGCCAGCTCCTGGATCATCCGCTCGCGGCGATCACCCACCACCCCCGGGAGGCCCGGCCGTCGGCGAAGCAGGTCAGTCCAGTCAGGCATGGTCCACCTCGATTACGTCTTTGACCACCGCGGTGAACGCCTCCCATTCCTGCTGCTGCTGGGCCAGCACCTTTTTCCCCTCAGCGGTCAACGTGTAGTAGCAGCGGCGCCTTTTGCCTTGCTTCTCCTCCCATCGTCCCGCGATCCACGCCCGGTCCTCCATGCGGTAGAGAATCGAGTACAGGGTGGAGACAGGAAAGGCCAGCTTTCCGTCCGATCGTTCCTCCAGGAGCTTCCCGATTTCGTAGCCGTGCCGAGTGTTGCCTTCCAGCACGGAGAGGATCAGCAGCTCCAGGCTGCCCTTTTTCAGCTCTTTGTTGAACACGCGGGCCTCCCGGCTCATGCCCATTGGGTCAGGTCAAACACGCACCACACTTCGCACCACGATATTTCGTACTGCGAAGTATATACCCCAGGCGTGACCTTGGCAAGCCGCAGCCCCGTATCGACCTCACTCAGCCCGCATCACCATCATCGGATCGACTCTGGTGGCTCTTCGCGCCGGCAAGTACGTCGCCACCAACGCCGTCGCCACGATTAAGAGCGATACGCCGATCATCGTCGTTGCATCGGTCGGTGAGATGCCGAATAGGAGACTTCGTATGAACCGGCCCAGACCGACGGCCCCGGCCAACCCCAGGGCCAATCCCGCCAGCACCTGGACCATTCCCTCGCGAACCACCAACCGCCGCACCTTCCCGGTGTCGGCTCCCAGCGCCATGCGAATCCCGATCTCCCGCTGTCGGTGGTTCACCACGAATGAGAGCAGGCCGTAAACCCCCACGAGGGCCATGACCAGCCCGATACCTGAGAGGAGTCCCAACAGCGTCATCGAATTCCTCTGCGACGCCACAGAGGACGAGAGGATCCCGTCCACGGTGTTGATGGCGAAGACTGGTTGATGGGGATCCAGCTCCCGGACGGCCTGTCGCATCGCTCCAACCAAGCTGCTCGGCTCGACTGCAGCATGGATCACCACCGAGAACAGCGGCCGCCACGGCTGGAGCTCGTGCACCCAGTAGAGCACCGGTGGAGGGTCCCGATTCAGCCCGAACATGCGAACACTCTCCACGATGCCCACCACGGTGACCGTCGGACGCTCCCACGACCCGAGTTGCAGTCGCTTTCCGATGGCGTTCTCCCCGGGCCACACGGTCTCCGCCAGGACCTGGTTGATCACAACGGACGGCGTTCCGCCCAGGCCGTCGTTGCGTGAGAGGAACCGCCCGCTGATGAGTTCGATGCCCATCGTCTGATGGTATCCCGGGTTGATCACCCGGTAGACAGCTCCCGGATGCTCGCCGCCGGCCAGCGGCCCATCCTCAGGTTCAAACCTCGTGCTTGCACCTTCGACCGCCGCAGGAATCCCCGTAGTCAATCCAACGGACCAAACACCTGGAAGCGCCGTCAGGCGTTCCTCCAACTCTCTGAAGAACCCGACTCGCCTCTCGGGGCCATAACTGCCCGACAACCCCATCCTGAACGTGAGGCGTTGCTCCGTCTCGAACCCCGGGGCCACACCGGCGAGGCTCACGAAGCTGCGCGTCAACAATCCCGCTCCGTTGAGCAACACGACCGCCACCGCGACCTCGGCAATCAGCACGCCGTATTGGACCTTTCCGCTGCTCGCGCCTCGTTCTCGTATGACCATCCGATCTGCTACCGACTTGTTCGACAGCCGGAGCGCGGGAATCCCTCCGAACAGCATGGCCGACGCGCACGCCACTGCGAGGACAAAGCCCATGACCGGTAGATCGATGCCGATCTGCTCCGCTCGGGGAAGTCCACCGGGCAACCAAGCGACAATGGCCCGCTGAAACAGCCATCCGATCACCACACCTCCCACCGCACCCATAATCGCAAGTATCCCACTTTCCGTGAGAAGTTGTCGGACCAGGCGGGCTCGACTTGCGCCGAGCGCCTGTCGGACGGCGATCTCTTGTTCCCGCGCGACGGAGCGGGCCAGCAACAGGTTTGCGACGTTGAGACAAGCGATGAGGAGGACAGCGGTGACGGCGCCCATCAACACGAACAAGAGCGTACGCACGTTGCGCACCAGGAGTGCCTGGAGTGAAACCACTCGGAACGTCACGTTGCGGTTTTCATCCGGATACGCTTCCCGCGACCGAGTGGCAATTGCCTCCATCTCCTCCGTCGCCTGTTGCACCGTCCGCCCGGGAGCGAGCCGGGCCACCGTCCGGTAGCTCCAATTCCTGTCGGTCGCGAGAGCCTCTTCCCCGAGGTCGGCGGTAAGCCAGAACTGGATTCCCAGACGCGGGTGCTGGTAGCCCGGCGGCATAACACCGATCACCTCGTATGGCTTGCCGTCGAGAGTCACAGTGTTGCTATCTGGAGCTTCGCCGCCAAAGATCTGCTGCCACAGTCCGTAGCTGAGGACTACGATGTCTTCCGGCCCGGGACGATCCTCCCGCTCCGAGAAGGTGCGTCCGAGATACGCTCCTACACCCACGACATCGAACACACTTCCCACACTCCGAATCCCCTGTACGCGGCGTGCGTCTCCGTCGTGGCCGGTGAGGGTCATGGACTCGAAGCTGTACGCCGCCATCGACTCAAACGCTTCTGTATGACCTTTCCACGCGGAGTAGTTCGCAAGTGTGTGATTGGTGATGCCAAAAGAGCCGTCCAGCGCGGCATGCCCCACTCGCGCCAGTCGGTCCGGCTCGGAATAGTCTAGAGGCGTCAAGAGGACACCGTGCACCACGCTGAAGATGGCCGTCGTCGCGCCGATGCCGAGGCTGATGGTCGCCACAGCCACTGCGGTGAAGAGGGGACGCTTGGTCAAAGTGCGGACACCGAAGCGGACATCCTGGATCACGGAGTCCACGAAACCCCTGATACCGGCGTGGCCCTTCCCAGGTCGCTGTGACGAGCCTTCTCGTCCGGAGACTTCCGTAAGCCCGTTAAGGCATTCAGACATCACGGCCATCATCACTTTGATCCGCTGGCGTGGCGCGCTGCTCAAAACGTCCAACACCGTGCGCACGACAATCGACGGCCACACTCGCCGTCCGTGCGCCCGTGTTTGCTGCTCCCATTGCGTTCGGAACACCTCGGTCATCGTGGGGCCGAATGTGCGGCGGAACGCCCTGGGATAGAGCAGCAGCAGGATCGCATAGGCGCGCTCCGCAACCGCCAACGAGAGGATACGGCGTTTCATGTCGGCCGCGCCTGAACCTTCTTGGCCTTCATGACCCGCATGAGGTCGGTTAGACGATCGGCCTCAGCTTGAAGCACCTTGCGACCCAACGGCGTCAGCTTGTGGTACCGGCGGCGCGGGTCGTCTCCCGGTTTGTTTGGCACGACCTCAACCAACTCCTTCTTCTCCAGACTCTGGAGCGCTTCGTAAAGCGTGCCCGGCCCCACGCGCACGCGGCCACCTGAGCACGCCTGGACTTCTTCCATGATCGCGTAGCCGTGGCGGGCACCGTCTGTCAACGCGAGCAAGACGTGCAGCATTCGGGGCGTGAGCGGGAGCAAGTCGTTGGGACGTGGTTTCTTGGGTGACATGCGATCTCCCAGACAGGAACTCATAGATTCCGATATATCGGTCTATATGGGTTTGATGCTGAAAGGGCTGGTTTGGTTGCTAGTGGAAGCGTGAGAAGATCTTCAAGGTGTGTAAAGGTCGCGCAAGATCCGGATGGCCCAGTGGTTCTGGGTCAGATTGCTTCGGGCCATGATATCGTGGAGGCGGTCGAGCCTCAG